>JBKPDY010000078.1:0-50859 GCA_046728155.1 Actinomycetota bacterium
GGCCCAAGGCCAGCCGGCGGTAGGCGGCAGTTCGTTGAACCGGCCTCGCAGAAAGGCAAGCGATTCCGCATCGACAGCTGCAGCCTGCGCCTGAAGCAGCGGTTCCCGGGTCAGACACACAGCGTCCCACCGGCGCGCGGCGATGAAGGACTCGATGCTCGGTGCGTACTGAACCGTTGCGTCCGGCATGTCAAGAAGCTCTCCGCCGACAAGTACCGGGGGATCTGAATCGCCCAACGGGACGCCCCAGGCGCAGACTCCCTGATTTTCAATCGAGATCACCAATACCGAGGTTGGCCAACCTGGGAACAGACGTTCGTCGTCTCCAGGCCAATCCACAACTGTGCGGTCCGGGAACACAAGCTGATCGCCATAGACCACTGCCAGCTCGGCGGCAACCTCCCGAGTCAGTAGTGAGCTCATGGCGCGAGGGACCGGTGGTACGTCCATTAACGAACTCTCCCCAACGACGCGATGTTCACCGCGAGTTGCGGCTGCAGTCTACGACGCGGCAGCGCGGGTCAGCGGCATGAGAGGCTATTCGGTGACATGCGCGAGCATGTGCGACCTCGGGTCGGCTGCTCTGGGCGCTGAGGCTGTCGGGGGTTGCAGCGACTACCGTGGCAGCCGTGGGGGTTTGGAGCTACCCGCCGCTTCACGGAGGCTTATGATCATGGTCTGATGGCCATGGGGAGGAGTCACGTGTCGCCGGCGTCTTCACCGCCAACAACGCCTGGTTGACCTGCATCGCGATCGCGCACAACCTCAGCCGCGCCGCCGCCACCCTGGCCGACCCCCGCTACGCCACCGCCCGCCCGGCCACGATCCGCGGCCACCTCATCAACCTCGCCGCCCGGATCGCCCGCCACGCCCGCAGCCTCACCATCCACCTGCCTCAGTACTGGCCCTGGCAACATCCTTGGCTGCGGCTGTTCGCTGCAGCGCACGCACCACCAGCCTGACTGTCCACACACGACAAACGGCGGTCACGCGGCCAACGACGGGCACTTCCCAATAGGCTATGAGTACCCCGGCACCAGGCCGGGCGACAGCACGCCCAAAATCTCTACCAAGATCATGACGTGTCGAAGAGCGCCACACGCATTGAATCGGTGGATCAAGGCTTAGCTACATCATCGCCGAGCTGTTCGTTAAGCAAGCTCCAGGCGAAGCCCGAGCCGGCAGTCGCCGGACCGCTCAAGGGCCGGCGGTGCAAGCCCGGTGCGGGTGCCTCCGACGCTCCCACAACCGGAAGCCTGGTAACCGGACGCGAGCCCGGCGATCGGTCAAGGGTGGTAGCAGTGGACTAGCAGAGAGCCCGGTCCTAAGAGGAACCGGGCTTTTCTGTGCCCGGGGCCGGGCGGTAGTCTGGACGCCTCGCGTCGTCACCGTGCGTCCAGACCGTCAGCTTACCGGCCTGGCCACGGTGACACCGAGCGCCTCGTGAGGCCAGGTAGTAATGGACGGCGTCTTTAACCTCGTCGCAGCAGCAGCGCTCTATCTCTCGCTGTCGAACTAGCCGCTGTTACGGGCTCAACCGGGGCCGGGCTCGTCATCGGGACCTTGCTTGTAAGCATCGGCGTGCCCACGCTCGCAGCACTTCGAGACCGGCGATCGAGCTAGCGGTTTCGCCCGATTACGACGCCTCAGCGGCGTTCACGGCCTGATCTAGCGTGCTGTACGCCCTCGTGTAGTGAGCCCGGCCGAAGCCGTCCAGGATCGCGACGTCGCCACCGGGGGTACGTCCTGCCACCGACGAACCGGCGATCTTACTCGACCAAGCCAACTGCAAGCCACGGGCTCGTACGTAGGTGCAAGGCGAGCGACAACACGACCGGCCCCGCTCCGCGAGATCGGCTAAGTCAATCAGTGCTGGCGCAGCACCGGCCTGACGTGACCAGTCGGAAAGATGTTGGCAGCGTCGCACCCGACGATGCGGCACCCTGCGATCATGCGACCACCGCCATCAATGTTTCAACGTTACCCAGGTACGAAGTGGCAGGCCGCTACCTCTCAAGCGGTGCCACGGGTCGCGAACCGCTCGGCGCGGGCGATGTTCGACGCGGCTCGTCGCGCGCTGGGCGAGCAACGGCGGGTGCTCGAACCGGTCAACGGCATCATCGGGGTCACCTTCATCGTGGAGATGGAAGCCACTGGGCAACGTGACGGAGCTACACGCCCGAGTCCCTCCCTGTCATCCGCTCATAGGTAGCCGAGCCGTGGGCCGTCGAGCCTCCCGCTTCAGACCGAATCATCGGACGGTCAACCTATGGCGTCACAGGGGGATAGATGCGTTCGATGAGCAGGTGCCCGCAGGTGGCGGGTTACTGAGGATCGGTGGGAGATGGGCCGCTGCCCATCCAGCTGCGCATGCGGTCCGAGGCGCCGCCGCCCCATCGCCGTACCAAGGACATGAGTGGGTCTTGCGAGGAAGCGAAGGCCTCACGGTATGAGTCGGCGGCCGCCTTCGCGTCGGCGGACACGGACGCAGTACGGTCCTCCGTACGACGCGGGTAGTCACCGGCAAGCACACGCCCGTACGCTCCGGAGTCGATCCATTGGCGAAGCGCCGCCGCTCGCCCGACCGGCAACGGGTGGCTGCGGCCAAGCACCATTCGAACCTTGATGAGCCCATCGCGCAGGTCACCGGACCGTTCGAACTCGGCCGCCTGCTCCAGGAACGCCGTAGTGTCCACCTCGGACAGATCGCCGCCGCCGGCGACCTTCATCGACAGGCGCAGCGCAGCGTGGGGATCCTGCCCCGCGAGCAGGCCGGCCCGGTCCGCGGAGAGTTCGGCTTTTCGCCACCATTCGCGCAGCGCCGTGATGATCGCGCGGATGACGATCGTGCCGAGCGGCAACCACGCCAACGACGCGGCCCAGTTGGTGAGCATCGCCAGCATCGTCCGATAGACAGCATGCCCCGACATGAGGTGCCCCAACTCATGCCCCAGTAGGTGGCGCAGTTCCTCGTCGTCGAGCAGCTCCAGCGCCCCAGAGTTGACGACGATGAAGGGCTTGGACAAGCCGACGCACATGCCGTTAAGGGAGCGGTCGAGCCGCACATAGAGCTCGGGCATCTCGGGGAGGTCTAGTGTGGACGCCGATTCTGCGAATGTCCGGTACACCCTGGCGTACTGGCGATGGTCGACCCGGATAGCGCCGCCGAGGAACTCCAACCGGTAAGCCCGCTCGTTCCACATCCCGTTTAGCGCCTTGAGTACGTCGTCGAAGCCCTTAAGCTCCCGCAGCGCGGTCAGCGCACCCTTGTCAGCGGGGTGTTCCCACGCCCGCGACGAGATGCCGGTCAGGGTGACGCGACGGCGGACCGGTGCGTTTTCGCCGTTCATGCCGCTCCCATCGTGATGGGCGAAGTACTAATGCTCATCCCGAATCGTGCGCCACCGCACTGCGATCGGTCAACCGGACGGTGAGAGCCGTCGGGCACGACCGTTGTGCCGCGACGGGTCACCGTGTCCACAATGCTCCACAGTGGATTTTGCGCTGAGGCTGGCTACGCCTCGACCCGCGTTTGTCGGCTGTGCGTCGTTCGGGCGGGGTGCGCAAGAGTGGCCCGGGCGATGGTGTGTGCAAGCGGGCTCGGCCGGGGTGCCTCGTTCTGTGTGCCGCCTTCACTGGCGTCGGAGCACTCGAACCCTAATGCCACCTACTGTCCGTGAGGTTGTCGACGACGATCAGGGCCTTCACGATCCTCGCCACGCCGACGGCCAGGTTCGGGAGACGCGGGCCGATCAAACCTCGACGATTCTCGATGGCTCGACGCCGGTAGCTGCCGCCGCCTCGAAGGGCCGCGGCGGACCGCTGGATGCTGGACTCAGTCGTCCTTCCTCGGACGGGTGGTGGGTATGGCAAGTCTGAAAGGTTCTCGAGCCGGGACATCGAGACCCATGAAGTTCGTTCTTCGGAGATGATCTGGTCTCGTCGTGTCGTACTGTCAATGCACCGCTGAGACTGCCGCGAAGAGGAGCCGATCTCGCCACTGACCTCGCACCATGACGTGGTCGTGTAGATTGCCCTTATGCTGCATGCCGATCTTGGAGAGTACCCGGGCCGAGGCGGCATTGGCGGGATCGCATGTGGCCGTCACCTTGTGCAAGCCGACCTCGTCGAACGCGAACCGCAGGATTGCGGCCGCAGCTTCGGTCGCCAGCCCCTGCCCCCAGCTGGGCCGCGCCACCACGTACCCCATCTCGCCCCGGCAGTGGGTCTCAGCGGTGATTCTCAGTTCGATCGACCCGATGAGCTTGCCGTCCGCGCGATCGACGACGGCAAGCGCGTACCGCGTCCGCGGGAGAGCGGCGGCGGAACGCATGGCCTCGGCCAGGAACGCCGTCGTGGTCTCGGGGTTGTTTGGGCCCCAGTCGGTGTACCGGCTGACCCCGGGGTCGCTCGCGTACGCGTGGATGGCCGAATGGTCCGCGGGCTGAAACTCGCGAATCAACAGGCGGGCCGTGACGATCTCCATGCTCAGATCATCCGCCCGCCAATCGCATAGGAGGTTTGCCGCCCGCAGCCGATGCCACGTGACAGGTTGCCGATCGGAGTATGGGTCGTGTGAACGGTCTTGCGGTACCAAGTGTCGAGCAGCCACCGTGCCGCGCCACAGCGGCTTTCGTCGCGGATGACGACCTGTCGGTAACCTCGGCTCCCACGGCATCGGCATGCTCAGCCACCCGTTGTGTCGTGGTGGGGTCAGTAGACGCCATCAGCAGCGTTACGAGGCCGGTTGCGCCGGCACCCTCATCGTTGCGGTGGAAGACGTAATGGCAGGCGAGCACCGTCACTGTCTCGAACGACCACACGGTCACCGAGCGGTGACGCCAGCCGCAGTTCTGCCCACGCCATGTTGTCCATGGTGCCAAGTCCAGAGCAGGTTCCGCCGCTGTGCTCGCGGCTGACGACGGTGCCCACGCGGATTTCGGTGGCCGTTTCGGTTCCGTCTACGGTGAACTGACCCGAGCAGTAGCCGTCCTTGGACCACAGCACCCCAACCATCAGGACGAGAGGATCACCTCCTTCGCCTAGCAGCCTTATCGCCTGAGGCTGGAGCTGCGTCACGGTCACACGATCACAGGCCGCAACGACAGATAGCACCGCGCAAGCCACAACGAGCTGCAGAAATAGCGGACACCGGCGGCGAGTTCTCATATGCGCCGATAATACTCATCTGCCTCGCGGCGCGCGATGATGATTGTGAGCGCATGACTTCGAAGCGAGGACGCCGCTGCGGTAGCTGTGAGCTGGCTTGGCGGGTGTCACATAACCCTTTGCACCCTGGCTCCAGCCCGGATGGCGCGAGGGATCTCGGCAACGTTGTCCACGAGGTCCAACAGCCGAGCACTCAGCATTGCCAGTCTTGCTCGCCCCCCGGTCCAACAATGACGCTCTCGACGCCGTGTCCGGATGGCCTCCACGCTTCGGACTGCCGGGCTCACGACGAGGTCTGCGCCGCTGTCAAAGACGTGTCAAACGACGTCCGCCTACCTGGCGGCCCGCGAGCCCTGACGGTTACGCTCATTTGCCGCCATCGCGATGTGCTCGCCACGCGCCGATCATGCTTGAGGTGGGAAACCTGCTCAACTGCCCCGAACAGCTCGGCTCGTCTCGCCGGTACAGCCTTCCTGGCCAAGGAAACGCAAGCGGGCTTAGAGGGCCCGTTGTGGCGTCCGGTTCCGCCATGCGCCGATGATGATGTCGACGACTGCGGCGGTCACTCCGGCGGTGGTGTCGACTTCGAGGTCGTAAAGGCCGAAGGTGTGAATGCCGTCCACAGTGACGTGGGTGCGGCCCTCGCCCATGCGGCGATCGCCGCGTTGACGTTCCCGCCGGTCGATCTCGGCGAGATCACAATGCACGCCGACCAGATACACGTCGAGCCCGGCGAGTAGGACGGCAAGGTCGCGGCGCCAGCTCGGGAACTCGATGACGTGATCGACGATCAGGTCGTTGCCGGCGTGGGCGAGAGCGGGCAGACACCGGTGGAAGCCGGCGAAGAAGCGTGGCCGCATCTCGTGCCACCAGTTGAACGGCCCAGCGTCGTCGCGACGCTGGGGAAGGACGCCGGCGTTGACGAGGTGATCCGACGACACATGAAGGAACGGCTCATCCAGCGCCTGCTGCATCGCCTTGGCCAGCGTCGATTTCCCCGAGCTGGAGGCGCCGTTGAGGATGATGACGCGACCGGGGCCGCGAGCTGCCGGGACAGGTTCCACGATCCCAAGAGTGCAACATGCAATCAGCTGGCGTTGAGTGCGCATCGCGGATGGATTGCGGGGTAACCTCGGCCAGCGGTCGTCGCCGTGGGCATCGTTGATCTCGGGCATGCGCGCCGAGACCCTCGCTCACACCTGCGCAACCAGCCGAACCACCCCGAGCGACTACGGGCCTGGGCAACATGACAACGATGCGCTCCTGCATGTCGCTGAAGACCGCGGGATCGTGGTTGATATTGCCATCGGTTGCCGGGGCGTTTGCACGACGGAGCTGGGGGCGTGCCGATTCGCGGCTCCTGTCACCTGACCGGAATCACCGTCGACATCACGAAGCCTGGCTGGATTATTGGGTAAACGCGTTGCAGGCTATGCGGCATGGATTCGGTGAACGAACCGAGAGGAACCGTGCGAGGCTGTCGTTCGCGGTCGATGGTCGCGGTCGTCGGTACGTTTGTCGTGGTCGCGGCTCGTGCTGACGGTGATATCGACCGTGATGACCGACCGGCAGGCAAGCCTGATGGCTGCGCAGTCTGGCTCTCGGCCGTTCATCGGCCTGCCGTTCGACCCGATGATCAGACCCGCGACGATCGGCTACTTTCCAACTGCCATGAGCGAACGGCAACTCTCTATCACGCCGGATATGTATGCAGTCGTGTACGAGTGGGACATTCGGACTATCTACGACCCGGTCCCGATCGCCACGAGGTTGTCCCTGGAGATGTGGCGGGAGGGCGCGGCCCCGTGGCAGCGATCCGGCGATCACCCGGGTGGCGTCGCGGTTGATCCGATCAACGGCCACGCGGCCTGGTGGGCCGATGGGTCACTGCGTTGGGAGTTCCGGACGCGCGCCTGGGTCCGACTGCGGCTGGACCAAACCGTGGTCAACGCTGACGTCTATCCGGCCGTCCCGCTTCCCGATCCCGGTCTGGCGGTCACCGAACGGGTCGCCCGCAGCGTGCGGTTCGGGCACGGGGAGCGGGTGCGTTTCCCATGGCACCTGCGAGGCATGCCATTGGGGCTCGTGCCGTTGAGCGTGTCAGTCACGCGAGATCCGAGCTATCAGCCATGGATGGCGGAATTGGTCCTCGGCCAGGCAGGCCGGCCCGGCACGGCGGTGATAGTCCGGTCGACGGCGCTCCCGCCATCGGCGCCTAGGAGCGAGCAACCCGGGGCCTCCGATAAAGTCGTGATCACCAATGATGGCCGTGTCCTCGTCGCGACCCGGCACGGCGTGCGCCATGAAGTCATCTTCGCCTCCGCTCCTATTCCCTCGGGTGCGAACATCCGCACGTTGTTCGCCAGGTTCGAGTTCTTCGACGACCCGACCATATGGACCGATCGGCCCTTGGACGAGTGACAAAGTTGAGAGCACGTCGGACCCACTCGCCCGAACCGGCGTTGTCGGGGTGGCGGGATTCGAGGCAGTGCAGGGAAGGCCCTGTACGCCTCCGTGCCACGTTCTGGTTGGGAGACGGCGTACAGCGGCTGCACGCACTCGACCGTGTGCAGGTCAGCAGACCCGGCGCCCGAGCAGGCCGAGCAATTCTGTCTGCGGATCGGCGTCCGGGCCGACCGCGACGACCGGGCCGTACAGTCCGGCGGCCGCGAACATCAGGGCGACCGGAGCAACGACTTCACGACATGAACTGACGGCGACGGCATCAAGTGACTCGTCAGCACCGATGGCTCGCGCGAGATCCCAAGCATGCACGACTGTGTCAAGACACCGGAAGAATATGAGTCGGCCAGCGCTTATCCGCCCAACGGGGTGATCAACTATGCGCTCAAGCGAATTGGGGTGCGCGAACGCAGCGTGTAACGAGCTCGCCGACGCGTGCCACGCGGCGTACGGGTCGCCGCCGAGCACATCCTCAGCGACTTGGATTTCGGCGTGCGAGCAACCACCGAGCAGCTGGCGGACCCATTCGTCGGCCGAGACCACATGCGCGATCAGCGCCCGAACGTCCCAGTCGGGACACGGCGTGGGTAGGCCCAGGTCCGCCGACCTTACCCGCCGCAGCCGGCCGCCGAATGATTCCAAGGCCCTACGATGCAGTCCAATGAAGTCGACCGCCACACGGCCGTCCTACCACATGGTCCCCACGGCATGAGTCCGTACCCGGTTGCTGTCGAGGTTGGCCGCAGCAGTCAAGGAAGTGGGCGGACCGAGCCGCTCCTTATCGAAGCAGGCAGTCGAACCTGTCGTGAGCCTATAGGTCTGTGACGGCCGGACAAACGCACGACCGGCCCCACGGTCGACATCGAGGCCGCCGTCGCTCCTGCGGCCGTATCGCCGAGCCAGCCAGGCCGATACCGCGTGCTCCAGTACTCTGCCGCTGAGTCACGCGTATCAAGTTGTAATCAGTCTCGTACATGTTGAAAGGACAGTCGATGGCGAACGCGCACAGCAGCCGAGTAGGAGCCACGAGTGGCATTCTCTTCGTCGTGCTCCTCTTCGCCGGAGTAGTACTGGGCGACACAACGTTGATCAAGGACCTGCCCGAGCCTCCCTTCGACGCGTCCGGCAGTCAGCTCGCGACCTACTTCGCCGGGGCGCAGTTCGCTCAACTGCTCAAGGCATATCTGGTCGTCGCCTCAGGCCTGGTCCTGGTCGGCTTCCTCGGCGAGGTGACCCGGACCGTCCATCGCGCCGCAACCCCACCACGACGCGTTGCGACGGTCGCCTTCGCGTTCGGAGTGCTGGGGAGCGGACTCACGGTCGTGGCCGGTGGCGTCACGTTACCCGTGGTCCTCAACATTCGGCACGGCGTCGACGCAGCCGAGGCGCGCATTGTGAGTGACATTTCCTACGCCTTCTACATCTGTTCTTGGCTCGCGCTCGCCAGTTGCCTCGCGCTCGTGGCGATTCGAGCCGCACGAATCCGTTCAGTTTCGTTCTGGCTCGGCTGGCCGGCGGTAGTTGCCGCCATCTGTCTCGTGCTCGCAGCCGTGGCCTTTGCGTCCTACGGCTGGGTTTGGTTTGTCTACGACGTTTTTCTCGTCTGGGTCGCAGCAACGAGCATCGCGCTGTTGAGGCGTCGCGATATCGCCGAATGAAGTTCGGTTCGTTGCGGACCGTCCAGCGGTAAGACCCGGTGCTCTTTGGCGGTGACCGTCTGATATGGACGCCGTTTGCTGGCTTCGTCGTGGCGATCACCTTCGTGGTGGCGATGATCATCCACGACCGTGCCGACGCATCGGCGCCGGTCACCATGGCTCTGCGAGCGCCCGCCGCTCTGGGCGTAGTGACCTCGGTTTCGAAGAGACGCCGGCATGAACACAGCGCTTAGTTAGCTCACGGGCAAACTCCCGCCCACCGCATGGGTCAGATCGAGAGCAGTTCGAGCATGGCCTCCAGCGAAAGCACGGTCCGGAAACCCACATCGTCGCGACGGGTGTCGGGTGCCAGCTCCGACCATTTTGATGAGACCGCTCGGTAGGCTGCAGCGGTGAATGCGCCGCCGCGCACCTGCCAATGGCCACGCGCGCCGACCGCCGCGCACCACTCCCAGACGTTGCCGCAGAGGTCGTAGACGCCGTACGGGCTGACGCCGTTGTCGTACCAGTCGACCGGGGTGGTCAATTTGATCCGGGACTCCCGGACGTTGCAGCGCGTCGGCGAGAATGCGTCGCCCCACGGGTACACGTTCCCGTTCGGGCCCCGGGCTGCCTTCTCCCACTGGGATCCGGTCGGCAACGCCTTCGCCGCCCAACGGGCGTAGCGGTACGCATCGCGCCAGCTAACCCCGACCACGGGATGCTCCGCGATCTCGTCCGCGGGCTGGTCGCCCTCCCAGTGAGCCGGGGTCCGATGGTCGGTGGCGTCGACGAATCGCGCGTAGTCGCCGTTCGTGGTCGGGTACACGTCGATGTAGAACCCGGGCAGCCAGGCCGACATGCCAGCCTCGCCCAGCGGCGAGATGCCCGGCTCGATCAACGTCATCATTTTGCCGTCCTCGGGATGCCGGACCAGGCTCGTGGCGACGGCCAGCGCCGGCGCGGGCACGACCTGACCGGCCAGCCGGGTACCGCCGGCCGAGGCGGCCAGGGCGAAACGCGCCTTCACCTCCGCGCCGGCTCTGGACAATGACGTGTCGAGCGCGGCCTGGTTCACCGGCCGTGGGCGGATCGTAGGGCCGCCCGACTCCCATTTGGACACCATCCTGTCACTGACGCCGAGGTGGGCCGCGAAGTCACGCACGCTCATCCGGCGCGCCTCCCGCAGCGCTCGCACCTCGCGCCCCGTCCACAGTGGAACAGCACTGACCTTCTCAAGAACCTCCACGGCCGGAAAGTCTCGCATGTCGAAGGCTCGATGAAACCGACATAGTGCGATCGGAGGTACCGAAAGCCACGGGTTGTTCGGCGGCGTAGAAGGTCCACCGTACGGGTCGGGCCGGGATTCCGGCCCGGATAATCGGCCACGCCGATCACGCGGTACCGATAACCGCCGGTGCGCCGAATGCTCATAGGAATTCTGGCGATAGGCGACGACAAGTGGGACCGATCGGAACTGCGCTGCGACGATGCCGAGGCTGTCGGCGGTACGGTGTCAGGCCGCGGCCTCGTGCAGGGCGGCGAGGGCCTGCGCGACGGTGAACGCGCCGGCGTAGAGCGCCTTCCCCGCGATGACGCCCTCCACACCCGAAGGCTCGAGGGCGGCGAGCGTCCGCAGATCGTCCAGTGTGGACACGCCGCCGGATGCGATGACCGGGGCCGAGGTGTGGGCGCAAACTTCGCCGAGGAGCCCGAGGTTGGGTCCGCGCATGGTCCCGTCCTTCAGAATGTCGGTCACCACGTACCGGGCGCAGCCGGCCCTGTTCAGCCGTTCCAACACCTCGAAGAGGTCGCCGCCGTCTCGGGTCCAGCCACGCGCGGACAGCGTCCGTCCCCGTACGTCGAGGCCGATCGCGACCCGGTCGGCGTACTCCCCCACGACCCGGTCACACCATTGTGGATCCTCCAGCGCGGCGGTGCCGATGTTGACCCGGGCGGCGCCGGTAGCGAGCGCATCCCGCAGCGACTCGTCGTCGCGGATCCCGCCGGAGAGCTCGACCTTGATGTCGAGCCGGTCGACCACCGAGGCCAGCACGTCGGCGTTGGAGCCACGGCCGAACGCGGCATCGAGGTCGACCAGGTGCACCCATTGCGCCCCGTCAGCCTGCCATGCGAGCGCGGCCTCCAGTGGGTCGCCGTAGCCGGTCTCGGAGCCGGCTGCGCCCTGCACCAGGCGGACCGCCCGACCGTCGGCCACGTCCACGGCCGGCAGGAGGGTCAGCGTCATCGAGTCGCCCGCCTGAGCGCCGCTCCACATCCGGGAACCGAGAGCCAAGATCGACGATTGTGAATCAGAAATGACGTGCAGGACCCTGCTGCGGTATCGCGAACTGTGGTGTCCCGAGCGCCGTGGCGAGATCGGCCGCTGAAGCGTGGCGAAGGGATGTTACTGCTCACATCCCGGGATGACCGGCCGAAGATCGGTATTCCAGCGTCACAAACGTCGCGTGGCGGCGCTTCTGGCGCCCTAACGGCGATCTTGCGAACGATTCCCAGTATCTGGATAGGATGGCGGCCGTTACTGCCCTCGCGGCAATCCTCGAGCGTGACTTGCCCTTGGGGGAAAACAGAATTTACCACAGGCTCGCGAACTCGTCTCCGACACCGAAACAGCGATCTTGGCACCGGTTCCCGGCACGTGGACAAGATCGACCGGCCGCTCACGACGACGGGATCAACCACAGGATGCCTCCGGCCGCGGCGAGCGCAGCCAGCACGCCGACCAAGGCGACCGCCACGACGCTCGCACCCTGCCGCCGTAACGACACGGCTCCCCCGACCAGGATGCCGGCGACACCCAGCAGCACGATCGACCAGACTGCCCGCATCAGAGCACGCCCTTGGTACTCGGCACGCCGCCGGCCGGGTCACTGATCCGTACGGCGTCCCGAAGGGCTCGGGCCACCGCCTTGCACTGCGCTTCCACCACGTGGTGCGCGTCGGGCTGGGCTCCGGGGGGGCCGCCCCGGAGGATCCGTACATGCAGCGTGATGCGGGCGGCGTGGCCCAGCGACTCCCAAACGTGCCGGGTAAGGCTGGTCGGGAACACGGGTCCGGTGCCACCGATGAATGCCGCCATGTTGGCTGGCTCCTCGTGCACCACATAGGGGCGGCCGGAGAGATCCACGGCGGCCTGGGCGAGGACCTCGTCCAGTGGTACAAGCGCATCGCCGAATCGGCGGACGCCGGCCTTGTCACCCAGTGCGTCGAAGAGTGCCGCGCCTACGGCCAGCGCCGTGTCCTCCACCGTGTGGTGAGCGTCGACATGCAGGTCGCCCTCGGTTCGGACGGTCAGGTCCAGCCCACCGTGGCGGGCCAGCTGGGCGAGCATGTGGTCGTAGAAGCCGATGCCCGTACTGATGTCGTGGCGGCCCTGGCCGTCGACCATCAGCTCCACCCGTACCTTGGTCTCTGCGGTGTCCCGCTCGACAACGGCGCGGCGGCCGGCGCTACGTGCCACGAATCGTCTCCGCCGCGGACAGGAAGGCGTCGGTTTCAGCGGGCGAGCCGGCGGTCACCCGCAGCCACCCGGCCAGGCCGACATCGCGGACGAGCACGCCGCGCTCGAGCAGCATCCGCCACGCGCTCTGCTGGTCCTTAAAGTGTCCGAAGAGGACGAAGTTGGCGTCGCTGTCGACGACGGTGAAGCTCAGCTCGCGCAGGCGAGCCACGATCCGGTCCCGCTCGGCCTTGATCGCGTCCACCTGGGAGAGTAGCTGGGACGCGTGCGAGAGCGCCGCCCGCGCCGCCGCCTGTGTCAGTGACGACAGATGATAGGGAAGGCGGACCAGCTGGAGCGCCTCGACCATGGGGGCCGACGCCGCGAGGTAGCCCAGGCGCACGCCCGCCAAGGCGAACGCCTTGCTCATCGTCCGCGTGACGACGAGCCGCGGGAACCGCGGCAGTAACGTAATCGCGCTCTGCGCGCCCGGCCGCGCGAACTCGGCGTACGCCTCGTCCACGATGACCACGCCAGGCGCCCACGACGCGACCTCCTCCACCACCTCGAGGTCGAGCGCGGTCCCGGTCGGGTTGTTCGGTGAGCACAGGAAGACGATGTCGGGCTGGTAGACCCTTACCTGCGCTTTTGCCCGCTCGGCACCGAGCCCGAAGGTGGAGTCGCGCTGACCCTCCAGCCAGCGGGTGCTCGTACCCAGAGCCAGCAGTGGATGCATCGAGTAGGACGGGATGAACCCCATGGCCGTGCGGCCTGGACCGCCGAAGGCCTGCAGCAGATGTTGCTGAACCTCGTTGGAGCCGTTGCCTGCCCAGATGTTCGCCGCGCTGAGCCCGTGCCCGAGGTACGCCGCCAGGTCCTCCCGGAGCGCCATGGCGTCGCGGTCCGGATACCGGTTGAGCGTCGCCAGCTCGTCGTTGAGCGCCTTGAGCACCGCCTCCACGACTGGCTCCGGCAGCGCGAACGGGTTCTCGTTGGTGTTGAGGCGCACCGCGGCATCGATCTGCGGCGCACCGTACGCGGTTCGGCCGCGCAGTTCGTCGCGCAGCGGCGGCTCGTCAAAAACGTTCACTCTGCCTGCCTTTCGCTCGCAAGCTGCGGCGGGATGTATCCTCGCCGCTCACGATCCGCCAAGACCCGTTCGCAAGCTGCGGGGCTCGCTGCCGCTCGCTCCTCGCACTCACGATCCGCCAAGACCCGTTCGCAAGCTGCGGGGCTCGCTGCCGCTCGCTCCTCGCACTCACGATGCAGACCCTACGGTGTCGGAGCGGCCGCTATCCATCCCTGTCCGGCCCGGGAATCGCGCCATGACCGCCTGACCGTGGGCCGGCAGGTCCTCCACCTCGGCAAGGGTGGCGACGTGCTCGGCGACCGCCTTCAGCGCGGCCTCGTCGTAGCCAATCATATTGATCCCTCGCAGGAAGGTCTGCACGGACAGGCCGCCACTGTGGCGGGCACACCCGCCCGTGGGCAAGACGTGGTTGGAGCCGGCGCAGTAGTCGCCGAGCGAGACTGGCGCGTACGGTCCGACGAAGATGGCCCCGGCGTTTCGGACCTTCGCCGCCCAAGCCGCGGCGTCCCGCGTCTGGATCTCGACATGCTCGGCCGCGTACGCGTCGATCACGGCGAGCCCGGCCAGCAGGTCATCGACAAGGAGCACACCGGACTGCGGACCGGTCAGGGCGGCTGTAATCCGCCCGGTGTGCTTGGTCCGGCCCACCTGGCGGACGAGTTCCTCGTCTACCGAGTCGGCGAGCGCGACCGAGTCGGTCACCAGGACGCTTGCCGCGCCGGGGTCGTGCTCCGCCTGGCTGATCAGATCGGCGGCGACGTGTACTGGGTCCGCCGAGTCGTCGGCGAGGATGGCGATCTCGGTCGGCCCGGCCTCTGCATCGGTTCCCACAACACCCCGCACCAGGCGCTTGGCGGCGGTGACGTACAGGTTGCCCGGTCCGGTCACCAGGTCGACCGGTTCGCACACACCCGCTCCGTAGGCGAACATCGCGATCGCCTGCGCTCCCCCGACCGCGTACACCTCGTCGACGCCGAGCATGGCGCACGCCGCCAACACGCGTGCGTCGGGCAGCCCGGTCTCCCGCTGGGGCGGGCTCGCAACGGCGATGGCGTCGACACCGGCGATCTGAGCCGGGACCACGTTCATGACGACGCTGGACGGGTACATGGCCAAACCGCCCGGCACGTACAGACCGACCCGACGCACCGGCACCCATCGTTGGGTCACCGTGCCGCCCGGCACGACCTGGGTCGAGAGGTCGACGCGACGCTGTGCCGTGTGCACAACCCGTACCCGCTCGATCGCGACCTCGAGCGCGGCCCGAACATCTGCATCGAGGTCCATCAAGGCCGCCGTCAATGCGTCGGGCGGAATCTGCAGCTGGTACGACATCACGCCATCGAACCGGGCGGTCGCCTCGACGATCGCGTCCACGCCGCGCCGACGTACGTCGTCGATGATCGGCTCGACCACGGCCACCGTCGATGTCACATCGACCGCGGCCCGCGGCAGAAGCCTGCGGAGCTCGGCCCGGTCAGGGCGGGAGCCGCGCAGGTCACGACGCGTCAGCACTGAGGAAGTTTACGTCCCTCGGGCAAGGCGGGACGAGTGGGCCAGTGCCGCGTTGGTTGTCTGGCGCGGTGAACCTAGGCTCGTTTACGTGACCTCGCCGCTGCCCCTCCTCCCACTCGGGGCCGTCCTGTTCCCAGGCCTGGTCATGCCGCTGCACGTGTTCGAGGAGCGGTATCGGACCCTCGTGCGCGACCTGATCGCGCGGCCACAGGGGTCCCGGCGGGAGTTCGGCGTGGTCGCGATCCGCCGCGGCTGGGAGGTCGATGTCGGGACCGGTTCCGTCACCCTGTACGACGTCGGCTGCGTGGCCGAGGTCCGGGAGATCACCGAGCACCCCGACGGCCGATTCGACCTGGTCACCGTCGGGCGCACACCGTTCGAGATCACCGGAATGGTTCCCTCGGAGACGCCGTACCTGCAGGCCGAGGTGCGGCCACTTGTCGAGCCGGAGGGTCCCGACGACCCCGAGCTACTTCTGCCTCAGCTGCTCGCCACGTTCCAGGCGTATCTTCGCCTCTTCCGCGGCGACACCGGCCAGCTCGGCGAGCAGTTGCCGGACGATCCGGTCGTGATGTCCTACCTCGTTGCGGCCACCGCCGCGCTGACCGTGGCGCAGCGCCAGGAGTTGCTCGCCATCCCGGACGCGACCGGCCGCCTTCGCACCGAGCTTGTCATGCTCCGCCGCGAGATCGGCCTCCTGCGAGAGGTACGGGCCGTGCCGGCCGCGCTCAGCGACCTCCCGGTCAAGCCCGGCCTCAACTAACCGCCGCTCGGGTCGTCTCCCGGCTGCACGCGTGCTCCCCGCAGGTTCTCATACGCCGAGAACCCGGCCGGGACGGTATAGGCCACGGCCGCCGCGAGCGCCTGACTGACGATGACGCCGGTCAGCCCGGGAAACCACCAGCGGTGCGGATCCATGTTGGTCATCCCGAGCTCGAGCGGGGCCTTCAGATGAGAGCCGATCGGCGCGTGAGCGGTCGCGGCCAGGAACTGCTCCCGGCCGATCCGGTATCCGACCCACCATGCGACCCACGCGCCGATGAGGGAACCGACGATCAGACTGGCGAGGACGCTGACGCCCCGGTAGTGGCGCAGCACAACCCACGCGGTGACCCCGACCAGCACGCCGAGCACGACGCCGATGATCAGGAACCAACCGTCGGCGGCGATCGCCTGCTCAGGCTCGGCGTCGGCGTACAGGTAGCCGCTGTCGGCCTTGATGATCGGTACCCGCGGCGCCACCACGCTCCAGAGCCAACCTGCCCCGATTCCCAGTACACCGATCACCAACACCGTCGCGAGCAGCACAACGGCATGCCGGGCCTGGCCGCGCCGCGACTCAGGCTCCGGACCGAAGACCTCAAGACGTACCGGTCGTTCCGAGTCGCCGGGCGGACGCTCTATCCCGATCCGGTCGGGCCCCCACCGTGGCTGATCTGCCGTCACCCGGTGATCCTTTCAGGGCCGCCCCGCGACCGGCCACCCGGGTTGTGGGCCGGCAGTCGACGGCGGGGCGTACGTCTGGCCGGGCCGTCCACTGTAGAGCGTCGCCTGTCTACGAAAGGCTGCCACGAAAGGCGACGCCATCCGAGAGAGGACAACAACCACCCGGACGCGACGCTTACGCTTTCGCGCCATAGCCAAGCGTCCTCGGGTCGGCGGGGACCCGTGTGGGAATGCCGACAACGCCGACGACGACCTGGCCCGAGCCGTAAACTTGCCCGACCACACAAGCGCGGCGCCTGGTCGCGCAGCCGGCCCGGATCCGGCCGACCCAAAGGGCTTTGAGCGCGACGCTCATGGCTGGGTGGCTTCCTGTATTTCGCCATTCACGGCATGGCGCGGTTGTCGCGCGTGTGGGAGTCAGTGACATACGGCAAAGAGAGGGGACTCTGACATGATCTCGAAGAGATCCCGCGGCCTGTTGCAGGCGACGCTCGTGCTGGGCGGTCTGGCATTGGTGAGCGCGTGCGGCACCACGGTGGCCTCCACCGGGACTGCACACGTCGCGGTCACGACGTCCGGCTCGGCAGGAAGAAGTTCCGGCTCAGTGGGACCTTCCGGCTCGGCTCGGCCTTCCGGCTCAGCCGGACCCGTCGCGGTGAGGACGCGCAGCGGCCCCATGGGCACCTATCTCACGGACGCGAAGGGCAGATCCTTGTACCTCTTCAAGGCCGACACGAACGGCACCTCGACGTGCCGCGCTCAGTGCACTGCCTTCTGGCCACCACTGACCACGACGGGTACGCCGCACGCCGGCCCAGGCGTGACGGCCGGTCTGCTGGGCACGACCACGCGGTCGGATGGCAGGAAGCAGGTCACCTACAACAAGTCGCCGCTGTACCGCTTCGCCGAGGACCAGAAGCCCGGCGACGCGAAGGGACAGGGTCTGAACAACTTCGGTGCGCTGTGGTGGCTTGTCACGCCATCGGGCAACGCGATCACCGCGTCCGGCCCGACGTCGGGCTCGGGTTCGCCGTCGGGCACGGCCTCGCCGTCCGGAACGAGGACGGCGCCGACTCACTCGCCCTCGGCCAAGCCGTCCCGCCGCGGCTACTGAGCGAGAGGAACGAGGGTCAGCGAGTCCGAGGAGCGAGCATCAGCGAGCACGAGGAGCCAGCGTCAGCGAGCCCCACAGCTTGCGAGCGGTTCTTCGCGGACTGAGCGAGCCCCGCAGCTGGCGAGCGGTTCCTGACAGACTGAAGCGTGCCTGAACGGCCGGACTCGCCGCGTGTCCGGCCCGTGGGTCGATGGTGCCAGCCGTTACCCGGTGAGTGCGGACGGGCCCAGGAGAGCCTTGATGTCGGCCATCAGAGCCGGCGTCGACGCAACTCGCATCGGTCCGAGCCGAAGCAGGGTGGAGCGCTGCCCGTTGACCAGCTTCAGATGCACCTCGGAGCCGCCCGGGTGGCTCGCGAGGACTTCCCTGAGCCGCTCGACCAGCGGCGGCGTGCAGCGCGACGCGGGGAGCGCGAGCACGATCGGCCGGCTGGCGTCGGGGACCGTCATGTCGGGCAGCGCGAGGTCCATCGCCACGATCCGGGGTTGTTCCTCGCGCCGGTCGACCCGCCCACGGACCACGACGATCGCGTCCTCGGCGACGTACTGGCTGACCAGCTCGTACGTGTGAGGGAAGAACATCACCTCGACTCCCGAGTCCATGTCTTCCAGCGTTGCCGAGGCCCACGCCTTGCCCTGCTTGGTGACCTTCCGTTGAACGCCGGAGAGAATGCCGGCGAGCGACACGACCTGACCGTCGGCGACCGTACCTTCCTCGAAGAGCGCCGCGATCGCCGTGTCGGCCTCGCGCGCCAGCACCCGCTCCAGCCCATGCAGAGGGTGTGATGACACGTAGAGGCCGAGCATCTCCCGCTCGAAGTTGAGCAGATCCGTGCGGTTCCACTCCTTGTCGGAGATCGACGGCGTGGCGATGATGGCCTCGCCGCCGAGGTCACCGAACGCGTCGCCGAACAGGTCGAACTGCCCGATCGCCTCGTTCCGCTTGACCTCGAGGTAGGAGTCGATGGCGTCGGCGTGGACGGCCAGCAGCCCACGCCGGGTGTGGTTGAGCGAGTCGAAGGCTCCGGCCTTGATCAAAGATTCGACCGTTTTCTTGTTGCAGACCACGGCCTCGACCTTGCGGAGGAAGTCGTAGAAATCGGTGTATGGGCCCTTGTGCTTGCGGACGCGCACGATGGACTCGACCACGTTGCTGCCCACGTTGCGTACCGCGGCGAGACCGAACCGGATGTCGCGGCCGACCGCGGAGAACCGCGCGCTGGACGCGTTCACGTCGGGCGGCAGGACCCGAATCCCCATCCGCCGGCACTCGGCCAGATATACCGCCGACTTGTCCTTGTCGTCGCCGACGCTGGTCAGCAGAGCGGCCATGTACTCGGCGGGATAGTTGGCCTTAAGGTACGCCGTCCAGTAGGAAACCAGTCCGTACCCGGCCGTGTGCGACTTGTTGAAGGCATAGTCCGAGAACGGGACCAGGATGTCCCACAGCGTTTTGATCGCGTCGTCGGAGTAGCCGTGCGTCCTCATCCCGGCCGAGAACGGCACGTACTCCTTATCGAGGATCTCCTTCTTCTTCTTTCCCATCGCCCGCCGGAGCAGGTCAGCGGCGCCGAGCGAGTATCCGGCCACCCGCTGGGCGATCGCCATCACCTGCTCCTGGTACACGATGAGCCCGAACGTCTCGTCCAGGATGTCGGCGAGCGGCTCGGCGAGCTCCGGGTGGATCGGTACGACGGGCTTGCGCCTGGTCTTGCGGTCGGCGTAGTCGTTGTGCGCATTGGCGCCCATCGGACCCGGCCGGTACAGGGCGAGTACCGCGGAGATGTCCTCGAAAGAGTCGGGCACCATGGCCCGCAGCAGTGCTCGCATGGGAGCGCCATCGAGCTGGAACACCCCGAGGGTCTCCCCCCGGGCCAGCAGCTCGAACGTGGGCTTGTCGTCAAGGGGCAGATCCTCCAGAACCAGGTCGACCCCCCAATTGGCCCGGATTCCATCGAGGCAGTCGTCGAGCACGGTGAGGTTGCGCAGACCGAGGAAGTCCATCTTGAGCAGGCCCATGGACTCGCAGGCGTTCATGTCCCAGGACGT
This sequence comes from Actinomycetota bacterium, assembly GCA_046728155.1. Taxonomy (GTDB): domain Bacteria; phylum Actinomycetota; class Actinomycetes; order Mycobacteriales; family Micromonosporaceae; genus CAWDLX01. Next base: position 19,943 of record JBKPDY010000078.1, read on the forward strand.
GATGATCGCGCCGTCGGTGTCCCGGCGCCAGATCGGGAGCACATCGACGAGCGGCTCGCGGGAGAGGATCACGCCGGCAGCGTGAACACCGGGCTGGCGGATCAGGCCCTCGAGCCCACGAGCGGTATCGACCACCTGCCGTACATCGGACTCGGCCTCGTACAGAGCGCGGAACTCAGCCGCTTCCTTGTACCGCGGATGAGACGGATCGAAGATCCCCGAAAGCGGGATGTCCTTGCCCATGACCGGCGGCGGCATCGCCTTGGTCATCCGATCTCCGAGCGCGTACGGGTAACCCAGTACCCGCGCCGAATCCTTGATCGCGGCCTTCGCCTTGATCGTGCCGAACGTGACGATCTGGGCGACCCGCTCCTCGCCGTACCGCTCGGTGGCGTACCGGATCATGTCGCCCCGCCGCCGCTCGTCGAAGTCCATGTCGATGTCGGGCATCGAGATGCGGTCGGGATTGAGGAAGCGCTCGAAGAGCAGCTTGTGGGCGATCGGATCCAGTTCGGTGATGCCCAGGGCGTACGCGATGACCGCACCGGTCGCCGAACCGCGCCCCGGACCGACCCGGATCCCCTCCTGCTTGGCGTACGAGCACAGGTCCGCGACGACAAGGAAGTAGCCCGGGAAGCCCATCTCGCAGATGACGTCGAGCTCGAACTCGGCCTGGCGCTGGTGCGCCTCCGGAATGCCGTCGGGGAAACGGTTGGCCAACCCCCGGGCGACCTCCTTGCGCAGCCAGGACTCCTCGGTCTCACCCTCCGGGACGGGGAATCGCGGCATGAGGTTGCGCGGCGCGAACACCTCGGCGTAGTCGCCGATCCGCTCCGCGATCAGCAGGCTGTTGTCACAGGCTCCGGGTACCTGCGCGTCCCAGATGGCCCGCATCTCCGCCGGGCTCTTGATGTAGTAGCCGTCGCCGTCGAGCCGGAACCGGGTCGGGTCGGCCATCGTCTTTCCCGTCTGCACGCAGAGCAGCGCCTCGTGGGCGGTCGCGTCGCCAGGAGCGACGTAGTGCGAGTCGTTCGTCGCCAGTGGCGGCAGGTCCAGCTCCTTGCCGATGCGCAGCAGGTCGTCGCGTACCCGGCGCTCGATGTCGATCCCGTGCTCCATCAGCTCGAGATAGAAGTTGCCGGCCCCGAATATGTCCCGGAAGTCACCGGCGGCCCGCAGAGCCTCGTCGTACTGACCTAGACGCAGCCGGATCTGGATCTCACCGGACGGACACCCGGTGGTAGCAATGAGGCCCTCGCCGTGCGTCGAGAGCAGCTCGCGGTCGAACCGGGCCCACTTGCGGTAATGGCCCTCGATGCTCGCCAGCGACGATATGCGGAAGAGGTTACGCAGGCCGGTCGCATTCACCGCCAGAACCGTCATGTGGGTATACGACCCCGAGCCGGAAACGTCGTCGTCGCGCTGATGCGGCTCGCCCCAGAAGATCGGCCGCTTCTCGAAGCGGGACGCGGGCGCGACGTACGCCTCGATTCCGACGATCGGGGTGACCCCCGCCAACCGGGCCTGCTTGACGAAGTCGTACGCGCCGTGCAGGTTGCCATGATCGGTCATCGCGATCGCCGGCATGCCGTGCCGGGCCACCTCGGCGAACATCGGCTTGAGGCGGGCCGCTCCGTCGAGCATCGAGTACTCGCTATGCACGTGGAGGTGGACGAACGACCGGTCTGACACCCGCAAACAGCCTCCTCACGCACACGCCTGATCCCTCGGCGCTCACGAGTCCGTCGTGCCCGACGCCCACTCACCCTAGGCCACCGGTCGGACAGAAACGGTTCGCGACACCCGGGGTTGCATCCGGGCGAACGCGACTAACGGCCGAAGCGCGCGAGGATCACGGCAGCCGCCTCGAGCCACGCTTGGCGGGTGGCCGGCTGGAGCTGCCCGTACTCGATCGACGCACCCGACTCCAGGACGGGGTCGTACGGCACGACGACGACCCCACGGGTGCGGGTCAGGAAATGGCGGGCCAGATCGTCGATCATGGGCGATGGCCGTGGGGTCGGCAACGAGAACAGCGTTACGGCATTCGCGACAAGGTCGGTCATGCCGGCCTCTTCGAGCAGGTCGAGCATCCAGTCCGCGGTGAAAGCGGCGTCCTCTCGGGGCACGGTGGTCAGGACCAGCTGGTCAGCCGTCTGCATGACCGTCTGCCAGTTGGCGCTCTCCACGTTGTTGCCCGTGTCGACACAGATCACGTCGTGGGTCCTCCGCATCACCTCGAGCACCCGGCGCACCGTATGCGGGTCGAGCCGCCGCGAGAAGCGGGGGTCCTCCTCGGCGGCCAGAACGTCGTACGCGCCGTCCGAGGCGTGCCGCAGGAAGTCGTCCAGGCGCCCGACCAGGGCGTACCCATCGTGCGCCTCGACCTCTGCGAGTTCGGTCACCAGATGACGGACTGTCCGCGCGTGACGGGCGCTTCCGGCTCGCAGCCCAAGCGTTCCGCGCTGCTCGTTGTCGTCCCAGGCGACCACTCCGCGCCCGCGGGCCGTGCCTATTGTCGCGGCGGCGAGCGCCGTTGCGGTCGTCTTGTGCACGCCGCCCTTCGGGTTCGCGAACGCGATCACCCGTGGGCCGCCGAGGTCACGCCGCAGCTCCGCGACGAGGAGGTCGTTGGCTCCGGAGCGGGTTGTGGTCCGCCATTCCAGCACGCCGCCTCCGCGCTGAGCCGGGATTCCGTTCCGGTCGGCGTGACCGTTCAACGGGTCATCGAGCATGGGAGGCACACTGGCCCGGCCCGACATCCGGGCCTTGATCGTCCGCCAACGCCCGGTCGACTCGCCGGCTGCCCGGCTCCATCCGGTGTCGGTCTCCACGCTCACCCTTCCAGCACCAGCCACGCTCGAAAATCCTGTACCGGAAAGGCTACGGATTGCCCGGCGGATTGCCACCCCCACAATGGGCAGACTCGGCGCGCTCAAGCATGCTCGCTCGCTGTCGGCTCGGTCAGGCCGCCAGGAGCTCGAGCGCCCGGGCCAGGTCCGGCGGGTACCGGCTGGTGAAGGAGACCGGCACACCAGTCGTCGGATGGACGAAGCCGAGCTCCCGCGCGTGCAGCCACTGCCGGGACAGGCCGAGGCGAGCGGCGAGCGCGGGATCGGCGCCGTAGGTTAGGTCGCCCACGCACGGGTGGTGCAGCGACGCGAAGTGGACCCTGATCTGATGGGTGCGCCCGGTCTCCAGGAGCACGCGCACAAGACTGGCGCTGGGAAACGCCTCGAGCGTGTCGTAGTGGGTGACGCTGGGTCGGCCGCGCGAGACCACCGCGAACTTGTAGTCGTGCGTGGGGTGGCGATCGATCGGCGCCTCGATCGTGCCCCGCAACGGGTCGAGATGCCCTTGCACCACAGCGTGGTAGATCTTCTGCACCTCGCGCTCCCGGAACGCGCGCTTGAGCACGCTGTACGCGTGTTCGCTCTTAGCCACGACCAACAGCCCCGTCGTGCCCACGTCGAGTCGGTGGACGACGCCTTGCCGCTCCGCAGCGCCACTGGTGGCGATCGTCTGGCCCATCGCCGCCAGCCCGGAGGTGACCGTCGGGCCCGTCCAGCCTGGGCTGGGGTGGGTGGCGACTCCGACCGGCTTGTCCACCACGACGATGTCGTCGTCGCTGTAGATGACCGCAAGACCCTCGACCGGCTCTGGCCGCGCCGGCGCCGGGGCATCGGGAGCGGGCAGGGTCACCTCGAGCCAGGCACCCGCGTCCACCTTCGCAGACTTGGCTCGCGGCTGCCCGTCGACCAGGACATCGCCGCGGTCGACCAATGCGGCCGCCGTCGTGCGGGACAGCCCGAACAGTCGCGAGACCGCCTGATCCAGGCGCATCCCGTCCAGCCCGTCCGGAACCGGGAGCTCACGCCTCCGCACGGTCGGTGTGTCGGGCAGCCCGGGTGCCGTCACGGTGGCGTCCGGCGAGTTCGAGGATCACGGCGAGCACGACGCCACAGAACAGAGCCGAGTCGGCTACGTTGAAGATCGCGCCGGCCGGGAAGACCTGTCCATTGGGATCGAAGAGACTGATCATGTCGATGACCTGACCACGGAGGAACCCCGGGGGTCGGAACAGCCGGTCCGCCAGGTTGCCCAGCGCGCCTCCGAGCACCAGCCCGAGCGCCACGGCCCACGCGGTCGACCGGAGCCGCCGGGCGAGCCAGAGGATGGCGCCGATCACGGCCACAGCGACGATCGGGAACACGAAAGTGAACCGGCCGCCGAGGCTGTAGGCCGCCCCGCTGTTACGGGTCAGGTTCAGGTAGACCGCCCCGCCGAGCAGCCGTACCGGAGGGCTGCCGGTGAGGTTCGCCAGCGAGATCTGCTTGACCACCTGGTCCAGTGCCACGACAAGCACGGGAACGGCCGTGAGGACCCCGAGTGCTCGCGCGGTGGGGCCGACGGCTGACCTCGCCGGGGTACCGGAGACGGGTTGGTCAACCTTCCCGGTTTGAGGTTGGTCCAGCCCGTCGGGCACGGCCACCCCTTCCGTCATCTGCGCTCTTCCAGCTGCTTGCAGGTCACGCAGAGGGTAGCCGAGGGGAAGGCGGCGAGACGCTCGACCGGGATGGGATTGCCGCACCGCTCGCACCAGCCGTACTGGCCGTCGTCGAGCCGATCGAGCGCGCGCTCCACCTGACCGATCCGCTCTCGCAGGTTGTTCGCGAGCGAGATCTCCTGCTCACGCTCGAAGGTCTTGGTCCCGGTGTCGGCCTGATCGTCGCCGGCCGAGTCGGTGAGCCGGTCGCGCTGGGCCTCCGCGATCTCCGACATCGTCTGGTCGAACTCGGCCTTGAGCTCGTCACGGCGTTCAGAGAGGGCTTCGCGGATCCGTTCCGTCTCCGCGGCGGAGCGGGTCGGCCGGGGGGGAGCGGCGGCATTCGCCGGAGCCGCCTTCGCCGGAGCCGCCTTAGCCGGAGCCGCCTTCGGGGGAGCCGCCTTGACCGGAGCCGCCTGCTGCGTTGGCTGAGCGTCCGTGGCCACCGCGGCCTGGGGCGCTGTGACCGCAGCGGGATCACGGCGGATGGGTCGGGTGGCCTTGCCGGCACGGGTGGCCTTCGCGGGCGGCGCGGTATTGGCCGGCGACGATTTGGCCGGAGCGTTCTTCGCGACCTTGGTGATCGGCGCGCTTCGCCCGGTACTCGTCTTCGCGGCTGTCGCCACCGTCTTCGCAGCCGACTCCTTGCGGGTCGGCGATATGTCGGCGGGCGCCGCGGCACCGTCGGCCCGGGCCGCGTCATTGCCAGCCGTGGCAGCGGGTTTGCCGGCCTGCACCGCGCTCGTCGCGTTCCGGATCTTCGCCGGCCCTACCGGCTTCGCGGCCGTCTTGGCCTTAGCCGGAGCAGCCTTCGTCGCAGTCTTGGCGGGAGCCGCCGTGCCGGCCGCCTTCGCGGGTGCAGCGTCGGTCGCCCCGTTCTCGGGACCAGCCTTGGCGGCTGCCTTCGCCGGAGCTGCCTTGACGGCCGTCTTCGCGGGGGCAGCCTTGGTGGCCGCCTTCGCCGGAGCCGCCTTGGCGGCCGTCTTCGCGACCGCCCTTCTGGAAGCGGCCTTCGTCGGCGTCGTACGGGCCGTGGTGGTACGGGCCGGAGTCGACTTGGTGCTTGCCGGGGTTGTCGCCGCGGCCGCCTTCGACACCGTCGACTTCGCCGCCGTGGACTTCGCCGTCGTCGGGGTTGCCGTTCCCCCTGCTTTCCTGGCCGGTGCCGCCTTCACGGCCCGAGCGCCCGACGCGGGCACGCTCACCTTACGTCCACGAACGGCCACCGCCGCGGGCGCTGCCGAGCTCTTCTTCGCCGCGGGCCTGACCGCCCGAGCTTTCTCGGCCTTCGTCGCGGTCTGTGCCGGTATAGCGCTATCTGGGGCCTTCCGCACGGAACCCGTCCGCTCGGCCATCGCGATCCCCCACATACAAAACGGGCGCACGGCGGGGCGCCGCGCACTCCGAGGGTGGCAAGAATACGGAACCTCGGGTCCCGCGACAAACATGCCACACCTCGGTGTCCCAATTCGTCCATCTGTCCGTTCGTGTCACCTCGGCCGGTCCACTCTGAGTCGGCTATGGCGGACCTGAGGTCCCCAGCCGGAAGCCCAGGCCGGCAGTTCAGGCTCCGCGCTCGCCCCGGCCGTCCTCGCCGAGCCACCGGGCCAGCCGGCCCCGCCTGCTGACGGCCCGAAGTCGGCGTTCGGCGGCGTCGCGACACCCGGCGGTCGCGACGATGAGCAGGTTGTCCCCGGCTCGCAAGCGGGTCCGCCCGGACGGCACGAAGCCCTCGTTGTCGCGTAGTACCAGGGTCACGACCGCGCCGGTCGGCAGCCGGAGCTCGTCAACGTACACGCCAGCAAGGTGGGAACCGGGCGGGATCTCCGCCTGAAGTAGATCGGCCTGCATCGTCTCCAATGGCGCGGTCTCCACTCGCAGTTCAGTGGCCTCGGCCGGTGCGGTCACGCGCAGCCAGCGTGCGGCCGGCGGGATCGTACCGCCCTGCGCCACCGTGAAGATCACCACGAGCACGAATACGACGTCGAAGAGGGTGCGCGAGCCGGACACATCGAGGGAGAGCGGGATCGTGGCGAGAACGATCGGGACCGCGCCTCTGAGCCCGGCCCAGGACAGGAAGGCCTGCTCGCGCCAGCCTATCCGGAACCACGTGAGGCTCGCCGTCACCGAGACCGGCCGGGCCAGCACCACCAGTACGAACCCAACCAACAGCGCGGGCAGAACGACCGAAGGCAGCCGTGGCGGCGAGACGAGCAACCCGAGCAGTACGAACAGCCCGATCTGGGCCAGCCAGGCGAGGCCATCGGCGAAGCCGAGCACGGCCTGGCGGTGCGGGATGCGTGCGTTGCCCAGCACGACCCCGGCCACGTACACCGCGAGGAACCCCGACGCGTGGGCGACCGCTCCCACGGCGTACGCGAGCACGGTGAATCCCACGGCGGCGAGGGGGTAGAGCCCGGCCGCCGGCAACGCGAAGCGGCGCAGCCCGACCGCGCCAAGGGCTCCGACCACTAATCCGACCACGGCGCCGGCTACGAGCTCGTACACGATGACCAGCGCCTCCTGCCACCACTGCCCGGACAGGCGCGGCGTGGCCAGCGTGGAGAGCGCAATGACGAGGATCACTGCGGGCGCGTCGTTGATGCCCGACTCGGCCTCGAGGATCGCCGTCAGTCTTGGGCGCAGCCGCATGCGGCGCAGAGTGGAGAACACGGCCGCAGCGTCGGTGGACGAGAGGACGGCGCCGTAGAGCAGCGCCAGGCGCCATGGCAGGTGCAGCAGGAGATGCACGACCGCACCCACCACCGCAACGCTGACGAAGACACCGAACGTAGCGAGCGTGGCGGCCATACCGACGACCGGTCGGACCACAGACCATCGCGTGGTGAGACCGCCCTCGGCGATGATCACCACGAGCGCGCAGAAGCCAAGCACGCGGGTCAGATCGGCGTTGGAGAATTGTATCCCCAAGCCGGATTCGCCGATCGCGACGCCGAGCGCCAGATAGACGAGCAGGCTCGGCAGGCCCGCTCTCGTCGAGAGGCGCACGGCCGCGACCGCCACCAGGAGGACGACGGCTCCCAGCAGCAGGGCGGTGTCGATGGAACCTCTCACGGTGGCGACCAGGCCACCCGAGCCCGCCGGGGCACGGTTCGTCCTATGGTCGCGGGGTTGTCGCGAGCAGTCCGTGTGCCGGCTCGCACTGGCCGCAGGGGGTGAAGCCCAAGGCGGTGGCGTCCCCGACCGGCAGCCGTTCGGCCTCCCGACCGAGCAGGTGAAGGCAGCCCGCCGCATGGTAGCGCGGACGCCCGTCGACGACGGCAACCTCCGCGGTCATCGCCGCCACGCGGCTCGCCTCGCGTTCCGTGATGACCTCGGGCGGTGGCTCGTCGGGCGGTTCCGGCCCGCGTTCGGGCATCGTGTCGGCTCCCGCCCGGTGGACCACAGTCTCGGGCGCACGTACCGGAACGGTCGGCTGCCGGGACACCGCGGCCCGACCGGTCGGCCGCGGCGCGGTAGGGATGGTGTCGGGCGCGCGATGAAACGGATCGACGTCGAACTCGTCCTCGGGAATGCGGCTCCGCGCCTTCTGTCGTACGCCGACGATGAGCGCGAACGCGGCCAGAACACTGCCCACGATCGAGGCGTAGAACCACAGGTCAGAATTCTCCCGGACGCCGATCACCCAGAGCACCGCTGAGACGGCGACGAGGGCGATGCTACCGATGATCACGGCAGCACGGCCCTCGTCTCGCGTTTCTCGCGCTACCGGGCGTCGGTACCCGCCCGGCCGCCGGCGCCCGCACCGGCCATAGTCGGCGCGCCCTTCGCGTCGCCGGCTCCGCCCTTGGTCAGCTCCGCTTCGATGCCCTGACCCTTGCCGTCCAGGTCACGCAGTTGGCTTTCCAGGTAAGCCTTGAGCCGGGTGCGGTACTCGCGCTCGAACTGCTTGAGCTCTTCGATGTGCTTCTGCAGCGCGGTCCGCTTGGTGTCGAGGCTGCCCATGACCTCCTGGTGACGCTGCCGTGCGTCCCGCTCGAGAGCCTCGGCCTTCGTCCGCGCGTCGAGCGTGAGCTCGTCGGCCTTTGCCCGGGCATCGTTGAGCAGCTTCTCGGCCTCGCGACGGGCATCGGAGACATGCTCGTCGGCGGTGCGCTGCGCCATCATGAGGACCCGCAACGCCTGCTGCTCGCCGTCGCCTGCGCTGACCGGCGGCGGACCGCTGGTGCGTGCCTGGTCGACCTCGGCCTGAAGCTGGCGGGCCGCCTGCTCCGCAGCAGCCTTCTCGCGCTGGAGCCGGTCGAGCTGGGTCTTGAGGTCGGCGATCTCACCGGTGTGCCCCCCCATGCCGCCGGAGGAAATTACCGGGCCACCACCACGCGCGGACTGGGCGCGTAGCTCATTGTTCTCCTCGATCAGTCGAGCGAGTTCCCGCTCCACCTCGTCGAGAAAGGCGTCCACCTCTTCCTCGTCATACCCCCGCTTACCGATGGGGGGCTTCTTGAACGCGACGTTGTGCACGTCGGCCGGGGTCAGCGGCATCGAGACTCCTCGGGTAAATCGGCCGAGCTGGCGCGGTCAGACGGTCAGGGTGATCAAGGGCGGTAGGACGATGTACATCAGCAGGAACACAATAACGAGCAGCACAAGAAACGCCAGGTCGACGTTCACCGTACCAAGACGCAACGGCGGGATCACTCGCCTCAACGCCTTCAGCGGAGGATCGGTGACGCTCCACACAACCTCAAGGGCCGCGGCCGCGCCACGACCCGGTCTCCAGCGACGGCCGAAACTCATGACCATGCTCATGACGAACCTGGCGAACAGGGTGTAGAGGAACAGCAGAACAAGCACATAGATGATCTGCAACGCGATCGAGAGCACTGCTAGGCGTCCTCCACCCTCTCCACAGCCGACACTCCCGTCGCCAGCCTCGGTGGCAGGGGCGCAACCGTCAACCCTGGTCGAAGAAGCCGTTCTCGGCGATCTTCGCCTTGTCCTCGGCGCTGACCTGGATGTTCGGCGGAGACAGCAGGAAAACCCGGTTCGTGACGCGCTCCATGCTACCGCGCAGCCCGAACGCGAGCCCGGCGGCGAAGTCGACCAGACGCTTGGCGTCGGGCTCGTCGAGTTCGGTGAGGTTGATGATCACCGGGTAGCCGTCCCGGAAATGCTCACCGATGGCCCGCGCCTCGTTGTACGTGGTCGGATGCAGCGTTGTGATCTTGTAGCGCCTGCTCTTCTCCTCGCTCAGTACGGCCCGTTGGCGCAGCTGTACCTGCGGAGCGAGGGCGAGATTGTCGTGGGTCGGGAACTCCACATGATCACCGGGCGGCATCGTGCGCGACAGTTGTCGCACCCTGCCGTGGTCGCCGAGCAGCTCGTCGGCGCGTGGGCGATCGTACGACTCGTGGGTCGGCTCGGCCCCGCGACCGGAGCGCTCACTTGTCCACGGCTCCCGTTCTGGTCGCGACGACGGTACGCGTGCGTCCGTTGCCGTCGGCTCGAAACCGCGTTGCGACTCCGCGCCGGGTGACTCGCGGGGCTCCGCCCTGCGCGGTTCGCCAAGACGCCGACCGGTGGTCTCGCGGCGCACCGCGTCGCGGTCACCGGATGCAGGCCGGCCACGCCCGTCGTTATGGTAATCCGCAGGCGGCTCGCGGCCGGAGGAGCGACCCAGCGTGCGCGGGCGCGCCGGTTGGGCGAAGTCATCCTCGTCGGCGAACTCGTCGTCGAGGTCGAACCGCTCATCCACTTCCTCGACGAGGCCGAGCCAGACGCCCGCCTTGCGCAGTGCACCCATGCCCGCGTCACCCTCCGTCCGCATGCGGCACGCCCCCCCGCGTGCCCGAAACCCGCGCGCCCGGCCGAGCGACCGAGTGGCCGAATAACAGGCCTGTCATTCGACGTGATGCTCACGCTACAGCAGTGTGATTCGGTTCCCTAGTACTGCCGTGCCCATGCGTACATGTGTCGCGCCGTAACGAATCGCCTGCTCTACGTCGCTGCTCATTCCGGCTGAAAGCAGATCTGCATCCGGATACGTCCGGCGAGCATCAGCTGCAACCTCCGCCAACAGAGAGAACGCCCGCTCCGGTTCCCACTCCGGCGGAGCGATCGCCATCAGCCCTCGTAGCACGAGCCCTGGCTGGTCGGCGACGCGCGCGAGCACCCGATCCAGCCCCGCGTCCGGGTCGGAGCTCGCCGGCAGCGCGCCACCATGGCCCGGTCGGCCGTCCAGACTCACCTGTACCAGCACCTCCAGCGGCCCCGGCCGGCGTTTCGCCACCGCTTCGGCCAGTGCGTCAGCCAGCCGGACGGTGTCCACCGAATGGACCAGGGCGGCGTACCGGACCACCGAACGCGCCTTGTTGCGCTGGAGCTGTCCGATGAAATGCCATCGCACCTCGACTCCGGCGGCGGCCACCTGTGCGGCCTTGGGTGCGGCCTCCTGGTCCCGGTTCTCGCCGATGTCGCCGACCCCGAGCGCGGCCAGGTGAAGCACGTCGCGGGCCGGCCACGTCTTGGTCACAGCGATCAGAGTGACGTCATCGGCTGAGCGGCCGGCCGCGGCGCAAGCGGCCGCCAGGCGCGCCCGTACCAGGGCGAGGTTATGTGCGAGTTCGCGTTCTCTTTCCGCGCTGGAGTTAGCCACCGGATCAGTCTGCTGCGGAGCTGGGCGGCTGGGTCGTCCGGAGTCCGCTATGACGGCCCTGGGACTCCACAGCCTCCGGGTCAGGAGCCGTTCTTCAGGAAGTCGGGAACGTCCACGTCGTCGAAGAGCACCCGCCGCGGCGGCTGAACGGGTGGGTGGCGGGTCACCACCGGCGGCGCGTCGACAGACCTGGAGAACTGCGAGCGGCGCTGCGCGTCAGCGGGCCGGTAGGCGGGCGCTCCGCCGTCGAAGCCGGCCGCGATCACGGTCACCCTGACCTCTTCGCCCAGTGCGTCGTCGATGACCGCGCCGAAGATGATGTTCGCGTCGGAGTGCGCGGCGTCGGTGACCAGCTGTGCGGCGTCGTTGATCTCGAAGAGCCCCAGGTCGGAGCCGCCCGCGATGGAGAGCAGGACGCCGCGGGCGCCGTCCATGCTCTGTTCGAGCAGTGGGCTCGAGATGGCTCGTTCGGCCGCCTCGACCGCGCGGTTCTCTCCTCGCGCGGCCCCGATGCCCATGAGGGCACTGCCGGCACCGGCCATGACGCTCTTGACGTCCGCGAAGTCAAGGTTGATCAGGCCGGGTGTGGTGATCAGGTCGGTGATGCCCTGGACGCCGGAGAGCAGCACCTGGTCCGCCTGGCGGAAGGCGTCCATCATGCTGATGCTGCGGTTGCCGAGGGCCAGCAGGCGGTCGTTGGGGATCACGATGAGGGTGTCGCACTGTTGACGTAGGTCCTCGATGCCCGTCTCCGCCTGGACCTGGCGGCGCTTGCCCTCGAACGAGAACGGCCGGGTGACGACACCGATCGTGAGGGCTCCGATCTTGCGGGCGATGCCGGCGACGACGGGTGCACCACCGGTACCGGTGCCGCCGCCCTCGCCGCACGTCACGAAGCACATGTCGGCCCCGCGGAGGACCTCCTCGATCTCGTCGCGGTGATCCTCGGCCGCGTTACGGCCCACATCCGGGTTGGCGCCGGCACCGAGGCCACGGGTCAGCTCGCGCCCGACGTCGAGCTTCACATCGGCGTCGCTCATGAGCAGGGCCTGCGCGTCGGTGTTGATGGCGATGAACTCGACGCCCTTCAGCCCCACCTCGATCATGCGGTTGACGGCGTTGACTCCGCCACCGCCGATGCCGACCACCTTGATGACCGCCAGATAGTTGTGCGGAGGTGTCATCGTTCCCCTTCAAGGCTTGCGGTGGCCGGGCCGGTCGGGCCGGCGGTGAACTGATCCACAGTGGACACCATTGGCATACCCCGTGGTATGGATGGCCGGGCGCGGCAAACTCTCACCCTCTACTAGAGGCTCACTGTCCTGCCAACTGGCGAGCCTGTGTTCGGACCGTATGCGCCGTAACGGTTCGTTCCAAGCAACCCAGCGGCGTGTCGCCGAATCGTCCGTTACCGGGCAGGCTCGGAGCTTCGCCCACGGCCCGACCCAAGGCCGCGTCCTGTTGGTACGGACACCGGCTCCGACAGTTTCCGTCAGCAAACTGGCGAGGCAGGCTGCTAGCAGAGATCAACTGACCGCAACCACGTCCGGCGCGCTGACATCGATGCGGTTGGCCGCCCGGCTCAATAACGTCGTAGCGACCTGCGCCTTCTTCTCGCTCTGATCGGCGTCGCCCCAGATGATGCTCCGGCCGTCGAGCAGGTCGACCCGGATGCTGACGGGCGACTCCGCAACGACCTGTTTCGCCACCCGGCGAAGGGTCGGCGTCAGCGCCGCCACGACGCGCAACGCCGCCTGCGTGGCCGGATCGTCCGGCCCGGGCGATGCGACCGCCAACGCCACCACGCCCGGCGGCCGGATCGACACCTGATTGAAGATCACGCCCGATCGGTCGAGGACCAGGAAGTGCTGTCCGGTCCGAACGACCGCCGCCGGTTTGCGCTCGGTCACGGCGATGTCGAGGGTCGCCGGCCACGAGCGGCTCACGTCGACCTCGGCGACCGAGGGCAGCCCCGTGACCCGCTCGGCCACGGCATCGGTATCGACTCGGGCCAGCGGTGTGCCGAGGGCGACCGCGGCGACCGAACGGATCCGTTCGGCACTGACGATCGTCGAGCCCGTCACCACGATGTCGCGCACGCCGAGAACGGACGTTCCTAGCACCAGCCAGGTCGCGGTGGTGCCGACTGCCGTGACGAGCGCCGCCGCCACCCACCACCGGCCTTGGCGCCTCGTCGAGACACGCCGCCGATGTGCGCTCGACGCGCTCCGAGCCCGTACCAGCGTCCACCGCCGGCCCGTCGTGGAGGCGGAACCGATCCTCACGTACCGGCTGCCGCGAGCCGCTCGTTCGCCCGCGCGGAGAGTGCGGCGAGCAGCTCGTCGCCCATCAACGAGATCGGTGGTGCGCCCATGGTGACGACGACATCGCCGTCCTGGGCCCGATTGCGGACCTCGCCCGCCACATCCTCCCAGGAGGCGACGAAGACCTTCCGATCCGGAGGCAGGGCCACGGCGGCGGTCAGGGCGATTCCACCGTCGCCGGGGCCGCGGGCCTCGCCCGGTCCGAACACCTCGAGGATGATCACCTCGTCCGCGATCGCCAGCGCGGCGGCGATCTCGGCCCGCAGGTCCCTCGTGCGGTACACCCGGTACGGCTGGAAGACGACGAGCAACCGGCCGTTTCCGGCAACGTCGCGTAGGGTCTCCAGCGCCGCCGTCATCGCGGTCGGGTGGTAGGCGTACTCGTCGTAGACGCGTACGCCGTCGGCCACGCCCTTGAGCTCGAACCGCCGGCGTACCCCCGGGAAGACGGCGAGCGCGTTGATGACCTGGGTCAAAGGCAGGCCCAGTCGCAGGGTGGTCAGCAACGCCGCCGCGCTGTTGAGACCGAGGTGACGACCGGGTACCGGAAGTGAGACCTCGCCGAGAGGTTCGCCCTCGAGGAGCGCCCGATAGCGAACCGAGGTCGCGACCGACCGCAGGCCGATCAGGCGCAGCGTGGCGTCCTCGGCTTCGCCGTAGGTCTCCACCCGAAGCCCCTCGGTCCGTACCCGCTCGGCCAGTCGTCGGGCGCCGGGGTCATCGGCGCACGTGATCAGCAGACCGTCGCGGTCGATGCCGCGGCAGAACTCGAGGAAGCCCTCCTGGAGGCCGGCCAGGTCGCCGTAGGTGTTGAGGTGGTCGGCGTCGATGTTCGTCACGATCGCCATATTGGGGCGGTAATGCAGAAACGTACGGTCGCTCTCGTCGGCCTCGGCGACGAAGTGCTCTCCCGTGCCGTGGTGTGCGTTGGAACCCACCTCGGAGATCTCGCCGCCGATGACGAACGACGGGTCCAGTCCGCAGTGTTGCAGTACGGAGGTCACCATTGCGGTGATCGTGGTTTTGCCGTGGGTACCCGCGACGGCGATGGTGCGGCGGCCAGTCATCGCGGTCGCGAGCGCCTCCGACCGGTGCAGCACCCGAAGGCCCCGTGCCCGGGCCTCCACCAGTTCGAGGTGGTCGGAGGGGATGGCCGTGGAGTAGACGACAGTCTGGACACCGTCCAGATTGGACGGATCATGTCGCATGTGGATGGTTGCACCGAGGGCGGCCAGGCCGGCCAACGCAGGCCACTCCTTGAGTTCGCTGCCAGAGACGGGGATTCCGCGGGTGAGCAGCAGCCGAGCCAGCCCGCTCATCCCGACCCCGCCGATGCCGATGAGGTGAACGTGCCCCAGGTCCTCAGCAGCCAACGGCTCGGTCACGCCTGCTCGCCTCCGCGCTCGCTCCGCACCTGCCACCCCACGAAAACGCTCCGCTTCGCTCCACGTCTCCGCGGGGACCCCGGCTCGGACCTCGCGGCCCTACGATGCTCGCTCGCTGTCGACTCGGTCACGCCTGCTCGCCTCCGCGCTCGCTCCGCTCCTCGGGCCTGCCGGCCCTGCGATGCTCGCTCGCTGTCGGCTCGGTCATCCCGCCCGGCCTTCCACCACGTCGAGCACGAACCTGCGCAGTGCCTCGTCACCATCGCGACGGCCGAAGGTCGCCGCGACCGCGCTCATCGACGCCAGGCGGGCGGGGTCGAGTGCCAGCGGGATCACCGTCCTCTCGATCCAGCCACCCGTGAGTTCGCCGTCGTCGACCAGGAGACCGCCACCGGCCTGCACCACCGGCAGGGCGTTGCGCCGTTGCTCGCCGTTACCGTACGGCAAGGGGACGTAGATGGCCGGCAGGCCCACCGTCGTCACCTCCGCGAGTGTCATCGCACCGCCCCGACTCAGCACGAGGTCGGCCGCTGCGTAGCCCAGCTCCATGTCTGCGATGTAGGGCACCGTTATGTACGGCGCTGGCAGGTCGGACGGAATCTCCACCGGCTCGTTGCGGGCGCCGATGACGTGCAGCACCTGGATTCCCGCGCTGGTCAGGGCCTTCGCGGAGTCGGCCACGGCGAGGTTGATCGACCGCGCGCCCTGGGAGGCTCCGAATACGAACAGGGTCGGCCGGTCGGGATGAAGGCCGAAGTGCTCGCGGGCGCCGATGCGGTCGGCGGCCCGATCGAGTCCGGCGATCGCGGGACGCAGCGGAACGCCGACGAGCCGGGCGTCCTTGAGCATCGGTGAGATCTGAGGCTGGAAGGGGAATCCCACCGCGACGTGTTTGGTGAACCGCATGCCCAGCCGGTTCGCCACGCCAGGCGGGACGTTGAGCTCATGGATGACGATCGGCGTACGCCGACGCCAGGCCGCCAGGTAGGCGGGCACGGCCACGTAGCCGCCGAAGCCGACCACCACGTCCGCGGCCACGTCGTCGAGCACCTCTCGGCCGACACGCATCGAACGCAGCATCCGGGCCGGAGTCTTCGCGAGATCGACCGATACCGAGCGGGGCAGCTGGTATGCCGGGACTTGGCGCAGGTCGTATCCGGCCGCGGGGATCAGCTCGCCCTCCAGGCCCTTGGTACTGCCGACGCAGGTGATACGAAGGTCGGGTTGATGGCGACGCAGGCAGTCCGCGAACGCCAGCAGTGGGTAGATGTGCCCCCCGGTACCGCCCCCGGCGAGGACGACCGACCGCAGCTCAACCATCGCGCCCACTCCCTTCCGCGGCGGCCGGCTCCGGGACACGTCGCTGTGCAACCACGGGCATCGGCGGCAGCGGAGCCCAGAGTAACCGGGAGACGCGACCAGGCGTTCGGGCGTGCAGGGCGGCGGCGGCGGCGGGCTCGGCCCGCGCGAACGAGCCGAGCACGCCGACCATGGCCAGCGTCACCACGAGCGCACTGCCTCCGTCGGAGATCAGGGGCAGCGGCAACCCGGTGACCGGGACGAGTCCGACGACGCCGCCGACGTTGAGCGTCGCCTGCCCGGCGATGAGAGCGGTCAGGCCGGCCGCCACCAACCGACGGAAGGGGTTGCTGACCCGACGAGCGATCCTCAGGCCGGTGTATGCGAACACCGCGAACAGGCCGAGCACCGCGAGACAGCCGACCACGCCGAGCTCCTCGGCGATGACCGCGAAGATGAAGTCGTTGTGGCCGTTGGGCAGCCAGCCCCACTTCAGCCGGGCTTCGCCGAGGCCAACGCCGAACCAGCCGCCGTCGGCGATCGCGTAGAGACCCTGCCGTACCTGGTAGGCCGGGCCGAGCTGGTACAGGCCCGGATCGGTGAAGGCCTGCAGCCGGGACAGGCGGTACCCGTTGCCGGGCAGGTAGATCAGCGCCAGTACGCCCACCAGCCCGATCACCGCCATACCGGCGAAAACGCGTAGCCGGACCCCGGCCGCCCAGAGCATTCCTACAAAGAGGATGACGAGACAGAGCATCGTTCCGAGGTCGTTGTACCCGACCAGGAGGAAGAGCACGCCCACAACCGGGAAGAGCGGTCGGGAGAGCTCCCGCCATACGCCGACCCGCTGGCCCTTGCGGACGAGGACATCGGCCACCCACACCGCCAGGGCCAGTTTGGCCAGCTCCGACGGCTGGATCTGTAGCGGACCGACGTAGAGCCACAGCTTGTCGGCGCGCAACGGGCCGAGCCGGGGGTCGGTCAACAGGTGGACCTGGTCGAAGAGAGCCAGCACGTCCAGCGCGATGATCAGGGCGAACCCGACGATCAGGCCGGGCCTGGCCAGGGCACGGTAGGTACGCACGGGCAGCCGCTGGCAAATCCAGAACGCGACCAGCCCTACCGCCGCTGAGACGGCCTGCTTCTCAATGGAAGAGAAGGCGTTGCCACTGCTGACGAACTGCTCGACGCTCGTGGCCGAGAAGACCATCGCCAGACCGATGACGAGGAGCAGGCCGGCGCTGCCGAGGAGCAGGTAGTAATCGGCGAGTGGCCGGGCGAGCAGCGTCCGCAGGAGCGTCACGCCGCCCTCCAGGACCAGCCGGGCAGCGCCTGGCCGGCCCGGCGCGCGCCGGACCTGTTCGAGCGGCGGACTCATTCGTGGCTCCGGTCTCCCGGGTCGTCACGCTCCAACGCCCGTACGGCAGCCGCGAAGGCATCACCGCGGTGGGTGTAGCTGATGTACATGTCCTTCGAGGCGGCCGCGGGAGCGAGCAGGACGGTGTCACCGGGGCGGGCGAGCATGGCTGCGGCACGGACGACCTCAACCATGGCGCCATCATCCCTCCTCGCCACGTCGATCACACGGATGTCGGGCGCGTGTCGCGCCAGTGCCGCCCCGATCTCACCCCGGTCGACGCCGAGCAGCACCGCACCGGCGAGCCGGTCGGCGACCATTGCGACGAGATCGCTTACATCGACGTTCTTCAGCTGCCCGCCGGCAATCCAGATGATACGGGGGTAGGCCAGCAGCGAGGCCGCGGCCGCGTGCGGGTTGGTCGCCTTGCTGTCGTCGACGTACTCGACGCCATCCACTGTGGACACGAGCGCGTTACGGTGCGGTTCGGGCACGTAACCGGCCAACCCCGCGGCGATCGCCTCCGGCGCCACCCCGTAGGACCGGGCCAGCGCGGCCGCGTGCAGGGCGTTGCTCACGTTGTGGGCCCCGGCCGGCCGGATACCTACGGCCGGGGCGAGCTCGACGCCGTCGCCGAACGCCCGGTCGACCAACACCCCGTCGGCGACACCGAGCTGACCCGCCTTCGGGGCGGCCAGGGTGACCCCGACCGCGCGACCGGGGATCCGGGTCAGGTGCGCCGCCACCGGGTGGTCGTCGAGATTGCCGATCGCTGTGCCCCCGGTCGCGGCGGAACGCCAGATCGCGGTTTTCGCATCCTCGTAGGCGGCGAGGCTGCCGTGCCATTCGAGATGGTCCTCGGCGAGGTTCAGCCACGCGCCGGCCTCCGGCGCCATCAGTGACGACCAGTACAGCTGCTGACTCGAGAGTTCCACGGCGAGCACGTCGAACGAGAGCGGGTCATCGGCCGCGAACACCAGCGGCTCGCCGATGTTGCCCAGCGCGGCGGTGCGCAGTCCGGCGGCGCGCAGCATCGCGGCCAGCATCGTGGTCGCGGTGGACTTGCCGTTGGTACCGGTCAGGGCCAGCCATATCGGTGCCCGGGATCGGCGCAACCGCCAGGCCAGTTCGGGCTCGGAGTAGACGGGCAGGCCGGCCGCCCGGGCCGCGCCCACGAGGGGCGAGCCGGGCGCGAACCCGGGCGAGACGACGACATCATCCAGGCGGGTCAGCAGATCGACCGGCGGCAGGTCGCCGAGCACGATCTCGGCCCCAGCCGTGCGCAGCGCCGCGATCACGTCGTTGTCCCGGCGGTCGAGTACGGTGACGACGCCGCCGCGGGCGAGCAGCGCCTCGGCCGCGGCGCGACCGGCCACGCCGGTGCCCGCGACCAGAAACCGCCGCCCGTTGACCCAGCTCATCGCGCCCGTCAATGGTGGGTGGCGGCGAACTCCACCACCCGGAGGAAGTCGGCGTAGAACAGGCCGAGGGACGACGCGACACCCAGTCCCGCGATGATCCAGAACCGGATCACGATGTTCACCTCGCTCCAGCCGGCGAGCTCGAAGTGGTGCTGTAACGGCACCATACGGAACACGCGGCGTTGCCAGATGCGATACGAGCCGATCTGGATGACCCAGGTCAGGCTGATGATCGTAAAGAGGATGCCGAGGATCGGCAGGAGCAGGACGGTACGGGTGGCGAACGCGAGACCGGCGATCAACCCGCCCAGGGCCAGCGCACCGGTATCACCCATGAAGATCTTGGCGGGGGACGCATTCCACCACAGGAAGCCGAAGCAGGCCGCGGCCGCCGCCCCGGCGATGATCGCCACTTCGAGTGGGTCGCGAACGATGTAGACATAGTCGCCCTTGTAGGCGGGGTCGGATCCCCAATGCCGGTACTGCCAGAACGCGATGACCGTGTACGTGCCGATAACCATGACCGAGGTTCCGGTTGCAAGGCCGTCCAGCCCGTCGGTGAGGTTGACCGCGTTGGACATCGACATCACCACGAACACGAAGAAGACCAACGCGCCGATCTTGGTGATGTTCAACCAGTTGACATCCTTGACAAAGGAGATCGTCGCGCTGGCGACCGTCTCCCGGTGCGGGGGTTTCGCCGGCACGTAGAGCGCGATCACCCCGACGACCGCCCCCACCACCATCTGACCGAGCAGCTTGCGCCGCTTGCTCAGGCCGAGACTGTTGCGCTTGCTGACCTTCAGGTAGTCGTCGATGAAGCCGAGCACGCCCAGACCGACGAGCAGGCCGAGGAGCACGATTCCGGTAGCACTCGGCCCGGTCGGGGCGCCGAGCTGATCCGGCGGCAGCGTGGCGAAGACGAAGTGCCCGGCGATGTAGGCAAGAACCGTGGCGACGATGAAGACGACGCCGCCCATCGTCGGCGTCCCCATCTTCGCCAAGTGGGTACGCGGCCCGTCGGAACGGATCGGCTGCCCCGCCCGGAGCCGGGTGAACGCACGGATGGCGACAGGCGTTCCGAGTATGGAGACGATGAAGGCGACCGCGGCGGACACGATGACCGCTCTCATTGGATCCGCCAGGAACCGCTCGCAGGCTGCGGTGCCCGCTGGCGCTCGCTCCTCGCGCTCACGACCCGCCAAGAACCGATCGCAGGCTCCGGACCTCGCTGTCGCTCGCTCCTCGCGCTCACGACCCGCCAAGAACCGATCGCAGGCTCCGGACCTCGCTGTCGCTCGCTCCTCGCGCTCACGGAGTGACCACCTCGCCTACGGCGCCGGAGCCTACGAACGCGGCGGCGGAGCGGAGAAAGTCGGCCACATCCCAGGTCCGGTAGCGCGAACCCTTAACCAACACGACATCGCCGGAGCGAAGCCGTGAACTCAGTGCCGCCACGGCGGCTTCCTGATCAGTCACCTGCACCGACGTCCCTCCCCATGCCGGATGGGCCGCTGCCCCGTCGAGGATCGCACCGGCGGCCCCACCGACCACAACCACGAGATCGATTCCCAGCTGCGCTGCGAGCCGGCCGACCTGCTCATGCCCGGCCCGCTCGTGTTCGCCCAGCTCGGCAAGGTAGCCGAGCACAGCGACCGTACGCCGTCCCCGGCCGATCGCGGCGAGCGCCTTCAGCGCGGCCTCGACCGACGCCGGATTCGCGTTGTAGGAGTCGTCGATGACGGTGACACCATCGTTGCGGTCGAAGACATCCATCCGTCGGTTCGAGACGGTACGAAGATCGTTCAGGGCCCGGCCGAGGTCGACCAGCCGCATCCCCCGTGACCAGGCGACGCCCGCCGCAAGGACGGCATTGGTCACCTGGTGACGGCCGCTCAGGCGCAAGGTCACCGGCACCGACCCCTCGGGCGTGACCAGGCGGAACGACGGAAGGCCACGCTCGTCGAGGCTGACCGCCTCGGCCCGTACGGTGGCATCCGCTGCCTCACCGGCGAGGAGCACCTCCGCCCGGGTGTGCCCGGCCATTGCCCGTACCCGCTCGTCATCGGCGTTGAGCACGGCCAGGCCGTCACGGGGTAGCGCCTCAACGAGCTCCCGCTTGGCCAGCGCGATGTTCTCGACCGAGCCGAACTCGCCGATGTGAGCAACGCCGACGTTGACCACGACACCGACATCCGGAGGAGCTATGCCGCACAGGTAGGCCAGGTGCCCGATCCCGCGGGCACCCATCTCGAGTACCAGGAACCGGGTGTCCTCGTCCGACCGCAGGACCGTGTGCGGCAACCCGAGCTCGTTGTTGAGCGAGCCGGCCGGTGCGACCGTCGGGCCCGACCGGGCGAGCAGCTGGGCGATCAGATCCTTCGTGGACGTCTTTCCGGACGAGCCTGTGATCGCTACGACGGTGAGCGCGGGTAGCCCGTCCACGACGGCCCGGGCGAGCGCCCCCATCGCGGCCAGCTGGTCGGCGACGAGGATCGCCGGCGCCGCTACCTCCCGGGTGGCGATCACCCCGACGGCGCCGGCCGCCACGGCAGAACCGGCGAAGTCGTGGCCGTCGACCCGATCGCCTTCGAACGCCACGAACAGCCCACCTGGCGCGATGCGGCGCGAGTCGAACTCGACCGAAGCGGTCACCACCGGGTCGCCCGGGCCGGTCAGGACGCCACCGACGGTTGAGGCTATGGCTGCCAGGGTCATGGGGATCATGCGCGCACCACCGCTCCGGCGAACCGGTCGTGCAACGCCGCGGCCAGCACC
Organism: Actinomycetota bacterium; assembly: GCA_046728155.1. Lineage (GTDB taxonomy): Bacteria > Actinomycetota > Actinomycetes > Mycobacteriales > Micromonosporaceae > CAWDLX01. Next base: position 41,669 of record JBKPDY010000078.1, read on the forward strand.
ACGCGGTCATCGAACGGATGGATGACACCGTCGATCTCCTGCCCGGTCTCGTGCCCCTTGCCCAGGAGCACCACGATGTCGCCTTCGGCCGCCAGACCGACCGCCACGCCGATCGCTTCGCGTCGGCCGGCCACCTCGACCACCCGGGCCGCCGCCACCTGTTCCGCTCCCGCCCGAACCTGCGCCCGGATCGCGTCCGGCGCCTCCGTCCGCGGATTGTCGTCGGTTACGACCACGACATCGGCGCCACGCGCCGCCGCCTCCCCCATGTACGGGCGCTTGCCCGCATCCCGGTCACCACCGGCACCGATCACGGCGATCACGCGGCCGCGGCCGACTCCCCGCAACGCGGCCAGCGCCGCCACGATGGCGTCCGGCTTGTGGGCGTAGTCGACTACGCCGAGGACCGGACCCGGGGCCGCCACGAGCTCGAGCCGGCCGGGCACGCCGCGGCAGGCGGCCACCCCTTCGACTGCGGTGGACACGTCGACCCCGACCGCGACCGCACTGGCGATGGCGAGCAGCGCGTTGGCGACGTTGTGCCGGCCCGGCATACCGACCGCTGCCGGTAGCAGCAGACCGTCGGGCCCGATCGCGGTGAAGCGCTGCGTGAACCCCTCAGCCGCGGTGTCCCGCGCCTGCCACTGCGCCTGCGGGTCGCCGGCGGCCGAATAGGCGAGCCGGCCCGGGCGTAGCAGCCGCCGTACGGCCGGGTCGTCGGCATTGAGGATCTCCACCCGGCAGCGCCCGTCGAAGAGCCTCGCCTTCGCGGCGAAGTAGTCGTCCACGCCGGCGTGGAAGTCGAGGTGGTCGAGGCCGAAATTGGTCCAGCCGCCGACCGCGAAGCGTACGCCGTTCACCCGTCCGTACGTCAGGGCGTGGCTGGATACCTCCATCACCGCGGCGGTGACTCCCCGCTCCAGTGCGGCGGCGAGCAGCGCATGCAGATCGGGCGCCTCCGGCGTGGTCCGGACACTGTCGACCACCAGCCCGCCCAGCCGGGTATCGACCGTCCCGATCAGGCCGGTGGCGTGCCCGGCCGCTCCCAGGGCGGACTCGATCAGGTACGCCGTCGTCGTCTTGCCTGCGGTGCCGGTGATCCCGATGATCGGCAGCCGGAGACTCGGGTGCCCGTACGCCGCCGAGGCGACATCACCCAGGACGCTTCGTGGGTCGGACACGACCAGCACGGGTAGGTCCACGCCGGCCGCGCGGGCGAGGCCGGCACCGGTCGGGTCGGTGAGGATCGCCGCGGCTCCCGCGCCCGCCACCGCGGCCGAGAACTCGCCGCCATGACGGTTGGCTCCGGGCATTGCCGCGTAAAGGTCGCCCGGGCGAACGGCCGTGCTGTCGTGGGTGACGCCGGTGACCACGACGTGGTGGTCTTCCCCGTCGTTTCTCACATCGGCGACGCCCGCGGCCGCCGCGATGTCGCGCAAAGCGACGGGAGCGACCCGATCAGGGCGAACGAAGCCGGACACGGCCATTGACCCTACCTTCCCGTGTCGCGCCGGCTGCGCTGGCGAGTGCCTCCGGCGTCATCCCCAGAGGCTGTACGTGGGTGGCTTCGACCCCGAGGGGGCAACCCGGTAGTGCAGCAACGTGTACGCCATCATTTGCGAGAACGCCGCTCCGGCCATCGCGCCGCCGCTGTCGCCGGGCAGATGGGCGAAGACGGCGATGACGTAGCGGGGTGCGTCGGCCGGTGCCATCCCGACAAACGACGCGACCTCCCCGGGCGCCGGCCGGCCGTTCACGATCAGTCGCCCGGTGCCGGTCTTACCGGCTACCCGGTAGTCGGGAACCGCGGCTGATCGTCCGGTGGCGTCCGGTACGTCCACGACCGCCTCAAGCATCGTGCGCAGTGCGGCCGCGTTCTCCGGCGATAACACCTGGTGGCTCGGGGTGGCGGGCGGAGCGGTAACCGTACCGTCGGGCGCGATGACGGACCGGAGCAGGTGCGGCTGCTCGTACGTGCCGCCGTTGGCGATCGTGGCGTACGCGGCCGCCATCTGCAGCGGGGTCACCGACACGCCATGTCCAATCGGTATCGAACCGTAGCTGGACGCGCTCCAGTTCGCCGGCGGCTGGACCAGGCCGGCCGACTCGCCGGGAAGGTCCTCCCCGGTCAGGCTTCCCAACCCGAAGGCCCGCTGGAAGTTGTACAGGTTCTGCGCACCGAGCTTCTCCGCCACGGTGATGGTGCCGATGTTGGACGAGTAGGCGAGGATGCCGGGCATCGTGATCACGTCGGACACGTGGTAGTGCGTGTCGCGGAACGTGGTGTCCCCCTTGGTGATCGAGTTACCGATCCGGATGGTCGAGGTAGGGGTGATGACCCTCTGCTGCAGACAGCTGGCGAACACGATTCCCTTGTGGACAGATCCCGGCTCGACCACCCAGCCGCTGGCGTTGTCCACCCGGTCGCCGTCGTCGTAGGTGAATGGGTTGGCCGCGTCGTAGAACGGATAGCTCGCCTGGGCGAGCACCTCACCGGTACGGACGTCGAGGACGACCGCGGCGCCGATGTCGGCCCTCGCCGCCCGCAGCTTCTGCCCGAGGATGCGCTGAATCTGGAACTGAAGATCGCGGTCGATCGTCAGCTCGATCGAGCTGCCCGGCCGTGCCGGCGTCGTCTGGTGGTAGCCGCCGGGGATCTCGTGGTCGAGGTTGACCGTGCCGTCGGGCTGGCCCACCTCGTACCTACTCCGCCCGTTGATCCCCCGCAGCAGCTGGTCATAGGTCGCCTCGAGGCCGCCCAGTCCGGTGAGGTCGCTGCCGGTGAACCCGATGATGTTGGCGGCGAGGTCGTGGCCGGGCACCACCCGGACCTCGTCGCGGACCACGCCGATGCCGTCGAGGTGCAGCGCGCTCACCGCGTCACCGGTCGCGATCGGCACACCACGGGCCAGGTACTCGAACCGAACCGGCGTACCGTCCGGGCGGGTGTGCCGCGAGACCAGTCGGAGCAGGTCGACGCGGGGCACACCGAGTACCCCGACCAGCGCGTCGGCCGTGCGTCGGGCATCCTTGACCAGACCCGGATCGGCGAAGACGTAGCGTGCCTCGGCGCTGCCAGCCAGCAGCGCGCCGAACCGGTCGACAATGCTTCCCCGCGGAGCCGGCAGATCGACGCTCTCCAGCCGGAGCGACAGCCCCTCGCGCGCCAACGCGGGCGCCTCCGTGATCTGCATCTGGACGAGACGGCCCGCGATCACCAGGAACAGAGCCAGGATCAGCGCCGTGCTCAGCCGCAGCCGGCGGGTCTGATCGGCCAGCCGGTGGCCGATCGTCACCCGCGTGGTCACCCGGCGCGGAGTCCGTGTGGGTGCCGCCGCGGTGGCCCGGGTCCGGGCCTGTCGTGTCGGATTCGTACGGGCGGCGGCCGTACGTGTCGTCGCAGTGCGTCTGGTGGAGGCAGTTCCCTTACGGGCGGTGGCCGGTGACCCACCTCCTCGGCTACTGTCCACATCGGACACCAGTCGGAGGTTCGGGCGGGTGGGGGACTCGCCGATCGTCCGACCGCGCGGGTGATATCCGCGGGCCTCGGTGATGCGGCTGGTTCCGCGCGCGCCCGGAGCCCGGGCCGTGGCCCTCGTCCGGCGCACTGGAGCCTTCGGCGACGGATCGTCGCCGTCGCGGCGCACCATGCTCTACCGTCCCGGATCTCCGGCGGCCGCGGCGCCGGTTCCGGTGGCCGGACCGTGCGCCGGTTCCGGCACGCCGACGACCTTGCCGCCGGGCAGGACGATGAAGGCCGGGCTCCCCGCCGGGACCAGGCCGAGCTGAGCCGCCAGCCGGCTCAGGTTGCCGGTCGACTCCAGATCCGCGAGCTGCTGGGAGACCTGCTGCTCCTGGACGTCCAGGCTCGACTGCCGCGAGCGCAGGTTGTCCAGGGTGAACGAGTTCTCGTTGATCTTCGTGTTGAGGACCAGGACACCGAGCACGGCCGCGATCAGCACGCTCGCGATGAGGACGATGAACGACGCTTTCGGGAGCGCGACCGGCAGCGGCGCGCTGGCCGGCTCCGCGTCATCCGCGTGCTGCGTCGGTGGGTCGGGATACGGGTCCAGAACGATTGGATCGATCCGCAGCGCGTTGGCCCCGACGACGTACCCGTCGTAACTTGGTCGCGCTCCGCGCTGGCGCGGGGGCTGCGCCGCGCCCACCCGTATCGTTGTCGCCGTCATCGCCCGTCTCCTTCATCGTCGGTGCCTGTCTGCGATCTGTGCTGTGCCGCGTTGCCCCGGCTTGGATTCCGTCCCGTTCCCGGCTGGTGTATCGCTGTAGCGCGACGGGCCGCCGGTTCGATCCGCTCGGCGGCGCGAAGACGCGCCGGCGCGGCACGCGGATTGGCGGCGATCTCGTCGGCAGAGGCCGTCTCGGCGCCACGGGTCAGCAGTCGTAGGGTCGCCGCGCTGCCCGGCAGCTCGACCGGAAGGTCGACCGGGCTGGCCGACCGCGCGCGGGAAGCGAAGGCCCGCTTGACAATCCGGTCCTCGAGCGATTGGTAGGCCAGCACGACGATGCGCCCGCGCACCGCCAACACGTCCAGCGCCGCCGGGATCGCCGCCTCGAGCGCGCCGAGCTCGTCGTTGACCGCGATCCTCAGCGCCTGGAAGCTCCGCTTGGCCGGATGCCCGCCGGTCCGACGGGTCGCCGCGGGAATCGCCGCCCGCACCAGCTCGGCCAACTGCGCGGTACCCGTGATGCGTGCCTTCGACCGGGCTCGTAGGATCGCCGCCACGATGCGCTGGGCGAACCGCTCCTCGCCGTACATGCGCAGGATCCGGACCAGTTCCGCCGGCGGATACTCGTTGACGACCTGCTCGGCCGTGATGCCACCGGTGGGGTCCATGCGCATGTCCAACGGCGCGTCGTGCGAGTAGGCGAACCCGCGTTCAGCATCGTCGAGCTGCATCGACGAGACACCCAGGTCGAACAGTACAGTGTCCACTGTGTCCAGTCGGTGTCGATGCAGAATCGTGGCCAAGTGGTCGAAGTTGGCGTGCTCGGTGACCACCCGATCGTCATACGGCGCAAGACGTTCCCGGGCCAGCTCCAATGCCTGGGGGTCGCGATCGAGGCCGATCAGGCGGACGTTCGGAAAGCGCTCGAGGACCGCCGCGGCGTGCCCGCCCAGGCCGAGGGTCGCGTCGACGTGCACCGGGTGGCTCGCGGCGAGGGCCGGCGACGTCGGGTCGAGCGCTGGCCCGAGCAGCTCGAGACAACGGTCGAGGAGCACCGGCGTATGCCGGCGTCGCGGCGGCGTGCCACGATCGCGCGGCAGACCCGTTGACGCGTCCGCGTCGCGGGCAGCGCGCTGCTCCCCCACGATGACCCCCTTGATGCCGACCCGACGCGAGGATTCGCGGTCCACGCGTACGAGGTAGCTCCGGTCGCGAGCGACCGGCGGCGGTTCCGGTCCTCGGACCGGCGATTGTCCGGTCCCACGGCCGGCATGGACCGGCCGGCCGAACCGGCGGTGACCGGTCCCGCGGGGACCGGCGATGCGATGCCTGTGCCGAGGCTTTCGGCCCCGGATGTGGTGAAGGCTCCCGCCCTCAGGTGTAGCTCAGTGGAGACTCGCGCCTCCGGTGTCGCGATGGAGGCCAGTGCCTCCGGTATTGCGATGGAGGCCGATGCCTCCGGTTCAGCTCGGTGGAGGCCGATGCCTCCGGGTGCCGCCGATGGAGGCCAGTGCCTCCGGTATTGCGATGGAGGCCAATGCCTCCGCTTCAGCTCAGTGGAGGCCAGTGCCTCCGGGTGCCGCTCGGGGAGGCTTTCGCCTCCGGTGGTGCGTGCGGAGGCGGGCCTCCGCGGGTGTCGCACCTGGCGGTCCGAGCCGGCCGTACCGCCAGATCCCCACCCGCTCGCTTGCGCCTGGCACCGGGGAAGAAGTGTCAGGAGCTGGTGAGCGGCTGGAGATCTCGCGGTACGGATGCACCGCCAGACTCCAAGCGGGCATTACAGCCCGCCCGGTAACACCCCTTCCTCGATCTCGGCGAACGCGTTCTCGCTCGTCGCCAGGTAGCTTTCCCAGGCTTGCTGGTCCCAGATCTCCACCCGGTTGCTCGCCCCGATGACCACGACGTCCCGGTCAAGCCCGGCGTACTCGCGCAGATGGGCCGGGATTGACACCCGGCCCTGCTTGTCGGGCACCTCGTCGTGAGCGCTGGCGAAGAAGACCCGGCTGTAGGCACGGGCCGCCTTGTGGGTAACTGGTGCTGACTCGAGCTGCTCGGCGAGCCGGCGGAACTCTGCCGTGGGAAACACGTAGAGACAGCGCTCTTGGCCCTTAGTGATCACGACTCCACCCGCCAGATCATCCCGAAACCTCGCCGGCAGGATGAGCCGGCCCTTGTCGTCGAGGCGCGGCGTATGGGTGCCCAGAAACACTGGACACCACCCCCTTGCCCCTCGACGCCTGACCATCCGGCCCACTTGCACCGGATTCGCGGTCCCCCGGGGCCGGCAGAGCCAGCCAGCTCCGCCATCGCGCTCCACTGTACCCCACTTCCCCCCACCGTCAACCAACCATCGGCGTTTTGGGCGGGCGGAAGGCGCCCATCGGGAGACGATCGCTACGTGCGATTCGGCGTCGTCGGGCTTCTCAACGCAGCGGGATTGCTGATATCAGGCCATATTTCGGAGCGACGAGGCCCGACCGGGCGGCGGGCACGGCGGGTGGAGGATAGTGGAGCACGGCACCGGACCGACGACTGAAACGTCACCCGTTCGATGGGACGCAAGCTTCAAGATCAACTGCAAGCCGGGGCACCTTATTGACGCCTATGGCCAATGAGGGTGCGCCGCTATTGGCACGTGACGCAACTCGTTCGGGCAACGCCGATCTTCACCGGACACGAGCCAGCGCCGCCCGGGCACGAGCCTCGCCGACTCCGACGAGGTGGGAAAGTCGGACATCGGTGCGGCTCCGCCACGGGGTCGATGGCGGCCAGGCGATAGTGTCTTCGCGTCGGGCGAGAAGCGAGGGGTACAGAGCAGCGAGAGGTACAGCGGACGGTCGATGACGGAGAGCCACGTGCCGCTGCGGGCCCGGGTGGCCACCACGGTGTCGAAGACCGCCGCCGCGCTGTCCCGCGCCGCCGGTCGCGGCGACGGGTCGGTGATCGGCGGATGGATCGGCCTCAAGATCGACCCGGATCTGCTGTCCCACCTGGCCGCTGGGCGCGAGATCGCCCTGATCTCGGGGACGAACGGCAAGACCACGACGACGCGGCTGACGGCCGCCGCCCTCGGCGTGCTGGGACCGGTGGCGACGAACTCCCTCGGCGCCAACATGCCGGCCGGCCATACGTCGGCGCTTGCCCGGGCGGGTCGGACCCCGTACGCCGTACTCGAGGTCGACGAGCACTACCTGGACCAGGTTCTGGCCGCCACCTCCCCCGTCGCCGTGGCGCTGCTGAACCTCAGCCGCGACCAGTTGGACCGGGCGAAAGAGGTGGCCATGATGGCCTCCCTCTGGCGCGACAGCCTTCGCGCACGCCCGACCCATGTCGTGGCCAACGCCGACGACCCGATGGTGGTCTGGGCGGCCCGGGTCGCTCGCGATGTCACCTGGGTCGCATCCGGTCAGCGCTGGCATGACGACTCCTGGGTCTGCCCCGAGTGCGGGTCGCACATCGAGCGCCGGGGCGACGACTGGTTCTGCACCGGATGTGACCTGCGCCGCCCGGCCCCACAGTGGAGGGTGGACGGGAACGCCGTCATCGACCCGACCGGTACCGCGCACACCGTCCACTTGCGACTGCCTGGCCGGGTGAACCGGGCCAACGCCGCGACCGCCCTCGCCGTAGCGGCCCAGTTCGGGGTACGCCCACAGGACGCAGTTGGCCATCTCGGCGAGGTGGTCTCGATCGCTGGTCGTTACGCCACAGTGGACCGCGACGGCCGGACGATCCGCCTCCTGCTGGCGAAGAACCCGGCCGGCTGGCTCGAGGCCTTCGACATGGCCGAGGCGGTGCCGACGCTACTCTCCATCAACGCGCGCGATCCCGACGGTCTGGACACGTCATGGCTCTACGACGTGGACTTCTCTCCGCTGCGCGGACGGCGGGTTCTCATCACCGGCGATCGGGCAATGGACCTCGCGGTCCGGCTGCACGTCAACGAGATTTCGTTCGAACACGTCGCGTCGTTCGGCCGGGCACTGGTTGCGGCACCGAAGGGCCGCCTCGAAGTCATCGCGAACTACACCGCGTTCCAGGACATCCGCGCGGAGCTTGACCGTGTCAACTGACGGACGCCACCGCGCACCCCACGACGACGCCGGCGAGTCCCGTCTGCGCGTCGTCTGGGTCTACCCCGACCTGATGTCGACCTACGGTGACCGCGGCAACATGCTCATCCTCGCCCACCGTGCGCACGAGCGCGGGCTGGCGGTCGAGACAGTCGAGGTGCGGGCGGACCAGAAGGTGCCCGAACACGGCGACATCTACCTGCTCGCCGGGGGGGAGGACGGCCCGCAGGCACTCGCCGCCCAGCGGCTGATCGCCGATCAAGGATTGCACCGGGCGGTTGCGCGTGGGGCGACCCTCTTCGCTGTCTGCGCCGGGTACCAGCTCATCGGCTCCTCGTTCTTCGCCAAGGGCGCGAAGGTCGGCGGGCTAGATATGGTCGACCTCTCCTCGGACCGGGGACCGACCCGCGCCGTCGGCGAGCTGGCCGGGCCGCCCGACCCCGCCCTGGGCCTGCCGACGATCACCGGATTCGAGAATCACGGCGGCCGCACCCATCTCGGTCCGGCCGTCACCCCACTGGCCCGCGTCAGCACCGGCATCGGCAACGACGGTGCCACCGAAGGCGTGTGGCAGGGGCACATTCTCGGCACCTACATGCATGGTCCGGCGCTGGCCCGCAACCCCGCGATCGCCGACCTCCTTCTCGCCTGGGCGACCGGGTCCACAATGGAGCCAATCGACGATGCATGGGCGAAACGGCTGCGAGCGGAGCGACTCGCAGCCGTCGGTATGACCGAGCCGACAGCGAGCGAGCATCGTAGGACCGTCAGGCCCAAGGAGCGGAACGAGCGCGGAGGCGAGGCGGCGTGACCGAGCCGACAGCGAGCGAGCATCGCAGGGCCGTCAGGCCCAAGGAGCGGAACGAGCGCGGAGGCGAGGCGGCGTGACCGAGCCGACAGCGAGCGAGCATCGCAGGGCCGTCAGGCC
>JBKPDY010000079.1:0-34866 GCA_046728155.1 Actinomycetota bacterium
GCCCCGACCGTCGGGTTGGCGAGGTGTTCGGCCGCCCGCCAGCCCTCGTCGGCGGGAAGACTCCAGTCCTGCGGTTCGGAGACATCCTCCTCGTCGACGAAGGTGAACCATGCCGACTGGGTCTGCGCGAATATCAGCAGGTTGTCGTCCGCGTCGTTGGCAACGGCAGTGCCGTTGGACTGTGCGGCGTCGTGCACCGCTGCGCTGGACCGGGCGGGCAGTGGGTCGGTCAGTGGGTCGGGTCGCGCCGGGTCTGCCGGACGCGCCGACGGTGGCTGCACAGGGAATCGGGGATCGTGCCACTGGCCGGGCGGCGGCGCGGCGTGTCCGGCTTGGTAGGTGTCCTGAGGCGGACGGCCCGGCGAATCCGGCCGCAGCGGTGCGGTCAGCGGATCCGGGCTGAACGACAGCGTGGTCACCATCTCGTCGAAGGACGGCGGCCGGGTCGGTGGCTCGTGAACTGGCTGCTCGTGGACCGGCGGCACCGGTGGCCGGTACACCGGAGCCTCGGCCGCATGCGCCGGGCTCCGGACGGGCGGGAAGCTCCCCGTGCCACCGGGGTAGGTATCCGCGTCTGAGCCGGGATAGGAGTTCGGTCCCGGGACCGGCTCGGTGCCGTATCCATCGGAGCCAGGGGCCGCTCGCGGTGACGGAATCGAGGCGGCGAAGCCGGGCGCGGTCGCTATACCGGCCGGGGAAGGAACCCCGGCCGCGGCCGCGCTCGCCGCACTGGCCCGGGGAGCCAGCCGACTGGGCGGGACCGCGGCGGCCGGTCCCGGGACCCGGCGCGGTGCGGGCGAGACGGGTGCGCTGGCGACGAGGTAGGGCCTGGGAGGGGCAGCGCGACCGTCGGCCGAGCGCAGTTGGCCGAGACGCTCCACCAGTGCGGAGACGAGGGCCGCGGACGCGGCGTCGGCCGCCCGTACCGCTGCTACCGCTTGCCGGACCGTTTCACCGACGACGGGCGTGATCGTGCGGTTGCTGGCCCAGCGTGGAGACTCCTCTACCGACGCCCGAAGGGCGGAGATCGCGCTCATCGCGGTCTGGGCATCGGCGACGCCGGTCGAGGCGAGCTCGGCGACCAGAGACGCGTCGCGCTGGCGGCTCGACGGCGACGCGGAGAGCAGACTCGGTTCCGGCAGGGCGTCGAGAATCTTGAGCGGGATGAACTCGGCCGGGTCGGGAAACGCGCGCAGGGCGGCGGGGTAGAGCTCGCGGAGCACCTCCCGCAGCGCGGTCGCGGCGGCCTGGCGGCCGGCGGCGATGGCGGCATGCGCCCCGAGTACCGGCTTGAGCTCGTCGAGGTCGATAGCCGCACTCTGGATCATCGCGTGCAGCGCGCCCGCCTGCAGCGCCCGCGCCAGTCCGACCGCGCAGCGTTGGTCCAGCGGTGCCCGGTTGTCGTCGTACGAGGTGTCGTCGGAGAACCTCTCGGCGAAATCTGCCGTAGCCATCTCGTCGGCGACGACGAGCGGCTGGCGCCCGGCGGCGAGAAGCTGGGCGATCAGGTGGTCACCCCGATCGAGGGCGACGGGGGTCGCGCCGTTGGACCGGTCGGCGAGCAGGCCACTCAACTGGGCATATCCGGCCGGGTCGTCAGAGAGATGGCGCAGGTCGAGCAGGCGGCCGGCGTCGTCGACCACCGCGACGGTCAGCCACGGTGCGACCTCCGCGGCGGCGATCCCGCAGAACACCCGGGCCAGCGTCACGGCGGCGTCCTCCTCCCCGGACCGCTGAGGCGACCATTAGCGGCCGCCCCCATGTCACACCGATGTTCCATCGTGTCGTGCACTACCGCAACGTTCCTAGTCACGCCAATCCACTGCCGCCGAGATCTTCCCGATGACCGTACGCCAGGCCAGAGCACTCTGTTGAGCAGGGATTTTGCGTAGCCGGCGGCGCGCGATGAACCCCGACACGCCGCCGTGCTCGGCCGCGCGGAGCGCTTCGTCCAGGTCGTCGAGCGGTGAACCGGTACCCATCGCGGCCAGCACCGCCGGTAAGCGCAACGCATAGCCGACATCCCGGGCGAGCTCGCCGGCCCGGAGGATCAGGGGCGCGTCCCAGGCATCGGCGCCGCCGCGCAGGTTCTCCACCACCAGGTCCAGCTCATACGTGTCCTCGGGTAGAGCGACGACGTCCTCAGGCGTGATCTGATCAACCAGCTCGGCCCAGCTGTCGAGCTGGTTGAGGTCATGCTCATCCGCGGTCCGGACGAATTCGACCAGCTTCTCCGGGCTGTGGAACAGATAGAGCCGCCCCCGCCGGCCCAGGAACAGCGGGACGTCCTCCTCGGCGACCACCGCCGCCTCGGCCTCGGTCTCCTCGTCGGTCAGGTCGGCAAGCTCATCCTCGGAGAGCTCTTCGTCCTCCTCCAAGTGGTCGCCTGCGGCCTCCTGCTCAGGAGTCTCCGTGAGCCGTCGCCGCATCACGGCCGCGGCCGCCGCGTCGTAGTCGTCCACCCCCGCCTCGTCATCGGCTGTGGTGGTCTCCCCCACCGGACCGGTGGCGGGACGGTACGCCCGCAGTGTGTGGCCCACGCCACCGGGTAGGGCGATCTCGACGGGATCGATCCGCAGATCAGCCCAGACCTTCGCGCGGCCGCTCTCCGGCTCGTCTGCCGCCACGCGCAACTCCTGCCTGCCCGCGCCCACCGAGGGTCTTCGTGCCGTACGTGCGAGTGCCGGATCGGCGACTCTGCGCACACACCTTAGTCGGTCGGGCCCAGCACCGCGTGCGGACCCTCCGGCACGCCATCTGGGAACGCATCCAGAAGCGCGATGCAGCTAGAAGCCCTTCGGATGCCAGACGGTCTTCGATTCCAGAAATGCGAAGAGCCGGTCCAGGGTGGGCTCAGCGGTCCAGTCCTCGCCCGGTCGGGGGCGCAGCACGCGCTTGAGGTTCTCCGCCGCCGACGTCTCCAGTTCGACGGCGAGCGCTTGATCACCGACTCCGGTGAGGTCCAGGGCGTTCACATCCATGTGGGCGGCGAGCCAGGGTGCGACCTCGGCCACGTGACCGGTGAGCAGATTGACCACCCCGGCGGGGAGATCCGACGTGGCCAGCACCTCGGCGAGCGTGATCGCTGGCAATGGGCGCTCGTCGCTGGCGAGCACCACGCAGGCGTTGCCGGTGACGATGACCGGGGCGACCACACTGACGAGACCGAGCAGGGACGACTCCCGAGGAGCGATGACGGCGACGACACCGGTCGGCTCGGGCGTGGTGAGGTTGAAGTACGGACCGGCCACCGGGTTCGCGTTGCCGTGAACCTGCGCCACCTTGTCGGCCCAGCCTGCGTACCAGACCCAGCGGTCGATCGCCATGTCCACAATGGGACCAGCTGCTCGCATACCCTCACTCGCCGCGACCTCGTCGACAAACTGGGATCGACGGCCCTCGAGCATTTCGGCGATGCGGTACAGGATCTGGCCCCGGTTGTAGGCGGTGGCACCGGCCCAGCCGGCCACCGCGGCGCGGGCGGCCCGCACGGCCTCGCGGGCGTCCTTACGTGAGGCGAGCGCGGCATTGGCCAGGAACCGGCCGTCGGCCGCGGTCACCACGTACGAACGCCCGGACTCGCTGCGGGGAAAGGATCCGCCGATGAAAAGCTTGTAGGTCTTGCGTACGCCCACCCGTACCGCCGCGTCGTCCTTCGCTTTGTCCTTAGTGGGCAAGGTAGGCCTCCAGCCCGTGCCGGCCACCCTCGCGGCCGTACCCGGACTCCTTGTACCCGCCGAACGGGCTGGCCGGGTCGAACTTGTTAAACGTGTTCGCCCACACCACGCCGGCCCGTAGCTTGTCGGCGATCGACAGGATCCGGGATCCCTTCTCTGTCCAGATCCCCGCGGAGAGCCCGTACGGCGTGTTGTTGGCCTTCTCGACGGCCTCGTTCGGCGTACGGAACGTGAGCACCGACAGGACCGGACCGAAGATCTCTTCGCGGGCGATCCGGTGCGCCTGGCTGACGCCGGTGAACAGCGTCGGCGCGAACCAGTATCCGCGGTCGGGCAGTTCGCACGGCGGGGACCACCGCTGCGCGCCCTCGTCCTCGCCCGCGGCGGAGAGCTCACGGATGCGCTCCAGCTGGGCCGCGGAGTTGATGGCGCCGATGTCGGTGTTCTTGTCCAGCGGGTCGCCCATGCGCAGCTGGGCCATCCGCCGTTTCAGGGACGTGAGCAGGGGCTCCACAATGGACTCCTGTACCAGCAGGCGGGAGCCGGCGCAGCAGACGTGGCCCTGGTTGAAGAAAATGCCGTTGACGATGCCCTCGACCGCCTGATCCAGTGGCGCGTCGTCGAAGATGATGTTCGCCGCCTTGCCGCCCAGTTCGAGCGTCACCCGCTTGGCCGTGCCGGCGACGGACTTGGCGATGGCGCGCCCGACCTCGGTCGAGCCGGTGAACGCGACCTTGTCCACGTCGGGGTGTTCGACCAGCAGGCGACCGGTTTCGCCGCCGCCGGTCACGATGTTCACAACGCCCGGCGGCAGGTCGGCCTGCTGACAGATCTCGGCGAACGCGAGCGCGGTCAGCGGGGTGGTCTCGGCCGGCTTGAGCACGACCGTGTTCCCCGCCGCCAGGGCCGGCGCGATCTTCCAGGCGAGCATGAGCATCGGGAAGTTCCATGGGATCACCTGACCGGCCACACCCAGCGGTCGCGGGTCCGGCCCGAAGCCGGCGTACGCCAGCTTGTCAGCCCAGCCGGCGTAGTAGAAAAAGTGCGCGGCGACCAGCGGGATGTCGACATCGCGCGACTCGCGGATGGGCTTGCCGTTGTCGATCGTCTCGAGCACGGCCAGTTCGCGCGAGCGCTCCTGAATGATCCGGGCCAGGCGGTAGATGAACTTCGCCCGCTCGACGCCCGGCATGCGGCTCCATACCGTCTCGTAGGCCTGCCGGGCGGCCCGGACGGCCATGTCCACATCGGACTGGCCCGCCTCGGCGACCTCGGCGAGCACCTCCTCGGTGGCGGGGTTGACCGTCTTGCGACAGTCTCCGGCGGCGGAGTCCACAAAGGATCCGTTGATGAACAGTCCGTACGAAGACCTGATGTCTACAATGGAGCGTGATTCGGGTGCGGGGGCGTAGTCGAACATGGCTCAGTCCAGAGTGACGTAGTCGGGGCCCCAGTAGCGACCGGTCGCCATCCGGGTGCGCTGCATGAGCAGGTCGTTGAGCAGGGTCGAGGCGCCGAAGCGGAACCAGTCCGGGCTGAGCCAGCCATCGCCCGCGGTCTCGTTGACCATCACGAGGTACTTGATCGCGTCCTTGCTGGTCCGGATCCCGCCGGCCGGCTTGACTCCGATCTGCCGTCCGGTCGCGTCCCGGAAGTCCCGGACGGCCTCCACCATCACCAGGGTGACCGGCAGGGTCGCGGCTGGGGTCACCTTTCCGGTCGAGGTCTTGATGAAGTCCGCTCCGGCGAGCATGGCGAGCCAGCTGGCCCGGCGGACGTTGTCGTATGTGACCAGTTCCCCGGTCTCGAGGATCACCTTCAGATGGGCGGATCCGCACGCCTGTTTGACCGCGACTATCTCGTCGTAGACGCGCAGGTAGCTTCCGGAAAGGAAGGCGCCCCGGTTGATCACCATGTCGATCTCGTCCGCTCCGGCCCCGACCGCCGCCCGGGTGTCCTCGAGCTTGATCTCCAGCGGCGCCTGTCCGGATGGGAACGCTGTCGCGACACTGGCCACGTGGATGCCGCTGCCTCGCAGCTCCTCCGCCGCTGTGGCGACCATGGACGGGTACACGCACACGGCCGCCACTGCCGGACAACTCGGGTCTGTGGGGTCGGGGCGGCGGGCCTTGGCGCACAATGTCCGAACCTTGCCCGGGGTGTCGGCGCCCTCGAGCGTCGTCAGGTCGACCATCCGGATCGCGAGATCGATAGCCCACTGTTTCGCCGACGTCTTGATCGAGCGGGTACCGAGCATCGCCGCTCGAGCGTCGGCTCCGACCTGGTCGACGCCGGGCAGGCCGTGAAGGAACGTACGCAGGGCCGTCTCGGAGTGCCCGACGTCGGTGAGGGCGCCGGTGGACTGCGCTGTCACCGTCACTCCTGCTCGCCTCCGCGCTCGTTGCGCTCCTCGGGCCTGGCAGCCCTGCGATGCTCACTCGCTGTCGGCTCGCTCATGCCGCCAGTCTACGCGCGCGTCCGATCTGCACTGATCTTGGCCAGAGTGCCACTGCACTGCCGGGACAGTTCGAGGATTTGCATGGGCCGGCGCCCCCTACTATCAGGGTGGTCGCCCCGGTAGGTTCAACATCCGTGGACGTACTCGTGGTTGACCATCCGCTGGCCCGTACCCGGCTGACCGCGATGCGCGACGTGCGCACCGACTCGGGAGCCTTCCGCGCCGCCCTGCACGAACTCACGACAATGCTCGTGTACGAGGCGACCCGCGAGATCAAGGTCGACGCGTACCAGATCAGTACCCCGGTGGCGCCCACCAAGGGGTACCGGGTCGCCGATCCGCCTCTGCTGGTCCCGGTGCTGCGCGCCGGCCTCGGCATGTCCGACGCCGCCCTGGCCCTCCTCCCGGAGTCGTCGATGGGGTTCGTCGGGCTCGCCCGGGACGAGGAGACGTTCGCGCCACGGGCATACCTTGAGTCCCTCCCGACCGACCTCACCGGCGTACCGGTGATCGTGCTCGACCCGATGCTCGCCACGGGCGGCTCGCTCGAACACTGCGTGCGCCTTATCGCCGACCGCGGCTGCAGCGACATCACGGTCATCTGTGTACTCGCCGCCCCGGAGGGGATCGCCCGCCTGAACGCGTCCGGCCTGCCGATGCGGCTGGTCACCGCCGCCATCGACGAACGTCTCAATGAGCGCGCATTCATCGTTCCCGGCCTCGGCGACGCCGGTGACCGTCAGTTCGGCGGCATGCCCCGGTTCTGACCAGTGGTCACGTCGTGTCGTGGCCGTCTGGCGGGACTGAGTCTCCGGTTGGTTGGCTCGTCGCTGGGCGCTTGGCGAAGGCGAACGGGAGCAGCAGGATGCCGACGACCACTGGGCCGACCATGTACCGCACCAGCTGGCCGGGGTTGTTCACCGCCACCGTGATCTGGGTGGCGGCGACGATCGCGACCAGGGCGACCGGTCTCCAGTCCCGGCGACGCCACGCGAACAGTCCGACGGCCAGGTATGCCACATAGGACCACGTCGAGCCGCGCCAAGCGAGCCACTCGAACGATCGCGTGTCGGAGACCTCGCGGGCGAACACGGCGACCTTGTTCGCGACGTGGCTGAGCGGGGCGCGGTGGATCGCGGCGGCGTATGGGCTCTGCGCGATCTGTTGGGGCGGAAAGTTGAAAAGGGTGGAGACACCACCGATCGGGATCTTCACCGTCCAACCCTGCGCCGGACCTGGAAACGGGTTCCAGGCGATCGAGCCGCGGCAGATGCGGGCCTGGATGACGACGTCGGGCGCCCGTTGCAGAACGCGCAGCCAGAGGTCGAAGAGTTCGCGTTGGTGGGCGCGGGCGGCGTCGATGGAGAACTGGGGTCGGCCGAAGGCCACCGTTGAATCGGCGTTGTAACAGTTGGCCGTGGTGCGCCAGTAGGACAGTGGGGCCACAGTGGACAGAAGGGCCAGATCGCTCGGATGGAAGGCGCTCGGGCGCTGGTCGAGGGCGACCGCGAGATCTGCGTATGCGGGCCCGAGCACGAGCTCCGACCCGGCCCGCCGCACGCCGATGGCGGGGAAGACGACGTTCGTGGCGAGCAACCCGACCACCACCGCCCCGGCCCCGAACGCCACGACTCGCCACCGCAGGCCACCAAGCACCGCGGCCAGCCCGGTCACCGTCACGGTCGCCACCAGGAACCCGTTGGGGCGAAAGAGCGTGATCAAGGCCAGCTCCGCAAACAGTGCCCACAGCCACCTGCCAATAGCGGCGCCCTGCTTGCGCTCTTCCGCCAAGGACCGCGAGCAAGCTGCGGTGCTCGCTGGCGCTCGCTCCTCGCGCTCGCTCGGAGACGCCATTAGGGCGCCCCCGCTTGCAGCCAACCGGGCGACCGTCCCGAGCAACCACACCTCACACAGGACGAACGCCACGTCCTTGGAGATGTAGACGGTGAAGGTCCCCACCACTGGAAGGCATACCGCCGCGATCGCCGAGACCGCCAGCCACCGCCCGCGTACTCCGAACGCGCGGAGCCCGGTCACGGCGTACGCGAGACCGCTCGCCATCGCGACGGTCTGGATGAAGGTGAGCGGGGCGACCTCGCCGCTGCTCTGCAGAGATAGCCACAGCAGCGCGTTGTAGACGACCGAGTGACTGGTCGACCAGTTGCCGGTCGTTGCCTGCCAGACGTACATGACGCTGTCGTAGCTCAACAGTCCCGGATACAACGCGATCCACCACAACAGCAGGATGACCTGGGTGACGCCGTAGGTCACCAGCCCCAGCCGCGACACGTGACCGCTCGCCCCGAGGGCGGTGAGGCGCAGCCGCTGTGCTGGCGCGTACGTGATCCGCACCATCAGGTCAGCCGAGTACGTCGGCGAATACCCGCCGGACGACTCGGTCGGCGGCGCGGCCGTCGTCGAGATAGCAGAAGCGTTCCCGGAACTGCGCCCTGGCCTTGGTCGCCGCCTCGCTCTCGACCTCGCCCGTGATGAACGCGTCGACCAGATCCGCCTGTGTCGTCGCGACCACACCGGGCGGCTCGGCGAGCAGGTCGAAGGTGACGCCGCGGGTCCGCCGGTAGGCGTCCCAGTCGGGCGCGTAGATGATGATCGGCCGGTCCAGCACCGCGTAGTCGAACATCACCGACGAGTAGTCCGTCACCAGCACGTCCGTGGCGAGCAGGAGGTCCTCGATGCGGGGATGCGCCGTCACGTCCCTGACCCTCGGGTGGTACGGCGGCGGTGACTGCGGTTGCAGATAGTGCGCACGGACCAGTAGCAGAACCCGAAGGCCCAGCGCGTCGGCGACATATGCGGGGTCGAGCAGCTTCGGCTGGTCGGTTGCATACTCACGGAGCGTCGGGGCGTAGAGGACGACCGTCCGTCCCTCGGCACCGAGCTCTTCGCGCGCAGCGACGATCTCGTCCGGCTCGGCGAGGGCGAGGCGGTCGTTGCGCGGATAGCCGTACTCCAGCGTCTCGTACCGAGCCGGGTAGGAGCGGGCCAGCACCTCGGTGCTGTGGGCGTTTGAGCTGAGGCTGTAGTCCCAACGGTCACAGCGGCGCATCAACGCCGGCAGATCCATCCCTCTCGCCCCGATCGGGAACGCGCCCTGGTCGAGTCCCATCACCTTCACCGGCGTGCCGTGGTGGGTCTGCAGGTGCACCGAGCCCGGGCGCTTCACCACGAAATCGGGGAAGTTCACGTTGTTGATGAGGTACCGGGCCCGGCCGAGAGCCTTGAAGTACGCCGGTGTACCGGCGACCACGTACGGGATGCCCGGCGGGACGCCGTAGCGATGTGCCCGGTCGACCACCCACAGCCCACGTACCCCCGGCGCCAGCTCGCGGGCGGCGGCATAGATGGCGCCCGGGTTGCAGGCGACGCCGCGGTACCAGTACGCCGCGTAGACGGCGAGCCGGTCATCCATCGGCAGCCGGCGCTGCACCCGGTAGTAGACACCGCCGAACGAGGTGACCGCGCCCCGGGCGACGCGCCGCGCCGCGCCGGTACCGGCCGTCCAGCTCAGCTGGGCCATGTCGCGCGTGCGTCCGAGGGTGGCCCGGGCCAGTCGCAGCGCGCGGAGCCGCCAGTACCCGTCAGCCGCGACCATGCTGTGCCGGAGCCGGTCCAGCCGGCCGGCCGGCGCCGGCGTGGCCTCGACCAGGTGCCGCTGATAGAACCGCGACAGCTCCCGGAAGAACGCCCGGCGCTGCCGGACGGGCAGCCGGTCATGGCTGGACTGAACCACCAGCAGGTGCCATACCATCCGGTCGAATATCGCCGCTCGGAAGGGCGCGGCCCGTTCGCCCAGCGCGTCGAGCCGATCGAAGACCCGCGACCACTGGTCGAACACCTCGAAGTGGCGTTCGCTGCGGGTCTGCGTGATCGCTTCGATGCGACGTTGACGGTAGTGGTAGCAGACCCGGCCGAGGGCGCTGATGCTCTTCGCCGCCACAAGCACCGGGAACGTGAACGGCAGATCCTCGTACCACCCGCCATCGAAGCGCAGCCCAGTGCCGACGAGGAACTCGCGCCGCAGAACCTTGTTCCAGGCCACGGTGAACAGGCCGAGCAGGTCCGGTGCCTCGGCGAGCGTGGTCGTGCCCGACGCCTCGACCCGGCCGAGCACCTCACCCCCGTCGCCCGGCATCTGCTCGCCGAGCCAGCTCACCCTGGCGTAGTTGAGTAGCAGGACATCGGGATGGACCGCGACGAGCCGGGCGGCGATCGGTCGCAGACAGCTCGCGGAGATCCAGTCGTCACTGTCCACAAACCACACGTACTCACCTGACGTGGCGTCGAGCCCGATGTTGCGCGCCGGGCCAAGGCCCACATTGGACGGAAGATGCAGCACCCGTACCCGGGCGTCCCGGGCGGCGAACGAGTCGAGGATCTCTCCACAGTGGTCGGTCGATGCGTCGTCGACCGCGATCACCTCGAGGTCGGTGAAGGTCTGTCCCAGGATCGAGTCGAGACACTCACGCAGATAGCCCTGTACGCCGTGAACCGGGATGACGAAACTGAGCAAGGGCATGGCGCGTCAGACCTCCCCGGTCGGTCCCCCGTGGTCGAGCCCGCCTAGAAGCCGAGAGCCGCGGCCACCTCCGAGCGCAGAGCCGACACGGCCGCGCCGGCCCGCGACCGGGCCGCCGTCACGCCGGCATCGCCGACCGGCTCCACCGACTCAAGATATGCCTTGAGCTTGGGTTCGGTGCCCGAAGGCCGAACCACCACCCGACCGGTTGCGGTGCGCAGGATCACCACGTCGGCCCCGGGCGCCAGATCCTCGACGGTCACCGGCTCGTCGCGAAGGCTCCGCGGCGGTCGCTGCCGCAGCCGCGCCATCGCCGCGTCGATCGCGGCCAGGTCATCGAC
Source organism: Actinomycetota bacterium (assembly GCA_046728155.1). GTDB lineage: Bacteria > Actinomycetota > Actinomycetes > Mycobacteriales > Micromonosporaceae > CAWDLX01. Next base: position 11,014 of record JBKPDY010000079.1, read on the forward strand.
CCGTACCGACAACTGGTCGGTGAGGTAGACCCCGAACTCGGCCGCCAGCTCGTCCAGCCGGTCGGCCAGCGTCCGGCCGTCGCGTTTGAGTCCAGCGGCGAGCTCGGCCACGAGCAGCGCGGCGGTGATGCCGTCCTTGTCCCGGACGTGCCGCGGCGCTGCGCAGTAGCCCAGAGCCTCCTCGTAGCCGTAGACGAGCCGGTCGGCGTCCGCCCCACCCGCCCGCACGATCCACTTGAACCCGGTCAGCGTCACGGCGTACTCGGCTCCGCGCGCCGCGCAGAGTGCTGAGAGCAACGTGGAGGAGACGATCGTCGTGGCGTATATGCCGCGCACGCCGCGACGAAGGAGGTGGTCGGCGAGGAGCACGCCCACCTCGTCTCCACGCAGCGCACGCCACCCGTGCGGACCGGGTATCGCGACCGCGCACCGGTCTGCGTCCGGGTCGTTGGCGATGGCGATGTCGGCGCCGGTGGTCTCGGCGAGCGCGACGAGGAGATTCATCGCGCCGGGCTCTTCAGGGTTGGGGAACGTGACGGTTGGAAACGCCGGGTCGGGCCGCTCCTGCTCGGCGACGCTCGCCGGTGGCGCGAAGCCGGCCCGGTCGAAGGCGGCGGCGAGCACCGGAGCGCCCACACCGTGCATCGCCGTGTACGCGATGGCGAACGCCTTGCGGTTCGTGGCACCGGACGGATCGAGGACGGCAACCGCTCCGTCTACATAGGACTCAACGATGGACTCGTCGAGAATACGGCCGGCATCGCCGAGCGGCACCCGGCCAAGGGGACCTACCGCGCGGATGGCCGCCTCGATCTCCGCGTCGGCGGGCGGGACGATCTGCGCGCCGTCACCGCCCACCCCACCGAGTTCGGCGCCGAGATAGACCTTGTACCCGTTGTCCTGGGGCGGGTTGTGACTCGCGGTGACCATCACTCCGGCGCACGCGCCCAGCGCCCGGACTGCGTGCGCCAGAACCGGTGTCGGCAGCTCCCGGGGCAGGATCAGCGCTTCCCGCCCGGCTCCGGTCGCCACCTGGGCGGTCTCGTCAGCGAACCGCCGTGACCCGTGCCGCGCGTCGTAGCCGATCACCAGTGGCCCCCGCGCGTCCTTGGCCGCCAGCCAGGCGACCAGTCCGGCCGCGGCGCCCCGGACCACGGCGAGGTTCATCCCGTTGGGACCGGCCCGCATCGGTCCGCGCAGGCCGGCCGTGCCGAAGGCGAGCGGGGCTCGGAACCGGTCCGCCAGGTCGGACTCGGCCGCCGGCAACCGGTCGATGACCGCGCGCAATTCTTCACGGGTGGCCGGATCCGGGTCGTCGGCCAGCCAACGCTCGGCCTCCTCGCTCAACGTGGCCACCGCCCATTCCTCCCCACGCTGTTGGTAAGGACGCCGGCTTGCCTAGATTCTCTTCGTTCGAGCGTGCGTCAGGTCAGCTGGAACGAGCGGACCATTTCGTCGAAGATGATCTTACTCTCGGCGAACCTGGCATCGGGCACCGTCAGGTAGAAGTGGTACGCCTTGCCGCTGACGACAACGGCGCCCCAGATGCCGTGCCGCATCTGCGGCCCGCTTCCACAGGTGTACTCCAGTTCCTTACCCGGGCGACCGGCCAGGTTCGCGTCGGTCAGGGCGACCCGCTGATACGGCTGCAGGCAGGTGCCCGGCTTCCGCAGGTTGGTCTCCGCCGTCTGGAAGAAACGCTGCGCGGTTCCGCTGAAGTTCTCGACGTTGACGCGAATCCGCCGCCCGCCGTCGTCCGGGTCGGTGAAGTCGACATAGCCGGCCCTTGCGGGCGTCTTACTCCAGTCCTTCGGCACGTTGATGATCAGGCCACGCTGGTCGCGGTACTGCTGCACCGCAATCAGCGGCGTGTCGGCCGGCGTCGCCGTGGCCTGGGACGACGGAGGCGGTGTTTGCTTGCCGGAGAACAATCCGGCCATCACCACAGCCCCGACTGCCGCGAGCACCAGGACGAGCCCCACGCCTACGACCAGGCGGGACCGGGTGGCCGGCCGTGCCGCCTGCCGCCCGAGTTCGCGCACCCGTCCCCGAACCTGGTCGGCCATGACGGCCCCGGCCGAAGGCGCTCGGCGGCGTCCGACTCCCTCCCGCCGCGACGGCGGGCGCCACTCGTCGGAATCTGGATGAGGGACCGGTCCGGGCCGGCTCCAACCGGGATTCGCCGGTTCGGCTTGAACTGGCACGCCCGAGCGGTCACCGAGCGTTGTCCGCCTAGCCAACTGACCGGAGAGCGGTTCCTCCGGGTCGAGCATCGCGCGGCCTCCGACCTGGCCCCCGCCGCCGTCACGGATCGCCGGCGGTGGCCCCACGGGCGGACGGACGACCGCCGTCGGATCGGTGTCGTGCCGCGCGCGGCCGCTGCGGCTGAGGGCTCCGCTGAGCAGCTCACGCAACGCCGCCCGGGCCTGGTCGACACCCCAGCGCCTGGCCGGCTCCTTCTCCAACAGGCCCATCAGCACCGGCTGCAGCGGCCCGGCGAGCTTGGCCGGCCGTGGATTCTCCTCCACGACGGCGCGCATCGTCTCGAACGGGTCGCCGCGATCGAAGGGTGGACCTCCCTCGACCGCGGTGTAGAGGGTCACGCCGAGCGAGAACAGGTCGCTGGGCGGCCCGAAACTGCCACCGACGGCGCGTTCGGGCGAGATGAAGTGCGGGGAGCCAAGAACCATCCCGGGTGTGGTGAGCTTGCTCTCCGTCGGTAGGCGGGCCACGCCGAAGTCGGTCAGGACGCAGCGACCGTCGGCGCAGATGAGTACATTCGCCGGCTTCACGTCGCGGTGCAGCACTCCGGCGGCGTGCGCCACCTCCAGCGCCCCGAGCATGGCGACGCCGATCTTGGCCACCGCGCGGGGCGAGAGGGGACCGTCGTCGATGACCAGGTCGGCGAGGCTGCGGGCGTCGAGCAGCTCCATCACGATCCACGGCCGGCCACCGTCCGTCACCACGTCGTAGACCTGAACGACACTGGGATGCGACAGAGCGGCCGCGGCGCGGGCCTCCCGCAGCGTCCGCTCACACAACGCATCCCGCTCGCTTCGGGGCATCGTCGGCGGAAGAATGACCTCCTTCACCGCTACATCGCGGCGCAGCTGCGTGTCTGTCGCCCGCCACACCGTGCCCATGCCGCCGTTGCCGACCGGTTCACGCAGCTCGTACCGCCCGCCGATGACCGCACCGGCGATCGCGCGTTCCCCGCTTGGACTACCGGCTGACGACTGTTCGCGCCACGTATGGCTCTGCGTGGTCACTGCGCCGCGCCCCTCACCGGAGGCTGGCCATAGCTCGGGCAGACATGGCGGTCGCGTTCGCTCCAGCTGTCGTCGGGTGGGTCACCCCTGTCTTGGGCAAGGATAAGGCCTCGGGAAAGTCACGGCAGTCCCGACGATGCCGGTGCGTCGGCAATCCGTCGCACGCCCGTCACAGTCCGCAACCTGCTGGTGGAGCGGTACCGACCTCATGGCCCTGGTGCTGGTCGCCAAGATAGCCACATGCTGGAGATCCGGCTCGAGATCTTGTCCACAGGGGACCAGAGTCGCGCCCGCCATTCTCGACCGGCATCCCCTCGTCCCGCGTGTGTATGCACTGGTCACGAGTGGCGAATCAGTCACCCACCGGGCTGCCCGTCTGCCGGAGAACCCACCTACGATCGCGAGGTATGGCAACCGAGCACGCCAGCGAGTCCGGGTTCCCGATCAAACCCGTTTACGGGTCAGCGCCGGCAGACCTGGCCGACCGGCTCGGTACGCCCGGGAAGTACCCGTTCACCCGAGGTGTCTATGCCACGATGTACACCACCCGACCCTGGACCATGCGCCAGTACGCCGGGTTCGGCACGGCGCGGGAATCCAACCGGCGCTACCACGCGCTGCACGCGGCGGGTACGACCGGGCTGTCGGTCGCGTTCGACCTGCCGACCCAGATGGGGTACGACTCCGATGCCGCGCTCGCCCATGGCGAGGTGGGCAAGGTCGGGGTCGCCATCGACTCGATCGACGACATGCGGCTCCTCTTCGACGGGATCCCGCTGGACAAGGTCTCCACGTCGATGACGATCAACGCGCCCGCCTCCGTGCTGTTGCTGCTCTACCAGCTCGTCGGTGAGGAGCACGGTGTACCCGGGACGGCGCTCAACGGAACGATCCAGAACGACATCCTCAAGGAGTACATCGCCCGCGGGACCTACATCTTCCCGCCGAAGCCGTCACTGCGGCTGGTGGCCGATACCTTCGCGTACTGCCGCCAGCAGATTCCGAAGTGGAACACCATTTCGATCTCCGGCTACCACATGGCCGAGGCTGGCGCCACACCCGCCCAGGAGATCGCCTTCACGCTCGCCAACGGCCTGACGTACGTGCGGACCGCGATCCAGGCCGGGCTGGCGATCGACGACTTCGCCCCCCGGCTGTCGTTCTTCTTCGTCGCCCGCACGACGTTCCTCGAGGAGGTCGCGAAGTTCCGGGCGGCGCGACGGATCTGGGCCCGGCTCATGCGTGACCACTTCGACGCCAAGGATCCGCGCTCACTGATGCTCCGGTTCCACACCCAGACCGCGGGCGTCCAGCTCACCGCGCAGCAGCCCGAGGTGAACCTGATCCGGGTCACCGCGCAGGCCATCGGGGCCGTGCTCGGCGGAACCCAGTCGCTGCATACGAACTCCTATGACGAGGCGATCGCGCTGCCCACCGAGAAGGCGGCCCGGCTCGCGCTGCGGACCCAGCAGGTGCTCGCGTACGAGACGGACCTGACATCCACAGTGGACCCGTTCGCCGGATCGTACGCCATCGAGGCGATGACTGACGAGGTTGAGGCGGCCGCCCTGGCCCTGATGGCCCGCGTCGACGAGTTCGGCTCCGCGGTCGACGCGATCGAAGCCGGCTTCCAGAAGCGGGAGATCGAAACCTCCGCGTACCGGGTCGCCCGGGAGATCGACAGCGGTGAGCGCGTGGTAGTGGGTCTCAACCGGTTCAGGGTGCCGGAGGACGAGCCGTACGAGCCGCTCCGGGTGGATCCGGCGATCGAGGCGGAGCAGGCCGCCCGCCTTGCTACCCTGCGCGCCGAGCGCGACCTCGCGGCCGTCGAGTCGGCCCTCAAGGCTGTGGCGGAGGCCGCCAGCGGCACGTCCAACGTGCTCTATCCGATGCGCGAGGCGCTGCGGGCCCGCGCCACGGTCGGCGAGGTCTGCGATACCTTGCGAGGTGTTTGGGGGTTATACCGACCGACCGACCGTTTCTGAGTCGTACCGCTACGGTGCGTAGACGGGGGCAGAGACGCCGTGGTGGTGACTCTGTGTAACCGCGATGCAATCGGCGAGCGGGTCAGTCTCGCCAGAAAATCGGACAAACATCGACAGTGCCCGGCGAACACACTCCGTGTTCGACACGTCGCTCGTTAAGGATGTTGCCCTCAGTTATAAACCAGGGGCTAAGCTGCGCTGGATTGGAACCCATTCAACCCATGAGATCGGACGCACTGTGACGAGTGTGCTGGTGTCACACGAGAACCCGGCGAGCGCGGGCGACGAGACGACGACCGCGGTGGCGGCGCGGATATACGTGGCGCTGGAACAGGAGCTCATCGCGGTACGCCGCGACATTCACGCCCATCCCGAACTCTCCGGGTCCGAGATCCGGACCACCGCCCTGGTGGCGAAGCGGCTGCGGGCCGCCGGACTTCGTCCGCGACTTCTACCTGGGCGTACCGGACTCGTGTGCGACATCGGCCGGGGCGAGCGCACGATCGCACTGCGCGCGGACCTCGACGCGCTGCCGCTCGCCGATCCCAAGGATGTCCCGTACCGCTCCACTGTGGACGGCGTGTGCCACGCCTGTGGCCACGACGTGCACACGACGATCCTGCTCGGCGCCGGCCTCGTCCTGGCCGAGCTGAACCGGCGCGGGCAGCTGCCTGGCCGGGTCCGGCTACTGTTCCAGCCGAGCGAGGAGAAGGTGCCGTTCGGTTCGTTGCGGGTCATCGAGGCCGGCGGGCTGCATGAAGTGGACGCCATCTTCGCCCTGCATTGCAACCCGCAGCTCGAGGCGGGAACGATCGGCGTCCGCGAGGGTGTCTTCACCGCGGCCGCCGACCTGGTGGACGTTCAGCTGACCGGACCCGGCGGCCATACGGCACGTCCGCATCTCACGGTCGATCTCGTGCACGCGCTGGGAACGGTCGTCGCCAGCGTCCCGGCCATCCTGAAACACCGGATCGGCCAGCGGGCCAACGTGAGTATGGTGTTCGGCACCATCAATGCCGGCGTCGCGGCGAACGCGATTCCGTCCGTCGGGACCGCGAGCGCGACCGTCCGCTCGCTCTGGCCCCAGCGCGACAGACTGCCGGGCATCATCGAGGAGATCGTCTGCGCGGCGGTCAAGGACACCGGGGCGGAGGCGATGGTCGACTACGTCCACGGTGTGCCGCCGGTTGTCAACGACGCCAACGCAACGTCGGTCGTGGCGGACGCCGGAGCCCGGGTACTCGGCTCCGGACGTGTCGTTGCGGCCGAGCTGAGCATGGGAGCGGAGGACTTCTCCTTCTACCTCGGCCACGTGCCGGGTGCGATGTTCCGGCTCGGCACCCGCCGGCCAGGACAGATGGAGATCATGGACATCCACCACCCCCGCTTCGATGTGGACGAGGCGGCGGTCGGTGTGGGCGTACGGGTATTCGTCGAGACCGCACTCGGCGCGCTGTCCGAATCGCGACTACGGCCGGGCGGCTGAACCAGGCTCCATCTGTCGGATGCTCATCGGTTCTTGACGAATGACGTGAGCGCGAGGAGCCGAGCGTCAGCGAGGCACCGCAGCTTGCGATCGGTTCTTCGTCAAACAGTTGCCGGCTGGCGCGCGCGGGTCTAGCGTGCAGTGCCAACGTCGGGTCGCTCCACGTGCCCGCGGCGAGTTCCGTAACGTCCGGCCAAGCCACCGAGAGGGGGAGGGGACCGCGCGTCCCCGTCCACGCATGCCCACAGAGCGGCCCGTCGAAGCTCCGGCGTCCAGCTACCCCGAACGCGTCGCCACGGCGCCACCGGTCGAAGCACCGCTCATCGTCGATCCCGACAACCCGCCGCAGGAGCCGCCGACGGAGCGGCTGGCACCCCAGGCTGAGCCGACGACCGACCGGCCAGAGGTACCCGCTGGACCGGACACGCCGCCGACCGAGCTGCGTGTCCACGGCGTCTCCGGTACGCCGGCCGAGGAGATGCTCGACCGCGCCATCATCGGCCAGGTCGCCGGCGACAGCGACGCCGGCTTCTTCCGGCCGCGCACCGAGTACGGCGCGACGTTGGGTCCGGGTGGAGCCCGGCTGGAGGCCTACCGGTGGGGCAACCTCACCGCCGGCGCAGCTGCTCGCGCCTTCTGGTTGCTGCTGCTTCCGTTCACGTTGGTCAACGTTGCGTTGTGGCTACGGCCACCCGCGGTAGGTGTTGGCCGGGCCATCGTGCACGTTCTGTGCCGGATCTTCGCGCTGACGCTTTCGGCCACCTTCACCCTGGCCATGGTCGGCGTCAGCCTGGACCTCGTTGCCTGGCAGTGCCCGCAGTACACCGCCGCGTGCATGAACAAGCATTCCTGGGTCAGCGGCGTCTTCTCGGGACAGCTGGCGCCAACCGGACGGCGGATGGCGATTGCCGCGGCGGTGCCGATTCTGTTCGTCGCGCTGCTCTGGTTCCTGGCTCGCCGGACCTGGGGGAAGTACGAGTCGTACCAGCTCGAGCGCGCGACCCCGGAGGGCGACGGACTGGCCACGCCGACCTTTTGGGACGGCAAGCATCAGGTCAGCCGGCTGCGCATCCTGCACGTCGCGACGATGTTCTCGGTCATCGCGGCCGCCCTGCTTTACGTGCTGATCCGGCACGACTCCGATGTCAAGACATACGACCTGACGGTGGACGCGAACGTCGTGGCGCTGATCGGGCGGGCTCTCTTCGTCGCCGCGTGTGCCATCATCGCGCTGGCGGTGCTCCTGCTCTTCGTCCCGGCCGTGTTCGAGCGGGTGTCCAGCTCAGCGTTCGCAGCGTTCGTCTGCAACCTTCTGCTCTGGGCCTCGCTCGCCGTGCTGACACTGTCTCTTGTGTACTCATGCCTGCCACGCCCGGGCTGGCCGACGGGCGGACCGCTGCCCGGCTACTCCACTACGGTTACGAGCCTCTTCGCCGTCCAGGGTGGACTGCTCGGGCTACTGATGCTGGTCGTGCTCTTCCAACGGCACCGGACCAAGGGTGCGCTGTTCGCCGGTTTCGCCTCGCCGATCATCGCCTCGCTCGGCCTCGGCCTCGGCGCCGCGTTCTCAGCGGGCCTGACCTACCAGGTCGCCGACTACCTAGGCGGTGGCTCGAACTCGCCGATCCGCCCGCATCTGCCGTCGTTCTCCAAAGCGCCCGTCAACGTCGGTGTCCAACCGCCGTCCTCATTCCAGTGGGCGGCGGTCGGCTTCGTGCTGCTCTTCCTGGTGGTGATCCTCGCCCTTATCTGGGTGCGTTTCATCAGCCGCCCGATCCTGGTCCGGCATGCCCGGCGGGACACCGACCAGGATTTCCGCGGTGGCCGGCGGCGCGATCCCGCGCGCGCCAAGGCGATCGACCGCGCCATCGCCAATGCTCAGTTCAGCGACCACCTGTCCCGGGTGTTCGGCACCGCCTGGGTCGTGGTCGCCGCGCTGGGCGTGGCGGCGAGCATCTTCGGGTACCTCGGGATCGGACCGCTGCAGGTCTTCCCCTCGCAGAGCTTGCTCGGCAAGACCACTGTCTACCTCGCCAACCTGGGCACCTGGTTGATCAGTGTCTCGGTGCTGCTGCTCGTGCTGCTCGGCGTGCAGACGTACCGCCGGCCCCGCTTACGGCGGACGGTCGGCGTGATCTGGGACATCGCGACCTTCTGGCCCCGCGCCGGTCATCCACTCGGACCACCCTGCTACGCCGAGCGCGTCGTGCCCGAACTGACGCACCGGGCCAACTGGCTCGCCACCTCACAGGGGGGAGTTGTTCTGTCCGGGCATAGTCAGGGCTCAGTTCTCGTCGCCGCAACCGTGCTCCAGCTTCCGCCCGACGCGCGCCCTCGCACAGCGGTGCTCACGTACGGGTCCCCGATCCGTCGCCTCTACGCCCGGGCTTTTCCCAACTACTTCAACGATCGCGTGCTGAACGACATCGGAGCGGCGGTCGCCGGGCCACGCGGCCAGGAACGCTGGATCAACCTGTGGCGGGCCACCGATCCGATCGGTGGTCTGGTCGGCATCGGGGACCGCCGCCTGGCCGACCCGCTCGACTTCGATCCGCGCCCCGGCGACCAGGTGGCCCCGAAGATCCAGGCACACTCCGGTTACCAACTCGTACCCGCTTTCAACCAGGCGATGGACGACCTCGTCGACCTTCTCCCTCATTGACCCGCGCGACCACGCGGCTCACCTAGACTCGCGCCTATGAAGGTCACGAAGTACGGCCACGCCTGCGTGCGGGTCGAGTCCGACGGCGCCGTCCTGGTCATCGATCCTGGTGTATTCACCGAGCGGGAGGCGCTCGACGGCGCCGACGCCGTGCTCGTCACGCACGAACACACCGACCACATGGTGGTCGAGACGCTCGCCGACGAACTGGGCAAGAGGCCCTCGGTTCGGGTGTTCACCCACCCGGCGGTCGCGGAGAAGCTCGGCGCCCTGGCCGGAGCCGTGACGACCGTGAACAGCGGCGAGCAGTTCGAGGCCGCCGGCTTCAAGGTCCGGGCGTACGGCGGTTGGCACGCGCTGATCCATCCGGACATCCCTCGCATCGCCAACCTCGGTTTCCTGGTGGCGGACACGCTCTACCACCCGGGTGACTCCTTCGACGTTCCGGAAGGGGCCACAGTGGACACACTCTTCGTACCGGTGACCGCGCCCTGGCTCAAGGCCGCCGAGTCGGTGGACTTCATCAGGGCGGTCGCCCCCCGCCATGCCTACGCGTTGCACGACGCGCTCGGCAGCGAGGCCATGTTCGGCATCCTGGCCGGTCTGCTGTCCAATCTGGGCGGCGTGCCGTATGAGCGACTGAAGCCGAACAGCTCGATCACCGTCCCGTCGGCCGGCTGACCACACACATACGGGTGGATGTTTGTGCGTTCGTCGGATGTGCCCGAGCCCCCGTCCACCCAGACAATCGGACACGTGACACCGGAACTCGCCGCCGCGACCATGCGGCGCCCGGTGTCCGAGTTGGACAGTGCCTGGAGTACCAGCCCGAAGACCCTGCGCCGGGCCCGCCTGCTCGAGCTGTCGGGCTGGGCCTTCTACGTCGCCGGACGAGGCGGCGTGCTCGGTGATGATGCGCGGCCCGAGACGGTGGCCGCGGCGATCGGGGTCATCTCACCCGACGCGGTAAGGACGGGCTGGGACGCGGCGCGCAAGGTGGGACCGGCTGAGGTAGCCGCCTGCCGCCTGGCCGAGTGTGCCCGCTGGGGCGACGAGCATCTGGGTAGCCTGCACGACCTGGGCCGCCTGGTCAGCCTCTCGGCTGCGGTCGTCGATGCCGTCGAGGGCGCCGCCTTGCCCCTCTTCTCCGCCGGCCGGGCGATGCCGGCGCCCGATGGTGGTGCCGGGGCGATGGCGGCCGTCCTCATCCATCTGATGTGGGAACATCGCGCGGGCGCCCAGCTTGTGGCGGCCCGGGCCAGCGGCTTGAGGCCGGTCGAGGCCGTGGTCGCAGGCCCGGAGGGCGAGGAAGAGGCGCTCGCGTTCGGCTGGCAGCCACCGTTCCCGGCCCGGGCCGCCCTGGTACGCCGGTACATACATGCCGAGGCGCTGGCCGACCGGATCGTCGGCGAGGCATTGGCGAAACTGTCCACACCGGAGCGCGACGAGCTGCTTGCCCTGCTGTCGCGGGCGGCCGATGCCGTACGTCCGGGCGGTCGGGGTACGAGCTGAGTGGGTCAGGCGGTCGCGGTACGGGTGGGGCGTGATCGGAGCGCCTCGATGTAGTCGTCGGGAGCCCCGGCCTTGCGCGCCGCGTTCGCGATCTCGGAGAGGTACCAAGCCGTTGGCAGCCCGCCCTCGTACCCCGCGAAGACCGAGAGCCACGCGGTGACCTCGCCGTCCAGCGTCACCGCCCGGATGTGGATCTTGTGGTACGTCCCGGCGAGGATGCCCTCGATCTCTTCCAGCAGAGCCTCGTCGTACGGGTCGACGTCGTAGAGTGCGACGAAGACCCGGTCACCCTCCGAATCGGACTCAACGACGGTACAGACGGCGCCCTCATACCCCAGCAGGTCCTCGCCGGCGAATGTCAACCGCCATCCCTCGAGCCAACCCGTGCCTACCATCGGTGATCGGGGGCAGTATGCCCGCATCCGTCCGGGATCAAGGTTTGACCCGTACGCGGCGTAGAGGCGCACGCGATGACGATAGACCCTTCCGAGGTGGGGGAGAATGCAACGGTCCGTAATCGTCAGCGGGAGTGCGTTATGACGCAGGTGGTCATCATCGGAGGCGGTCCGGCCGGCTACGAGGCAGCCCTGGTGGCTGCGCAGCTCGGGGCCGAGGTCACCATCGTGGAGGCCGAGGGGGCCGGCGGAGCCTGCGTCCTCTCCGACTGCGTACCATCGAAGACCTTCATCGCCTCCTCGGATGTTGTGACCGCGTTCCATCACGGCGGCAACCTCGGGGTACGGGTCGCCGGGCCCGGCGCGGTGACCCTGGACGCGGCGGCGGTACACGCGCGGGTGAAGCGCCTCGCGCTGGCGCAGTCGGCCGATATCGCGGCCAAGCTCACCAAGGCCGGCATCTCGCTGATCGGCGGGCGGGCCCGGCTTGGACCGGACTCGTCGGGCCACCTGCACCAGGTCCTGGTCGACCCGGTCGAGGGCGACCCGTTCGAGATACGAGCATCGACGGTTCTCGTGGCGACCGGCGCGACTCCGCGGGTACTCCCGACTGCCGAGCCGGACGGAGCCCGCATCCTCACCTGGCGCGACGTATACGACCTGCCGGCGCTGCCCGAACGGCTGATCGTGGTCGGCTCCGGCGTTACCGGAGCCGAGTTCGCGAGCGCCTACCTCGCCGCCGGCGTGGACGTGACACTCGTCTCCAGCCGGGACCGGGTGATGCCGCATGAGGATCCGGATGCCGCATCGGCCGTCGAGTCCGTGTTCCGGGCGCGGGGCATGCGGATCCTCGCCAACTCCCGGGCATCGGCGGCCCAAGCGGTCGCCGGCGGCGCGGTCGTCGAGCTGGCCGACGGTTCCAGAATCGAGGGCTCGCACGTCCTCATGGCCGTCGGATCGGTGCCCAACACGGACGGTCTGGGGCTGGACGGGTACGGGATCGCGATGACTCCCAACGGGCACGTCGCGGTGGACCGCGTCTCCCGCACGAACGTCCCCGGCGTCTACGCGGCGGGCGACTGTACCGGCGTCCTCGCGCTGGCCAGTGTCGCAGCGATGCAGGGTCGGATCGCGATGTGGCACGCCCTTGGCGAGGCGGTGACGCCGCTTCGGCTCAAGACGGTGGCGGCCAACGTCTTCACGGATCCAGAGATCGCCAGCGTCGGCGTGACCCAGCACGACATGGACTCCGGCGCGGTTCCTGCCCGCTCGGTCGTGCTACCACTGTCGGGCAACGCCCGGGCGAAGATGGCCGACATCCAGGACGGCTTCGTCAAGCTGTTCTGCCGGCCGGCCTCGGGGCTCATCGCTGGCGGCGTCATCGTGGCACCGAAGGCGAGCGAGCTGATCCTGCCGATCGCTCTCGCAGTGGAGAACCATCTGACCGTGGACCAGCTGGCGCACACCATCACCATCTATCCTTCGGTGTCCGGGTCGATCGCGGAGGCCGGTCGCCAGCTGATGCAGCACGAGTTCGAGTAACGGCGTGCGTGTTGCCTGCACCGTTCACGTCCGTACTAATGCTTTGCGCGGTGATGCGGGCAGCCGTACAGTTGGAGCATGAGTCAGGCAGTGTTGAACACGACCACGCCGGGAGACCGGGCGTGCTGACGCGCTGACCTGACAGAGTCATCGACGGCCCCGGGCGATCGCCCGGGGCCGTTTCGCATGCGCTCTCCGATCGCCCGAGCAGTAAAGGAGAGCGAAATGATCGACCACCGGCAGCTCGGACGCGAGCTCGACCTGTTCCACTCCGACCCGCTGGTCGGCGCGGGCCTACCCATATGGCTGCCCGCGGGTGCGGCGGCGAGGTATGCCGTGGAGTCGTACGTACGCCGCGAGGAGGAGCGCGACGGCTACGTCCACGTCTACTCCCCGCCCATGGCCAGACGCGAGATGTACGAACGCTCCGGTCACCTGCCCTACTTCGCCGACGACATGTTCCCGCCGATGGACCTCGGTTCGGATCAGATCGTCCTACGCCCCATGCTGTGTCCGCACCACGCGATGGTGTACGCGTCGCGCGGGCGCTCCTATCGCCACCTTCCGCTGCGGATCGCTGAGATCGGGGGCATGTACCGTGAGGAGCGCTCGGGCGTCCTGAGTGGACTATCGCGGGTGCGGGCGATCTCCGTCAACGACGGCCATATCTTCTGCGCCGAGGAGCAGGTGGGCGCCGAGGTCGTTCGTGCGCTACGACTCGTCGGTAGGGCACATGCCGCACTCGGAATCGAGGCCGCCGGCTACCGGCTGTCTCTTCGGAACGGGGGACCCAAATACGTCGGCGAGGTGGCACTCTGGAACCGCTCGGAGGAGCTGCTCCGCCAAGCGCTCGGTGACGCCGGAGTCTCCTATGTGGAGGCTCGTGGCGAGGCCGCCTTCTACGGACCGAAGATCGACGTCCAGATGCTCGACCACGCCGGCCGGGAGTTCACCCTCTCCACCGTGCAGGTGGACTTCAATCAACCAGCGCAGTTCGATCTATCCTATGTCGACAGTGGCGGGTTGCACCGGCGGCCGGTGATGGTCCACCGCAGTATCGTCGGCAGTTTCGAACGGCTCTTCGCGCACCTGATCGAGGTGCACGAGGGAGCATTCCCGGCGTGGTTCGCACCGGTACAGGTACTCGTGATGCCGGTCTCCGATGACGAACTCGCCGCCGCGGCTGTTTTCGTCGAGCTCTGCCGGGCGTCCGGCCTTCGGGTGGAGCTGAGCGCGGGCGGTTCGCTCGCGTCCAGGATCCGCGAGGCGGCGGTGCGGAAGATCCCCTTCCAGGCTGTGATCGGGGCCCGTGAGGCGGCGGCCGATGAAGTGTCACTACGGTTGCGGGGCGAGGGTGAACGGCCGGCCGGCCCGTACGGGCAGGCCGCGTTGTTCCTCCGCGAGCGGTGCGCGGTCCCGGAGGAGTCGAGACCTTACGTCGTGTTGTGGCCCGCCGAACGGCCACAACACGACATCGATCTACGTCGACCCCAGCGCTGAGCAGGTGCATAGCACGCGACTCAGACGATCTCGCAGATCACGGCGCCGGAGGAGACGGTCATACCCACCTCGGCGACCAGGCCGGTGACGACTCCGGCCTTGTGCGCGTTGAGCGGCTGCTCCATCTTCATCGCCTCGAGCGCGACCACCAGGTCACCTTGCGCCACGGTGTCCCCTTCGGCCACAGCCACCTTGACGATGGTTCCCTGCATCGGGCTGGTGAGCGCGTCGCCAGATGCCGCGGCGGCGTGCCCCCGCTTGGTCGACCGCCGGGTCCCACTCGCCCGGGCGGCGGCCGCCGAACTCCCGAAGCCGGCCGGTAGCGACACCTCGATCCGTTTGCCCGCCACCTCAACGACCACGGTCGCCCGCTGACTCTCCACATCGGACGAAACAGAGACAGGGCCAGCGAACGGGGGGACCGTGTTGGACCACTCGGTCTCGATCCACCGCGTGTGGATGGCGAACGGTTCCTCCACAAAGGAGGGATCCCGCACGATGAGGCGGTGGAACGGCAGCGCGGTTGCCATTCCCTCGACAACCATCTCGTCCAGCGCCCGCCGGGCCCGTTCCAGCGCCTCGACCCGGGTCTCGCCGGTGACGATCACCTTGGCCAGCAGCGAGTCGAAGTTGCCGCCGACCACGCTGCCCGCCTCGACACCGGTATCGACGCGTACGCCCGGACCCTCGGGCAACCGCCACCCGGTGACGGTGCCGGGGGCCGGCAGGAAGCCACGGCCGGGGTCCTCCCCGTTGATGCGGAACTCGATCGAATGACCACGCGGCGCGGGGTCCGCGGCGAAGCGGAGCTTCTCGCCGTCCGCGATCCGGAACTGCTCCCGGACGAGGTCGACGCCGGAGGTCTCCTCGGTCACCGGATGCTCGACCTGCAGCCGCGTGTTGACCTCAAGGAACGACACCGTCCCGTCGACCCCGACGAGATACTCGACCGTGCCGGCACCGTGGTATCCAGCCTCGCGGCATATCGCCTTGGCCGACTCGTGGATCGCGGCCCGCTGTTCACCCGTGAGGAAAGGCGCCGGCGCCTCTTCGACCAGTTTCTGGTGCCGCCGCTGCAACGAGCAGTCACGCGTCCCGACGACGATGACGTTGCCATGCTGGTCGGCGAGCACCTGAGCCTCGACGTGGCGGGGCCGGTCGAGGTACCGCTCGACGAAGCACTCGCCCCGGCCGAACGCGGCCATCGCCTCCCGCGTAGCCGATTCGAGCAGCGCGGGAATCTCCTCGAGGGTGCGGGCGACCTTGAGCCCGCGGCCGCCACCGCCGAACGCCGCCTTGATGGCGACCGGCAGGCCATGCTCCCGGGCGAACGCGACAACCTCGTCGGGTCCGCTGACCGGCTCGGGCGTTCCGGCGACGAGGGGTGCACCGGCACGCTGCGCGATGTGTCGGGCCGTGACCTTGTCGCCGAGGTCGCGAATGGCCTGCGGGCTCGGTCCGATCCAGATGAGGCCCGCGTCGAGGACAGCCTGAGCGAAGTCGGCGTTCTCGGCGAGGAAGCCGTAGCCGGGATGCACCCCGTCCGCGCCGGCGCGTCCGGCTATGTCGATGAGCTTGTCTATGCGTAGGTAGGTCTCGGGGGCGGTGTTCCCGAAGAGGGCGTACGCCTCGTCGGCGAGTCGGACGTGCAGGGCGTCGCGATCGGGGTCCGCGTAGACGGCGACACTCGCGAGTCCGCCGTCGCGGCAGGCGCGGATGACGCGGACTGCGATCTCCCCCCGGTTGGCGATGAGAACCTTCCGCATCGAGCTCCCTCCGGCCGACCCGGCGAAAGCCCCTTGTCGGTGCTCAACCGCCGTGCGCCGAGTGTATCCGCAGAGTTGATCATGCGGCAGCGGTCGCGGCGATGACGTGGGAATCCTCGCCGCCGATGTGCGGGCTAGGGAGTCGAGACTTAGTCAAGCTTGGCTATTACGCTGGTCTCATGTCGGCCACTCGGCTCATGATCCTCGGTCTTGTCCGCTGGATGCAGCCGGTCCACGGGTACGACGTCCGGCGGGAGCTGGACAGCTGGCGGGCCGACGAGTGGGCGAACATCGCGCCCGGGTCGATCTACCACGCGCTACGCAAGCTTGCCGAGGAAGGGCTGCTCGAGGCCGTCGCGAAGGAGCAGATCGGCTCCCGGCCGGCGCGCACGACCTACCGCATCACCGCTCGCGGCGAGCTCGAGTTCGAGGAACTCCTGCGCCGGTACTGGTGGGAGTACTCCCAGATAACAGATCCATTCCTCGCCGGATTCTCGTTCCTGCCGGCGCTGCCCCGAGGCGAGGCGGCCGCAGCCCTGCGTAATCGGGCCCGGCTGCTGCGGGCCGCGGTCGAGTCACTGAAGTTCGCGCTCACGACCGATCTCATGCGCAAGACGAAACCTGTCCACGTCGCCTGGATGTTCGAGCTGACGATCGCCCGGGCCCAAACCGAGATCGACTGGTGTGGCCAGGTCGCCGACCGCATCGAGTCGGGCGTGGAGCTCTTCCCGGCGGAGTTCGCGGCAGTGTTCGGTGACTCAGCGGCGGCGACGAACGCGGAATAATCAATCTTGACTATGACAGCCATATCGCGATAGTGTCTCGTTCCGTGCGCACCACGGCAGGATCCGCACCGAGACCGGGGCGACAGAGCGTGATCTCCGGAGTCCACCGGGAGTGGAGAAAACATGATCATTGAGACCGAGGGGCTCAGGAAATCGTTCCGAGCGCGCGGCAGGGAGAAGAAGGTCGTCGAGGCGGTGCGTGGCGTCGACCTGATGATCGACGAGGGTGAGATCTTCGGATTCCTCGGGCCCAACGGCGCCGGCAAGACGACCACGCTGCGAATGCTCGCCACGCTGATCGAACCCGACGGTGGCACGGCGGCCGTGGCCGGAGCGGATCTGCGGACACAACCCGGCGAGGTCCGAAAACGCATCGGCTATGTCGCGCAAGGCGGCAGCACCTGGGACGAATCGACGGCACGCGAGGAACTGGTCCAGCAGGCGCGGATGTACGGGATCGCGAAGTCGGAGGCACAGCGCCTCGCGGCCGGCGCGCTCGACTCGTTCCAGCTCACCGAGTACGCCGACCGGGCCTGTAAGACGTACTCAGGTGGACAGCGTCGCCGGGTCGACATCGCGCTCGGCGTCATCCACGCCCCGCGGGTGGTCTTCCTCGACGAACCGACAAGTGGCCTGGACCCGCAGAGCCGTGCTCACATGTGGGAGGAGATCCGACGGCTGCGCCGGGAAGGCATGACGATCTTCCTCACAACGCACTACCTCGACGAGGCCGATGCGCTCTGCGATCGTATCTCCATTATGGACAATGGCCTGATTGTTGCCGAAGGTACGCCGGAAAAGCTCAAGCGCGAGATCTCCGGTGATGTCGTGCTGATCGGACTCAACGGTTCGCTCGACGTGGCGACCAAGGTGCTGCGCAACGAGCCGACGGTCAACAACGTCGAGTCCACTGAGGACGGAGCGCTCCGTCTCGCCGTTACCGAGGGGGCGACCGCGATACCCTTGATTCTCCGGGCCCTCGACGCCGCCGGGGTACCTCTGCGCTCGATCGAGCTGCACCGGCCGAGCCTCGACGACGTATTCCTGACCAAGACCGGCCGCTCGCTCCGCGAAGGCTGACCGACGGTATGAACACCGTGCGCCAACCGCGATCCCGGCCGTGAGAGGAACACTCGGATGAAACTTGCGCGCGACAGCTGGCTCATCTTCCAGCGCCAGATCCAATTGCTCCTGCGTAATCCCGTATGGGTCTTCGTCGGCATCTTCCAGCCGGTGATGTACCTACTGCTCTTCGCCCCGCTGCTCAAGCCTGCGCTGGCACCGCTGGGCGCGACGACGAACGCCGCGACCTACCGCATCTTCGTACCGGGCCTGCTGGTGCTGCTCGCCATATTCGGCGGGTTGTTTCAGGGCTTCGGGCTCATCGCGGAGCTTCGGGCGGGCGTGATCGAACGGTCCCGGGTGACACCGGTGAGCCGGCTCGCCCTGCTGCTCGGGCGGTCGCTGCGGGACGTCGTCTCACTGATCGCTCAGGCCGCCATCATCACGGTGCTGGCGCTCGCCTTCGGCCTGCGGGTGCAGCTCGGGTACGTGCTGCTCGCGTACCTGCTGCTCGCCCTGATCGCGATGATGACATCGTCATTGTCGTACGGCGTCGCTCTCGTCGTGAAGAGTGAGGATGCCCTGGCACCACTGATGAACACGGTCGCTCAGCCTGTCCTGCTGCTCTCCGGGATCCTGCTGCCGTTGTCGTTCGCGCCGAAATGGCTGTCCAACGTCTCCAAGTGGAACCCGTTCTCCTGGGCGGTGGACGGTACGAGGGCGCTCTTCGCCGGCGACTTCGGCAACCCTCGCGTCTGGCAGGCGCTCCTCATCACCGGCCTGCTGACCGTCCTCTGCGTGATCTGGTCCGCACGCAAGTTCGCCACGAGCGTGCGCTGAGAGGTCGGCTTGGTGTAAGCAGGGGCACCCTCATTGCGTTCAGGCGTCAATAGGGTGCCCCTGCTTACACCGCCCTCCTTGGTCAGATCCGACGCGCCAGCGTCAGCCCGTCGGCGATGGGAACCATGACCGCTTCAACGCGTTTGTCCGCAGCGACAGCGTCGTTGAACGCCACGATCGCCCGAGTGTCGGCGTCGTCGGGATCGATGACCAGGCCATCGCGAAGGACGTTGTCAACGACGATCACGCCGCCGGGGCGCGTCCGAGGCACGAGCAGCTCCCAGTACGTCGGGTAACCGATCTTGTCGGCGTCGATGAAAGCGAAGTCAAGGTACGGCTCGTCCGGCAGCGTGGCCAGCGTATCGGCGGCGGGCCCGATGCGTAACTCGATCCGGTCGTCCAGGCCGGCCTTGGCCCAGAACTCGCGAGCGATCGAGGTGTACTCCGCTGAGACATCGAAACACGTCAGTCGCCCGCCCTCGGCCAGGCCCCGGGCGACCGACAATGCGGAGAGCCCGGTGAATGTACCCACCTCCACGGCATGCCGCACACCGACGATACGGGCGAGGAAGGTGAGGAAGGGCGCCTGTTCCGGTGCTATCTGCATATTCGCCGAGCGGCCGTGGACCTGGTGGGTGCGGTCGATCAACTCGGTCACGATCGGATCGGGGGCCGGGTTGTGCGCGAGGAGGTAGGCGTGGAGCTCGTCGCTGAGACCGATGGATTTGAAGCTCATGCGTGTGACGCTAGTGCAGATCCCAGAACGCCTCGACGCCGGTCCCGAGTTCGTGCAGAAGCCGTCGCAGTACGGGCAGCGACACGCCGATGACGTTTCCGGCGTCGCCCTCGATCGACTCGATGAACCAGCCGCCGAGCCCGTCGATGGTGAACGCTCCGGCGACGCCCAGCGGCTCGCCGGTACGGACGTAGGCGTCGATCTCGGTATCCGTCATGTATCCGAAATGGACAGCCGTGCTTGCGACCGCCTGGGCCGTACGGGTGGCGGAGGTATCGATCAGGAAGTGTCCAGTGTGGAGGATACCGGACCGTCCGCGCATCCGGCGCCACCTCGCGCGGGCGTCATCGGCGTCGCGCGGTTTGCCGAGTACCTCGCCATTGAACTCGAAAACAGAGTCACATCCCAGGACGAATGCGGCCGCCGCACCGGGCACGATGGCGGCCACCACCTCCGCCTTGTGCCGGGCCAGTGTCTGGCAGAGCCGCATCGGATCGAGCTCCACTATGGACTCGTCGACCCCACTGACGACCACCTCGGGGTTGAGGCCTGCTGCCTGCAACGTCTTCAGCCGGGCCGGGCTGCCGGAGGCGAGCACGAACGTCCGTTTCACCCGCATACCGTACGGCACCCGGCGGGCACCCCTGCCGTGTGGGATGCCCGCCGGTGTCGGCCGTCAGAAGCCGACCTTGATCCGCGCTTCGGTCTTGTTCGCCAGCGCGGCCAGCGTCTCGAGCTCCCGAAGTCGGAGCAGCGCGGGGTGCTCCGCGTACGCCTCGGCGTTCTGACGCCGCAGTCGCAGCGCATCGACCTCGGCCGCGGTGCGGACGCGCAGAGCCTCCGCGTCGGCCTCGGCCCCCAGCCGCGTCGACTCAGCGCGGGCGGCAGCGGCGACCCGCTCCGCCTCCGCCCGGCTCTGCGCCTCGAGCGTCTGCTTCTCGGCCTGGGTACGCGCCTCGACCAGCTGTGCCTCGCTCAGTCGCTCGGTGGCGAGCACCCGGTTCATGATGTCCTGAAGGTTGCCCGGGAAGACGATGTCCTTCACATCGGCTCGGACGATCTCGACGCCGTATCCCGCGGCGACGCCCTGCAGATCGTGCAGGATGTCCTCGCTGAGCTGGTTGCGGTTGGTCAGGATCGCCTCGAGCGTCATGGACGCCAGCGAGCGCCGGGCCGCCAGCTGGACATCGCTGTACAGGCGGTCCTCGTACGCCGCCACCTTCTCGATGGCGGCGACCGGGTCGACCACGCGGAACTGGGTCAGGATGCTCACCCGTACGGCGACCTTGTCGGAGGTCAGCACCTCCTGGCCCTTGATGGTCTGCTCACGCTCGCGCATGTCGACCAGCACGACCTCGACCACCGGGCGCCGCGCCCACCGCGACACCGCGGCTGGCAGGCGGTACCGTCCCGCCTCCAGCACATCGGTGAGGCGGCCGTCGACGTAGCGCAGGCCGCGGTGGGTGCTCTTGATGATCAGTTCGCGCTTGGCCATTGTGGACACTCCGAGGGGTTCAGGGGTCCCGGCCGGGGATCCGATCGGAAGGACCGGTGGTCAGGATGGGACGCCTGCCAGCACGGGATGAGTCATCCTTGTGCACTGCGCCTTATGACCCAGGCTTCTGGGCCCGACCGGGACCGACGTTCATTACAGCAGCGCCCACATGAGCCGTGCAATCCTGTTTCGACAGGCTCCGAACGCGACGTTTGGTCCTTCGGCCGATGGCTTCCGATCCGCCCCGCCGGGTAAGCTCACGAGCCTCTGTCGATCTTGGAGGATAGCCGATGATCGTCTTTTCCATGGCAACCGAGCGTGACATCCGTACGCCGGATGGCCGGCGGCTGCACCTGTACGAGGCCGGGGACTTGGACGGTGACCTGATCCTGGCCCATCACGGGACGCCGGGCAGTGGTCTGCTCTGGGACGGATGGGCGGCGGACGCCGCGAGCCGTGGAGTCCATCTGGTCGGTTACGACCGGCCAGGCTACGACAGGTCGGACCGGCTTGCCGGTCGGGCGATCGCCGACGTCGCG
Organism: Actinomycetota bacterium; assembly: GCA_046728155.1. GTDB lineage: Bacteria > Actinomycetota > Actinomycetes > Mycobacteriales > Micromonosporaceae > CAWDLX01. The sequence goes on from JBKPDY010000079.1 coordinate 32,588, forward strand.
AAAGACGCCGCCACCATCGCTGACGCCTGCGGTGTCCAGCAATTCCGGACCTGGGGTGGGTCGGGTGGCGGACCTCACGCCCTGGCCTGCGCCGCGCTGCTCCCGGATCGGGTCATCGCGGCGGCCACCCTCGCATCGGTCGCGCCTTACGACGCAGATCGGTTGGACTGGCTCGCCGGCATGGGTCAGGACAACATCGACGAGTTCGGCGCGGCTCTCGCCGGCGAGTCCGAGCTACGGTCATTCCTGGACGGGGTGAGCCCGCAGGTCGTAGCGGCCGGCCCGAACGGACTGGCCGAGGCCATGCGATCGTTGCTGCCTCCCGTCGACGTCGCGCTGCTCGACGGCGATGTCGCAGAATTCTTCCACGAATGGATGGCACGCGGTCAGCGTCCCGGCGTGAACGGATGGCTCGACGACGACCTCGCCTTCACCCGACCATGGGGCTTCGACCTGGCCTCGATCAGCGTGCCCGTACTCCTGCTGCAGGGCCGACAGGACATGATGGTCCCGTTCGCCCACGGCGAATGGCTCGAGCGCCACATCCCCGGCGTCACGGCCGAACTCACCGAGGAGGACGGCCACCTCACCCTCCTGGCCAGGGTCGCCGGCGTCCACGCGTGGCTGCTCGCGCAGGGCTGAGACGTCTACTGTGGACTATCGGGGAAGGGCCGACGCGCGCCACGAGTCGGGCCCTGGCCGGCGGAGGCCGGATGGACATGGCCGGGACGCCTTGGCCCACCGGGAGACGGGAGCCGCCGCATTAGCTGTTGCGCTTGTACGGGAAGCGAACAGGACTCCGACGATCGCCGCCAGTTCCTCGTCAGTCGCCACTCCGCGCACGATCCTGATCTCGTCGCTCATCGAACCCGCGTCCTCCCCAGTCGGCTCGTGTCGATCTCGACCACAAAAGGTTCGGTCAGGCGAAGGACGGCGCCGATTGTTGCTCTCCCGCGTTCCACGTACTTGTTGCCATCGAGCTGAAAATGTCGGACTGCAAGCTCGGGGTAACGGTCGACCAGAATGTACGTGGGGATTCCCGCGTCGGCGTACTTGTTCATTTTCTGGACGCGGTCCATACGCGCGTTCCCAGGAGACACGATCTCCAGCGCGAGATGAACGGCAGTGACCTCGGCCGTCGACAGCTCCTCGTCGACAGGGTCGATGACAACAATGTCGGGAACAGCTATCCGTCCGGTGCGGAGGTGCACTTGGACATCCTGATACACCTCTAGACCAACGGACGCGGCTGCAGCCTGGAGCGTATGCGCAAGATGCAATGAGAGCCGTTGATGTTCAAAGTTCGGACGAGGGGCCACGAAGAGTTCTCCGTCGAAGAGTTCGATCTTGTCGGAGGTCTCCGGGAGCGCGAAGTAGGCCTCTTCCGTCCATGTCCCCCTGGCGCGGCCATACATCATTGAACTCATCGCTCTCACCTCCGCACGGGCACTCTTCCACAGGAGTCTGTCACAACCGCCGCCGAAGCGGCTCGCACGCGAGGCAACGTCAGCGGGAGTTCCACACATCAGCTCCGCCCACTCGGGCGGCGGACAAGAGTGGCGGGGTCGATCGTGACCTCGACCGGATCGGTCACCGACAGCGGCACGCCCGGTACGGCTTCGGCGTGGGTCGTGTACTTGTCGCCATCGAGACGGAACAGTCGCAGCGTCAACGGCTCCGGGTCGACAAGGAGGTACCACGGGATACCGGCATCGGCGTAGTACTGCATCTTGAGGATCCGGTCGACGGCGGCATTGCGCGGCGACGTTATCTCGCAGACGAGGTGTACCGCCGTCGGGTCCACTGTCAACCCATCATCGGCCGGACGGGAGATGACGAGATCGGGAATCGGTATCCGGTTTGGCTGGAGGCGAAGGTTGATGTTTTCGAGCACTTCGAGACCTGCGGCTTCGGCAGCAGGTATCAGCAGTTGGGCCAGGCGAATCGAGATCCGTTGGTGCGCGACGGAGGGGGCAGGCGTCACGAGAAGGCTCCCGTCGAGGAGTTCAACACGGTCGGAGGTTTCACCGAGCGCGAGGTACTCCTCCTCGGTCCACGGTGTGCCGTGGTCAAAGGCAGTCATACTCATCACTCGCCTCCCGACGGTCAGCCTTGCCGTCGAGTCTGACATAACGGCGCCCGACCCGGCTCGCGGTACGCCAGAGGCGACGGAAGTTCTACAGTCTCGGCCTACAGCGGGATGTTGCCGTGCTTCTTCGGCGGGAGCGTTTCGCGTTTCGTCCGGAGGGCACGCAGTCCGCGCACGACCTGGAGCCGCG
>JBKPDY010000080.1:0-10566 GCA_046728155.1 Actinomycetota bacterium
GGCGTCAAGGCCAGCCCTTCGGGCTGCCGCTTTGCGGTCGCCTTCGGCGAGCCCTGACTCCGATCCCTTATCAGCGTTTATGGCAGCGAGCCGGGAAACGGAGCAGTCCGGTCAGACGACGGATGTGTGCTGAGGAAGTCAAATACTCCTATGGGCACGGTGATGGACGGACCCGGTTCCGGGTCGGCTGATCATGTCGTTTTGGCCGCCCTCCAGGGGATAGCGGTTCCCGCCGCGCTCCGCGATCTCTGCGTAGAACAACCGGGATGGGGTCCTTTAGGACGGTCCCGACATCGCTAATCGAGCTTGTTGGCGGTGCAGCGGGGGCCCATGGTCACGCTCGAGCTTCGTGGCTGTATGGGAAGTGGGGCTTGATCCCGCCATGGAGGATGGCTGTGGGGGTTGTGGCTGTGCGCTAGGCGGCGGCCAGTTCCGAAGTACGCCGGCGAATCTCGCCCCTGGCGACGGCGGGGTCGAACATTTCGCGCCGGGTGACCAGAGCATGCAGCCAGCGCAACAGGGTCGCGCCGCACGCCGCGTGGGCCTGGCCGGGGGTCAGCTGGTCGCGGGCTCGAGTGGTCAGGTGAGTGAACCGGGCGGCAAGGACAGGGTTGTGTGTGAGGGCGGGCTTCACCGCCCGCCACGCCGCTGTCCGCAAGCCGGACCGGCCGCGGTGGCTGATCCGGGTAGTGCCGCGCATGGTTCCCGACGTGCGCTCGACCGGGTTGAGCCCGGCGTGTTTGACCACACTCCGCGCGGACTCGAATCGGGAAAGGTCCCCAGTCTCGGCCAGGATCGTTGCCGCACCGACCGCAGACAGGCCCGGGATGGACGTGACCACCGCCGTCAGATCCAACTCGTCGAGAACGTCGATCATGCGGCCCTCAATCTCCGCCAGGCCCGCCCTCACGCTCAGCCAGTCCTCCACGATCAGGCCGACGCGTTCGAGCGCACCGTCGCGTTGTGCCCTCACCCCCTCCGCATCGGTCATGGCCGTGAAGACCGCGCGCACAATCCGCAGACACAGTCTGGTCCGGCCCAACCGCGGCAACTGGGCTCGTACAGCGTCGGTAAACGCACCCGCACCCGCGCCCGCCACCCGCTCCAGGTCGTCCCCGGCCGCGTGGACGACGGCCAGGCACGCCACCCACGTGTCCGACTCCAACGGCCGGCTGAGCGGCCTCCGCTCCCACGAGCGCGCTACGAGGTGTTTCTACAGGAAGCCCGAGCTCCAGGACCGGGGGCGAGGTGCTGATGCTGGCTGGGCGAAGACAGCGCAGCCGGAAACCAAGGACCAAGATCAGGCCGTCTCCAGGCCGTCAACGTCACCCAACGTCCAACATCGACGATCGTTGACGAACACGTTTCCCGCAGGTCGGAGGCGTTGCGCGTCGCATTCCCGCAGGTCGGAATCGACCCTCGCCACTGCAACGCCAAACAGACGGTACACGTCGGTCGCCGGAACGGATCCGATAACCGGCGCGTGCCAATCGCTACGCGGGCGCCTGGGCCGCAGTTCTTCGCGACTCGACCGCTACTTGGTCGCTGGCTTGCGAGCTGACTCGCCCGCGGCGGCCGTTCGCTCTGCGGTGGGCGACCCACCCGGCCGGTGATGCTCCAGAGCCTTTAATATCTCAGGGGCCAGCGTCCGCGCGAGTGCGGGCGCAAGAGCATCAGCCAGTGCCGACGCGATGGTCTGGGCGAACAGGAGCCTTTCCACCATCGATGTGCGTGACGAGGACGACGATGCCGTGACGACCTCGACCAATGCCGCCAGAGGGTTGAGCACCGCGGTCTGGGTTGACTTTCCGGCGTCGGTCAGTATGTCCCGGATGAGGTCATCGATCAACGACTCTGCCGGCTCCTCTTCTGGTTCTTTGCGAGATTCTGCCGCCATAACGGTTCCTCTGGTTTCCTGTCCCTGGGCCACCTCGACGGTTGCGACGCCGCTCCGGATGTCGCAACCATCCCGAAGCGCTCAGCCAGCGTGTGAGCCCGCGAGTGCCGCGAGCAGAAGCGGGTGTTCGATGATGCCTTCGCCACGTTCCTCCCGGCGGCCCAGCAGCATGGCCAGTAGGAGTGGGTGTTCGATCAGGCTCTTACCGCGTTCCTCTCGGCGCTGCATGAGAGCGGCGAGTAGGAGTGGGTGTTCGATCAGGCTCTTACCGCGTTCCTCTCGGCGCTGCATGAGAGCGGCGAGTAGGAGTGGGTGTTCGATGATGCCTTCGCCACGTTCCTCCCGGCGGCCCAGCAGCATGGCCAGCAGGAGTGGGTGTTCGATCAGGCTCTTACCGCGTTCCTCCCGGCGCTGCATGAGAGCGGCGAGTAGGAGCGGGTGTTCGATGATGCCTTCGCCACGTTCCTCGCGGCGGCCTAGCAACGCGGTAAGCAGAAGCGGGTACAACCCCCGATCTTCGGCCTCTCCAGCCGGTGCCTCAGCCGTTCGTTGGCGCTCCGCAGTGGTTGTCATGATGTCCCCCCGGATGATCGTGATACTTGACGTAACCCCTTGGCACGTTGCGTTCAGCCGGTCTCGGCTCGTCAACCAACCTATCGGGAGTGAACCGCCGATATGGGTTCTTTCGCCAAAAGGGATATGGCCCCCGCCCCGGCCCCAAGATCCCCGGCGCGTACGCGCCACGCGGAGACGACCTCGGCGTGGATCGATGGAGCGAGCTAGAACAGCGGGGCGCACAGAGGTCACGGGCTCTCGGTAGCCGCGCCATCTTCGAGTCCTCGGCCAGTCAACCGCCGTCTTTTGCATGGGCGGCCCCGGGCGGTGACTGAAGGACTGAGTGACCGCGGCTACGCACAGCAGCGACTGTCGGCAGGTTCGCAAGCACGAGGCACGGGTGGGCCGAGTGCAGTCAGGAACCGGCGGACCTTTTGATGGCGCCGCCGAGCAGCGGAATGCCTGCCAGCATTGGGGGCACACGCAGACCATCGTCCTAAGCCGTCTACGTACCGTGACACGGAAGCCGTCGAACGCCCGCCTCCCTGCCGGCGGTAGGTATACCTAGGTGATCGGGACAGGCGAAATAGGTAATGGGTACCGATGCGCGCCTACCATTATCGGCAGAGGATCGGGGAGACCACTCGGCCGAGAAGGGATGATTGCTATGAAACGCCGGGTCCACAAGCGCATCTACCGTCGGTTTCCTCAGCTGGGCGCGCTGGCCGATCCGTGCCGCGCCCGCTTGGTACGGTATGTCGACCCAACCAGCGCTGAAGATGACTACTACAGGTTCGCCAACCGTAGCGGGTGACCCATTAGCAGACCGGCGGGGCATGTGTTCTGTGCGCGGGGAGGGCCGCGGGCGCTCCCCGTGCCGGCGCCGATGAGAGTAGCCACATCTCGCACAGAACGACATCAGCTAATACGTTCGCCGTCTAGCAGATCGGGTCCCTGCGAAGGCCATAGGTGGTGCGGTCATCGTGGCGGTACCAGGGCTGGAGCTGGTTCGGGATGCGGAACCCGGCCATCACCAGGTGCCTGGTATAGGCCAACCAGGATTGCGGCGAGCACGGTGATGGCGGCGATCGCGACTGCAGTGACGACCGCGACGAGCGTCGTCCGCCGGCCGGAGGGAGCGGGCGAGCGACGTGCGATGGGCAATGTCGACATGGGGTGTTCCTTTACGTCGGACAGAGTGGTCACGCTCACCGGCCCAGGCGGGTGTGGTAAGTCCCGGCTGGCGTTGCGGGTGGCTGGCTTGCTGAGGGCAGCTTTGGTGACGGCGCACGGATGATTGAGCTGACCCCGCCGGAGCCGGTGCGAGGGTTGGTACAGGCGCGAGCCGATCAGGAGGCGCGAGGAACCAGTGTCTGTTAATGCATTGGACGTAGAGCAGTTCGAGTCCGCCCATCGTGCTGAATACGTCGCCGCGTGATTCGACAGTTGCTGGAAACCCGCAGTCCGGGCAGTCAACGAGCATGACGGTGTTCCTTCCAGCCTGAATTGGCTCTTCCACTCCAGGCTTGACGCAGGTGCGATGCCATCGACGCTATGGCCGCTCACGGGCACGGGCCATCGGGTGATCCACGGGCACACCCCGGGTGGCTGGACGCTCAGCGGGCGCGGGGCATCCGGGGAACTACGGAGTCAGAACCGCAGCCGCCGCTCGGTAACCCGGGCCGCGATCTGGGCGCGGGAACTCACCTGCAGCTTGCGCCGGATGTTCTCCACGTGCGTCTCGACCGTTCGCGGCCCGACCGACAGGCGCCGGGCGATCGCTTGGTTGGTGAGCCCGTCGGTGACCAGTTCGGCCACCTCGAACTCCCGGTCGGTCAGCCGTTGTCCGCCGGCCGGCGGCCGGCTGAGGAACCCGAGTATCGCGTCCAGGACCGGTTTCCAGTCGCCGTGGTAGAACAGGTGGCTCGTTCCCGGCAGCGGGATCAACGTAGCCCCCGGCACGAGCGCGGCGACTGCCCGCCCCAGCTCGAACTTAGTTCCCCTGTCGCCTTCGCGATGCAGGACCGCGGTCGCCGTCCGGATCGTCGGAAGCAGGGCGCGGATGTCGGTGTGGTAGTAGACATCGAGCAACTGCGCGGCGACGTCGGGCGAGGAACTCGCCCGCTGGAACCGAGTGAACGCCGCGATGTCCTCGGCCGTGGGATCGTCGATGAACGCGCTCGTCAGCGCCTGCAGCCCCATGCCCCAATGCGCCCGCACCAGCGCGACGACGGACGCGCTGGCCTCGATCGACGCCAGATCCCGGCCGCTCGCGCACATCCCATACACCACGAGCGCCTCGACCCGCTCGGGGTACCGCGCCGCGATCGCGGCGGCCAGCTGACCGCCCTGCGACGCACCGAACAGGTGGAACCGGCGGGCGTCGACCACGTCGGCCACCGCCGGGGCCGCGGCCACCTGCCCGTCGAAGGTCAGGTCGACGCTGTCCCGACCCCGACAGGCCGCACCCCGGCTTGTCATACCGGATCACCGTGAACCGCTGGGCCAGGCGGTCGAGGAACGCGCCAAAAGAGAACAGGCTCAGCTGACTACGCAGATGGGTGATCCAACCAGACTCGAACAGTAGTGCCGGTCCCGTTCCCACGGTCGAGTACGCCACCGGCCCGGCGGGCGTGGTGCAGTACCTAATCAACGCCCTCACCCGTCCACGCTGACATGTCCCCCCGCCGGCGGTAAAGCGTCCCATTGACCGGGCGCTCGATCATCGGCACACCGCGAGAACGGACAGCAACGAAGTACAGCAGCCGCAGCGCCCGGTAACGTCTCAACCCGAAACGTTAGACGTCCACTGACCTCGACAAAGGCCGCCAACGACCACGGCGCCGGCAGTTCGCATCGAGGGGGTCAGGGGTTCGAAATTCGAATCCCCTCAGCTCCACCAAGCACCGCCCTGACCAACGGTTTTCGGTTTATCAAGATCGTTGGATACAGATCGGGTGCAGACTCATTCCAGCTCGGACGACTTCCGGCTGTGCTTGGCCAGTTGCCCGATCGCGCCTCCGACGACGTTGCGGCGGCGCTGTTTACTTCGGCCACCAGTGCACGTACTTCTCCGACATGATACGCAGGCTGGAGTGCCGGAGCGTCCGCTGGACATCGGTCGGGTCCGCTCCCGCCGAGATCAGGGCGGTCGCGAAGTAATGCCGCAGCGAGTGAAAGGTGACCTCCTCGGGCCAACACGCGACCGGTCGCCAGCGACTCCACATCTTCGACGACGCGTGGTCCTGGATCGGCCGGCCCAGCTCGTCGGTAAGAGCGGGGGAATTGCCGCCAGGAACCGCTCCGGCACCACCTCAATCAGTGAGAGCACGTCATCCGTGGCCGGCACCCACCTCGGAGCAGGCGACAGACCCCGGAGAATCGCCGAGATCCAAACGCTGCGGCACGGGTTATCGACGATCGCTTTGTCGATAACGGCCGCATTCATGATGATGTTGAGCACGTCGGAGTACGTCCGGATCGACGACTACGCAACCTTGTTCTGCGTGAGCTTTAAAATCCAGGAAGTACGGATAGTCATGGTCCAGTGGCCGCGATTCCAGACGCCGCTGGTAGTCGAGCGCCTCCGTGATCTGACGCGTCTAGCGCCACCGTTCTGCGTATTCCCGAAAGACGGGCGTCGTTGCCCTGGTCGACCTTAGTCTCGTGGACCAGACCAGACCGCGCCTGATCGTCCCAAGCATCCGCGTCAGCCTATCGGTCGAGGAGCTGCACCCGCGTCTCGCCGTTCGTGTCCTCGTACCGGCAACGCCAGCGCTTGCCCCGTCAGCGTTTCGCCTTGAGGCTGATACAGAAGGCCGATATCTCTCGGCGTAGAAGAACGCCGCGCGCATCGCTCGCGGTTCCCACAACTCGGCGAGCATGTCGACCACGTGACGCCCGGTTCCACGCATTCTTCGGAACTCCCTACGCCGCGACCCCGGGCGCGTACTCATTCCGAGAACGTCTGCAACACCGACACGCGCTCCGCGACTGTCAGCGTGCGGTCACAATGCCAGGAGCAAAGCCAGTCCTGGGGCCCAGCTCGGAGTTGAGCTACTCGATCCCGCCGAGCCACGGAATACGAAGACGTCCGAAGACGATCATCTACGACGCGGCGGCCGTCGCTCGGTTTCGGTACGGAGCCAGGAACGGGGTCAGCGCCGCCACCGTCTCCTCGGGGGCCTCCTCGGCGAACCAGTGGCCGGCGCCCGGAATGACCGCGCTCTGCACGTCGTTCGCGAGGAGCTTCATCGCTTTGCCGACCTCCTCGCCGTGGCTTGCCGCCCCGCCGATCCCCAGGACCGGCATCGCCAGCGGCCGGTTCTTGCGCTGCTCGTTCTGCGCCATCATGGTGTCCCACTCGCGATAGAACGCGAAGGTGCCGCGCAGGGAGTCGGGGTTGGTGAGGAGACCGACGTAGTAGTTGATCACGTCGTCCGGGAGCTTTTTCCCGGCCTGGATGGCGAACTCGTAGCCGAAGTAGATGTCCTCCCGTCCTTTGGCGAGCTGTTCGTTCACCTTGTCCAGCCGGTTGACGGTGATGTGCCAGAGCTTGTTGTTGAGCGACCCGGGGAGGAAGAAGGGCGGTGCGGGAACCGCCCCAGGGGGCCCGGGTACCTCAGCGAGGGCTACCCGCTCAACGCGGTCCGGGTGATCGGCGGCCAGCGCGTAGCTGATCGGGAGTCCGGTGTCGGTGCCGACCACGGCGAACCGCTGGTGACCGAGCGCGTCCATCAGCGCGACCAGGTCGTTGGCGAGGGTGCCGGGGTCGTACCCGTCCTGGGGCTTGTCGGTCAAGCCGATACCGCGCTGGTCGGGCGCGATGACTTCGAAGTCCCGGGCCAGCGCCGGCATCACCAGGCGCCAGGCGTACCAGTTCTCCGGCCAGCCGTGCACCAGTAGGAGCGGCGGGCCGTCACCTCCGATGACCACGTGCTGGCGCAGTCCACCGGCGTGGATGTACCGGCTGGTGAACGTGTCGGTGAACCCGGCCGGGAGGTTAGGCGCTCCGGCGACGGAGCCGGGGCCCTCCGGGGTGGGCAGGGGGCTGGCAGACGAACTCATCAGGATACCCTTTCACAAGACCTGACAGCGTTCGCGGAAGGAAGCCGGACATAGCCGCCGGCCTGTTCGGTGATCCCATCGGGTGATAATGGTGACGACCGCTCCATCCGGGACGCGACCTCCACAAACATCTGGGCCACCGAGGTGAACCTGGCGTCGCCCTGATATCCCAGCGGCGGCACAATCGCAGCGGAAACGCTCAGCCCGAGAAGATCGGCGACATCGCCGACGCTGTCCTTGTTCTTGCGCAATCTCAACAAGCTATCAGCTGGAGATGGCCGCTGGCGCAGATTCCTTGGAATCAACGTCTTGCCGCAGCAGGGGTCATCCAAGAAGAAGGCCATCCGGCAGCACGGAGCTCGGTTACAGTTCGGCATCGGCAAAATCGCACGGTCTAACGGAGACCGTGGAGGAGAACACGCGTTCGACACTTGCTCCGCCAGCGAAGTTTCGCGTGCCGACTGGCTGGAACCACCGGATCCCGGAAAGACACGGTGCAACGCTAGGACCAGGACGACGAGTCCCACGACGGCTGAGCAGTAGATGCAGGCCCGCTGTCAGGGCGGTGTCGAACGCACCGTTGGCAAGGGCGTCGACTTCTAAGGAGGGAGAGCTCGGACCGCTAGGTTCGCAGGGAACCCGAGCACCGCCGCGCCAGTCTTGCAGTAAACCGACCCCGCCGTATCACCTGAAAGAAGGACGGCGCCATGTCTCATCACCTTGACACGCCTTTGGCAGGCGAGAACGGCCAGCTCTACATCGACGACCTCTACGTTTTCCCAGGTAACGCCAGCACGGTGTTCGTCATGGACGTTAACTCGACCGTCACCGGACCCGATGTACGACCAGGCTTCCATCCGGCGGCGCGCTATGAGTTCAAGCTTCACTTCGAAGGAGCTGAATTCGAAGATCTAACGTACCGGGTGTCCTTCGGCGAAGCGGACACAAACGGACGCCAAGCCCTGCAACTTCGCGCTCTCACGGGCGGCGAGGCGCGCCAGGACTCTGCGGCCGGCGAAGTTGTGCTGGAAGGCCGAACCGGGGAATCAACCACCGAGCGTGACACCCAGATGTGGGCAGGACGCATCGCAGATCCGTTTTATATCGACCTGTCGCTGCTTTCAATCGTGAACGCGGCAGTGAAAGATGGGACCGTCCTGAACCTATCGGCGTGGCGGCCCGAGAACGCGCAAAACAGCTTCGCCGGCACCACCGTCGAATCGGTCGTTGTGCAGGTCTCCCACCGGCATCCGAAACTGCGGCCTGGTGCCCACATCGGCGTCTGGTGCACCACGAAACTCGCCACCGACGCAGGCGGCTGGCGGCAGATCAACCGGGCCGGACACCCCATGATGTGGCCGATCTTCTGGCCAGACGATACCGACTTCTCAAATCCCGCCAATACCAGGCTCCCGTCCGAGGACTTTAGTGACGACGGTAAGTACATCGCAGCCCGAGTCGCCGCCGTCGTAGCGGCCAGCGGGACCTCAGATGACCCCGAAGGCTACGGCGAGGCGGTTGCCCGGAAACTCTTCCCCGACGTGCTGCCCTATGTGGTCGGGACAACCGCCACGTACGGCTTCGCCACCTTCAACGGCCGGACGCTCGCGGACAACGCACCCGAAGTGATGTTATCTCTCGTCGCCAACATGGCCGTGCCTTCTGGGCTGAAGCCATCTGTGTCCAAGAACCAACGGGGCAAGGACTTCCCATACGCCGTGCCAGCTTGACCAATTCCCGCTCCGCGGTATTCGAGATCAGGTACAACAGATCCGCGACAAGCAAAACCCAATGGTAAGTCGCTCTGCCGGGCCGCGTGGGGCTCGCTCGACGTAGACCACTCTTGGACCAAACGAGTCATGCCGCACGTCGGCCGCTCTGATCCCCACACCGGTCATCGCAATAATCCGGCCCTGGTTGTGAAGAGCGAACAACCGACGAATATTACTCGCCTCCGACTCTCGACCGTCATCGAGCGCGAGGATACAATTTGTAGCGAGGGTAAGCGACAACGTAATCCTATGTCGACACATCACTCAGGCAGCCGACCGCTTCCGCGGCTAGTGCCGGGATTGAGTTGTCCTCACACTGAGAAGCAGACGGCTATTGGCGGGCAGGCCGGGTCCTACGTCGGCCGCGAGATCCATCTGATCCACCGAAGCATAGCGTTATCGTTCGCCTGCGGCGCGATGGCCTCGATCAGGCCCTCAAGGCTGGCGGCCCGAACGGTGCGGTTGCTTCCCATAGTGTCGTGAGCGGCGAACTCGCTTCCTTGCTTCGTGATCTCGAATATCGGACCACCATTGTAATTCCACGGATAGATCGCGAACTGCAGCTCAGCCTCATTGACCGGGGGAAAGCTCGCGTACAGGTCGGTGACCGCTGTTACGGCATCATCGACAGCCTGGGTCAACGTCCACGCCCTTACGTCTTTGGGCCAAACCCCGTCACCAACCCAGGAGACTGACCAACCGCCCTCCTTGTCCGGACCGACGAGCCCGGTCAGTAGCTGGGCTGGCAGGCTCTTCTTGCCGAACAGAAGACGACGCAGCCATACCTTCATGACCAGAGATCGTAGTGTCGCTACGGAGCGACAAAGGACGCTGATCAAGGTCTGGCGTGCCGGATCCGTGCCAGACAGGACCCAGACGATGGGGGAGCGAGGTAAGCGTCCCGCCGTGCGGTACAGCGATCGGCACAACTGAGGCGACCACCAGGCGTCGACCGGAGCCGACTGCAGCGGGCACCGTAGCGGGGACCCAGGGAACGGACCTGTCGTTGATGATCTTCTAATCCCCCGGTCGGTGAGGCCTCCATCCCGGCGGCCCGGAACTTTCGGCGTTTGAGAGGTTCAACGGGGCAACTGTCGGGCGGCGGACGTGACCACCGGAGAATGGGCGGCCGTGTCAACCGAAATGGCCCATCGTGCCGTCTTGAACTGGCCCCGGTTCTAGCGCGTGGGTTTCGGCAACGCGCGAGCGGTCGCGTCGCTGCGTGATGATGTCCAGGTGACCGACGAGGTTCTGGCTGATCAGGTTGATTACTAC
>JBKPDY010000081.1:0-26750 GCA_046728155.1 Actinomycetota bacterium
ACCGTCGACTGCTCGACGCCGAGGCCGCTGCGGGTGGCGGCCGCGAACGCGGCATCGACGCGGCGTGGGCCGAATGGCGGGAAGGCTTCGTGGCGGAAGAGATCGACGCGTTCGCCCGTCGGCCGTTCGGCCATGCGGACGATGGCCGGCATCCGGGCGTGATCACGGGAGCCGACCTGGCCGCGTACGAGGCGCGCTACGAGACAACGGCCTCGCATCACTTCCGCGACGTGGTCGTACACAAGACCCAGGCGTGGGGACAGGGCCCGGTCATGCTGCAGCAACTGGCGTTGCTGGAGGGCTTCGACGACACGGGGCTCGACCCGCGTACCGCGACCGGAATCCACCACGCCGTCGAGTCGACCAAGCTCGCCATGGCCGACCGCGAGGCGTGGTATGGCGACGCCACGACGCCGCCACTCGCGGCACTGCTCGCGGAGGGATACACGCGGGCACGGCGGGAGCTCATCGCCGAGACAGCGAGCCTGGAACTTCGGCCGGGAGCGCCGGATGGAGTCCCGCCGCGACTGCCGATGCACGTCGTCGCCGCGCTCGCGACGGGGATCTCCACAATGGAGGCAGCGCTGCCGCGGCCGCGCAGCGGTCGCGGCGATCCGCTGGCCGGCACTAGCGAGTCGACAGGCGGGGGCCGCGGCGACACCTGCCAACTCGATGTCGTTGACCGGTGGCGGAACATGATCTCGGCTACACCGAGCGGCGGTTGGCTGCAGAGCTCGCCCGTGATCCCTACTCTCGGCTTCCCGCTCGGCAGCCGGCTGCAGATGTGCTGGCTGGAGGAGGGCCTGTCGGCGAGCCTGTGTCCAGGCCGCAGGCCTCGCACCACGCTGAGTCCCACGATCATCTTCCGCGACGGAGAGGCCGTGGTGGCCTGCGGTACGCCCGGTGGTGACCAGCAGGACCAGTGGCAACTGGTCATGCTGCTCAATCACCTGGTGCTCGGTCTCGATCTGCAGGAGTCGATCGAGGCACCGAGTTGGCACACGAACGCGATACCCGATTCGTTCTACCCGCGGCTGGCCCGGTCGGGCGAGATAGTCGTCGAGAGCCGGCTCGGGACACCGGTCATCGAGGAACTTCGCCAACGTGGCCACCGGGTCGTTGTAGCCGACGGTTGGTCGCTCGGCCGCCTCGCGGCGGTCGGCCGCGACCCGCGGACCCGGCTGCTCACCGGGGCCGCCGATCCCCGCGGATCCGGTTACGCCATGGGTCGCTGATGGCGCGGCTCCGGGCGGCGGCTGCGCGGCGTGCCGGTGCGGTCGAAGAGCACCGAGTCTCACCTAGGGATCTCAGGCGAGGCGATCGATGTCGGCGGTGGCCAGCTCATCGAGGCTGTGCAGGGTGCGGGTGGCTTTGTCGGCAGCGTCGTCATCGAGCGGGTACGCGGTGTGGGGCACGGCGATGACGGCCATCCCGGCCGCCGCCGCGGAACGCACGCCGTTGGAGGAGTCCTCGATCGCGACGCAGTGGGTCGGGTCGACGCCCAGACGCTCGGCCACGGCGAGGTATATGTCCGGTGCCGGTTTGCCGGTCTCGACATCTTCTGTGGACAGGACGACCTCGAACGCGTCACCGAGGCCGGCCGCGTCGAGGGCGGTCTTGATGAGCGGCAACGGTGACGAGCTGGCCAGTCCGAGCGGCCACCGCTCGCCCAGCCGGCTGACGGCCTCGGTGGCGCCGGGAATGAGCGGAACGTGGTTCGCGTATTCGCGGCTCATCCGGGCGACGACGTCGTTGGCGACCTGCCTCGGTGGACGGTCGACATGCAGCTCGTCACTGAGATAGCGCGACCATTCGTCGGTACTCATGCCCATCAGGCGCCGCTGGGAGTCGGCCTGCCACGCCCCGCCGTGTTCGCCCACATACTCGCGGCGCACCCGCTCCCAGACCGGTTCGGAGTCGACGATCACGCCATCGAGATCGAAGATGACCGCATCCACCACACCGGTCATCCTGCCAGTCTCCTCCGCCACTGGCCCGTAGGACGCCGCTACTCAGAAGAGTGTCGAGCTCGTGACCGTGGGCCGGTGCTGGCCAAGGAAGAAGATGCCGGGCAGGCCGGAGGTGTGGAAGCCGTCGTTCGGATTGTCTGTGAGCGTCGAGCGGTCGATCGTGAGGTTGCCGGTGCGGTCGTTACTGACGAAGAAGATCGCGCCGCCACCCTCGAACGCATGGTTGTTCGCGATGACGCTGCCGGCGATCCGCAACGTGAAGGTGTCGCCGTCGTTGTAGATGGCCCCGCCGCTGCCGCCGCCCGGGGTGCCGGGCCGGGCCGGGTTGGCCCCGCGCCCGATCGCCGAGTTGTACGTCATGACGCTGTTGAGCACGACCCACGACACGCCGATGCTGCTCAGTGCTCCGCCGTTGGAGCAGACCCCACCCTGCCCCGGGGCGCCGCCGAACGTACTGTCCACGATGTACACCGGCAGGCCGTGGTACTGGCTGAGGACGCGTATCGCGGCGCCACCGAGGTCGGGGCCGGTCGGGTCGCACCGGTTACGCAGGAACCGCGCGTTGACCACCTTGAATCGTCCACCCCGGACGAAGATGGCCCCACCTCCGCCGCCCTCGGTCATATCCCCGGTCGAGTCGCCGTCCACGAACGAGATGTTCTGCACGGTCAGCTGTGGGGTCTGCTGGTCCTGACAATGCGAGGTCGTCCAGCCCTGTGCGCGATCGCACGTGTTCATGTAGAGGATCCGCCGCCGCCCGCCGCCGCTGAGAGTCACCAGGCCGCCGCCGTCGAGCACGATCGTGGGCCGCGCGTTGACCACCTTCGCTGTCGCCGTCAGCCTGATTGTCACCGGCGCCGGGCCACATGCGAACCTGATGATCCCGCCGGCCGCGACCGCGGCGACGACGGCGGCCGAGGTGCAGCTGAACGGGGTGCCGGTGCCGACGACGCGGGTCGGGCGGGAGGTGTCGACCGCACGCGCCTCGGCGGGGACCGGCGCGCCGCCCTTCGGATTGCCGTAATGCGGCAGCGGTCTCGCTGGGGGCGCGGATCCCGGTCGGCCAGGCGTGGCGGGCGCCACCGGGCCGGTCGCGGGCGCCGGCGTGGTGTCCGTGATCGGCATGGTCGGTCCGCCGGGTGGCGAGGACCCGCAACCCGTTACCGCCGGCAGCACCGTCGCGCACAGGCCGATCGCGACGATACGGGCGGCACGCACGCGCTCGATGCTAGGCGCCACGATCCGTACCCGCTGACCCGGCCACCAACCGGCCCCACCGGCCGGTACGGCTACCGTGAGGCCGGTGAGCTTCGCGATGCTGGCGCTGATCGGCGTGGTGGCGCTGCTCGGTCCGTTGCTCGCGTTGCCGAAGCGCTGGCACCTTCCTGTCCTCGTGGGCGAGTTGGTGGCCGGGATCACGGTGGGACCAACCGGATTCGATCTGCTCCGGCCGCAGGACCCGACGCTCACATTCCTCGCCCAAATCGGCTTCGCGCTGGTCATGTTCGTCGCCGGGTCGCGGGTCCCGGTGCGTGACCCGCGGTTGCGTCCCGCGCTGCGCGTGGGCCTGCTGCGGGCGCTGGCGGTCGGGGTGATCGCCGCACCGGTCGGTGCTCTGATCGCAGCCCTGTTCCACACTGGACATCCGGCGCTCTATGCCGTGCTCCTGGCCTCGTCGTCGGCGGCGCTGGTGTTGCCGGTCGTCGAAGCCGAGCGGCTGACCGGACCGGCGGCGGTGCAGATGCTGCCGCAGGTCGCGCTGGCTGATGCCGCGTGCATCGTGGCGCTGCCGCTCGTGATCGATCCCGCCCACGCCGGACGGGCCGCCCTCGGAGCAGTGGCGGTGTTGGGCGGCGCCATCATCCTCTACTTCGGCCTCGGGTACGTCGAACGGACGGGCCGGCGCAGGCAACTGCACAAGGTCTCCGAGGACCGCAAGTTCGCCCTGGAGCTGAGGATCAACCTGGTGCTGCTCTTCGCCCTCGCCGCTCTGGCGACGACCACACACGTTTCGGTCCTGTTGGCGGGATTCGCCTTTGGCCTGGCCGTCGCGGCGATCGGCCCGCCGCGGCGTCTGGCACGTCAACTCTTCGCGCTCACCGAAGGCTTCCTCGGGCCGGTCTTCTTCGTCTGGCTGGGCGCGACGCTGGACCTGCATGACCTGGGTCGGCATCCGTCGTTCGTGGTGCTGGGACTGGTACTCGGTGGTGCGGCCGTGGCTGCCCACGTGGCGATGCGGGTAACCGGTCAACCCAGCGCGTACGGCGCAATCGCGGCAGCTCAGATGGGCGTACCCGTGGCAGCGGCGACGGTCGGTGCCCAGTTGCACGTGCTGGCGCCGGGCGAGCCGGCAGCCCTGATCCTCGGAGCGCTCGTCACCGTCGCCGGGGCCGTCGTCGCCGCCGGAATCGCCGTCCGGCAGGAGGCGGCCGTACAGTCCACGGCATGACACCTGCCCGCTACGACGCCATAGCGGACTTCTACACCGAAGGCTGGACCGACTGGGCTGACGACCCGGCCAGTTCGTGCCTGCTCGACCTGCTGGGACCGGTCTCGGGTGAGCGGGTCCTGGATGTCGCATGTGGACACGGCCGGATCTCCCGCGCGCTGGCTCGCCGGGGTGCCAGCGTCGTCGCCGTCGACATATCCGCGGCGCTGCTCGCCCACGCGCAGCGGTTGCAAGCCGACGAGCCTCTCGATATTCGTTACGTCCAGGCCGACGCCTCCACAATGGACTGGATGGACGAACGGGCGTTTTCAGCTGCGGTCTGCTCCTTCGGACTCTCCGATGTGGACAACCTCGACGGCTGCCTGGAATTGGTCGCGAACGCGCTGCGCCCGGGCGGCAGGTTCGTGTTTTCGATCCTGCACCCGTGCTTCCCCGGTGTCGGCGAGGCATCCGGCTCCTGGCCGACCGGAGGCGGTTACCACGACGAGGTCTGGTGGATCGCCGACGGGGTGAACTCGCAGCTGCGCAGGCAGGTCGGCGCGAACCACCGCACCCTGTCCACGTATGTCAACCGGCTCCGAGCGTACGGGCTGATCATCGACAGGATCGGCGAACCGGAGCCGCAGGGGTCGTGGCGACAGCGGAACCCGCAGGCCGCGCGGTACCCCCTCTACCTCGTGGTCCGGTGCAGACTCTGAGTAGTCATCCGATTACTCGCATGTTCAGCCACCACTTAGTGCCATTCCCTGCATGCATTGAGTAGGCATAGGGCATCGACCGACCACCCCCATGGAATCACTCGTAGTAGTGCGGTTAACGACGCTCCGTTAAGCGCGTTGACGGCGGGTGGGCATGACCCAGGTCACTGGCCTGCGGCTTAACGAGCGTAGAGCTGACGTTTTGGCTGCTCAGAACTGTGGTCCAGGACACATGTGGAAATGACGGGCAAAGGCGATCTGGTTAGACTCACCATGCCGCTGGCGTCATCCCCCGGCGCATCGCCTGCTCGATCCGAGCGGGTGTCCCCGACCGAAAGAGCATTCATCGTGAAGAGCATCTTCGGCCGATGGCTCCCGACCATCGCTCTGACTTCGACCCGCAAAGCCGTGCTCGGCCTGGCCGGGGTTGTACTCGCCGGTGCTGCCGTCGTCGGTGCCACGCATGGCGCGACCACGGTAAATGCCGCTCCGGCCGCGACAACCGGCGTCGTCGCTTCAGCCACAGTCGCCTCGGATCCGACGCAGGTCGCCGTCAAGCCGGCGGCTCCGGTCGCTCCGCCGGCCCCGGCCAAGCCAGCCGCCGCTCCGCCAGCGCCGGCCAAGCCGGCGGCGCCGCCCGCTCCGGCGAAGGAGAAGGCGCTGGGCTACGACTTCGCGCTGCAGCCGAACTACTACTACTGCGGCCCCGCCGCGACGCGCATCGCGCTCACGGCACTGGGACAGTGGCACACGTTCGACGAGCTGGCCGGCGAGATGGGAACGACCGAGGACGGCACCGATTCGGCGTTCGACATCGCCCGCGCGCTGAACGCGAACCTGGGTGGCAACGTCTACCACACGGTCGAGATCCCGGGCCAGTCTGCGACGAAGGAGCAGATCGACAAGCTGCGATGGGACGTCGTGGCCGCCATCACGAGCAACCACCCGATCGTGGCTAACGTCGCCGGCGCAGCCATCGACCTGCATGGTGGCCAGCATTACTACCCGGGCCATTACGTGGCGATCGTCGGGTACGGCGAGCACGGGACCACCGTGAAGATCGCGGACCCAGCCGACATCGACGCCAACGGCTCCTACTGGATGTCCACTGTGGACGCCGCCAACTGGATGGGCACGCACGGCTACGCGGTCAACTGACCCATCCGTTCCCGGTGTCCGCGTGCCTTCGTGTTGCGCGCGGATCAGATCGGTCGGACCGGCAGCCAGTTAACGATGTCACGGATGCCTGCGTCCCAGTACGCCCAGTCGTGTTCGCCCGGCCCGAAATCAACGGTCGTGGCGATGCCCCGGTCCCGGCACTCCGCGACGAAGCGCTCGTTCTCCGGCATCAATTCGTCGCCGGTACCGCAACAGACGTACAGCGGCGGCATCGCGGATGGGTCGGCCCTGGCGACGAGGGCGAGCAGGTCGTCGTCGGAGCCGGTGATGTCCCGGTCGCCGAAGAGCAGCTCGACCAGTCCGGGCCGGGTCCGGCGCCAGTCCTCGTTGAACTGGCGGGCGGCGAGGTCCAACGCTCCGGAGAGGCTCGCGGCGGCGCCGAACCGGTCCGGATGCCGCAGCGACCAGCGCATCGCGCCGTACCCACCCATCGAGAGTCCGGCCACGAAGGTGTCCTCACGTTGCGTTGACACCCGGAAGAACGCCTCGACGATGGCGGGAAGCTCCTCACTGAGGAACGTCCAGTACCGGTTGCCCAGCGCCTCGTCGGTGTAGAAGCTGCGATGGACCTGCGGCATGATCACGGCGAGCCCCAACGGAGCTACATAACGCTCGATCGATGTGTTGCGCACCCAGGCGGTGTCGTCGTCGCTGAGCCCGTGCAACAGGTACAGCACCGCCGGGTCGCCATCACCGGCGCGCGATGTCAGGCCGATCTGGGTACTCGCCCGCTGGGGGAGCAGCACCGTCATCGAGGTGCAGAGACCGAGCACGTCGGAGAAGAAGTCACACCGAAGATGCGCCATACGGCCATACTCGTCGACGTGGGCAGAGCTGGCCGCCCTCAACCGCCCCCGACCGTCTCAGCGACCTCAATCGCCGCCGGCGCCCGAGCCCCGTGGGGAGCAGCGGCTAGCGGTCGAGTTCGGAAAGCATCTTGGCGATCGTGTCGGCGGTCCGGTCGGGCGGGTCGGCCTCGACGCAGAGCCGCTCCATCGCCTCGGCGTACAGGTCGAGGTCTTCCCTCTTGTCGAGGTAGAGCGCGCTGGTCAGCTGCTCGATGTAGACGATGTCCGGCAGGTCCCCTTCAGGGAAGCGGAGGATCGTGAACGAGCCGCCCGCACCCGCGTGGCCGCCGACATCGAAGGGGAGGATCTGAATCCGCACATTGGGCAGGTCGGTGGCCTCGACCAGCGTCTGGAGCTGGGCCCGCAGTACCTGGTAGCCGCCGATCGGCCGGCGCAGCGCCGCCTCGTCGATCACGGCCCAGATCTGCGGAGGGTGCGCCCGACTCAGCACCTGCTGCCGCTTGAGACGCAGGTCAACCCGGCGCTCGACCTCTTGGGACGAGGCCCGGCCGTGACCCAGCGCGACGACGGCACGCGCGTACTCCCGGGTCTGCAGTAGGCCGGGGATGAACTGGACCTCGTACGTGCGGATGAGGTTCGCGGCCGCCTCAAGGCCCAGATAGAACTGGAACCAACCGGCGAGCACGTCGCCGTACCGGTGCCACCAGCCCCGCGTGTTCGCTTCCCGGGCAAGCGCCAGCAAGCGGTCGCGCTCCTCGGTGTCGGTGACGCCATAGAGGCTCAGCAGATCGGCGATGTCGCGTTCCTTGAAGCTGACCTTGCCGAGTTCCATCCGGCTGATCTTGGAGTCCGAGGATCTGATCTCCCAACCGGCGTCCTCGCGGGTGACCCCTTGTGCCTCCCGGAGCCGGCGCAAGTGGGCTCCCAGAAGCATGCGGAGCACGGTGGGCCCGCCTCCCGACCCGCCCTCCGGCGCAGCCGCCGTCACCCGCTGATCCTCCGATGCCTGAACCCGTGCTGAACTTGAGCCCCCCGTCGCCTGCGCGTAAGCATGCCACTACTTGGAGCACAGCGCAGCACGCCGATCGGCTCAAGCTCAGTTGTGTCACGTGGTTCCGGACCCTGTTCGGCCGGATGGCCCGGCGGGGAGACCGGGCCGATCCGACGAGACGATCGGCTCGTCTCCGACCGGACGATCGGGTCGTTCCGGCTAGGCGATCAGGTTGTCGAAGTCGCCGTCCGCGGCGCCGCCGATGAATGCCTCGATCTCGGCCCGGGTGTAGAGCAGTGCCGGACCGAGCGGGTCACGAGAGTTACGGATCGCGAAGCCGTCACTGTCAGCGAGCTTCGCGAGCTCAACACAGTTCCCGCTCGGGTTGCTGCGCCGGCTCTTCTGCCACGCGACGACAGACAGTTCTGCCGCCGAGGGCGCGTGGTGCGCCATGCTTGCTCCCTATGTGTATGGGCGTGCCCGGCCGGGCACCGAGCCCTGCCGTGCACGTGCATCAACTCTTGCATTCGCAGATTAGCAGGAGCATGATGAATCACGTGCAGACGTGTGCGTTCCCTTACGATGCGTAACGGAGCCGCACATACCATCGACTCCCCGATGGCGTGCCGAGGTGTGCTCCGCGTCTTCGGGCGACCGGGCGGGCGTACGGCGCTGTGCCTCGCGGGGCCGCGCGGCCGTACGTCCGCCCGCGTGTCTCCTGTATCGGCGCGCCCGGGCGGACGATGCTGATGATCACTGTTACGGACTACCGACCCACGACCACATTGGACGAAGAGCTGGCCGAGCTCGGCTACGCCGCCATCCAAGGCTGGCCCGATCAGGCACCGGTTGACGCGTCGCTGGTACGGGCGATGCTGCGCCCGCCGGGTATGACCGCGACGACGCTGGCGCTCTGTCGCGACGAGCATGGTCGGCTGCTCGGCGGCGCCGCCGTGCGCTGGCCGGCCACGCTCGACGCGGCCGGCCAGCTCTGGGGTCCCATGGTGCATCCCGACGTGAGACACCACGGCCTGGGCCGGCGTCTCATGGAGACGGTGACCGAGATTCTCGCCACGCATCCCGGCGTCCTGGTGAGCACGACCGACATTGCGGAGTCGCGAAAGGAGGGATGGTCGCTCTTCGAGGCGGCCGGGTGGACCATGACCGGCGTGAACGAACTCTATGAGCGCCCCATCCTTAGCACGGATACGACCACCGAGCCGAGCGGTGTGTCCGTACGGCCGCTAACGCCAGGTGAGTACATCGCGCCGGCGCTCGCCGACCTCTTCGCTGCCTGCCGTCCGGAACTTGGGCCGACCACGGCGCGGGACGCGTTCGACCGATGGACTCACGACTCGCGGTACGTCCCCGACGGTCTCCTGCTGGTCGAGGCGCCGGGGCGCCTGATCGGCGCGGCGATCGTGTACCCGTCGCATTCGGACTCCGTTGGGCTGGCCGAAGCGCTCATCCTCGACCTGCTCGTGGCGCCCGACCTCGACCCCGGGACGGCCGGAGCGGTACGGCGCGGACTGGTCGATACCGCGATACATGTCGGCGCTCAGGCCGGCGCGACCGTCGCGCGGGCGATCGTGGATCGTCCGGACCTCGCCGACTCGCTGGCCGCGGCCGGCTTCGCCGTCGCCGATCGGGTCCGCCGATACTGCTGCCGTGGCGTGCGCGCCGCACGATGACAGGATGACCGGATGCCCTACGACATCCGGCCGTTGACCCCGGACGATCAAGCCGCGGCATGGAGGCTGGGCAGCATCGCGTTCGGCTACACCGATCGCGCGATGCCCGACGGCTGGACGTCGGACACGCCCGGGCGACACACCTGGGGTGCCTTCGATGACGGCCGGCTGGTGGCCAAGGCCGTCGACCGCGAGCAGGGTCACTGGTTCGGGGGCCGTCTCGTCCCAGCATCCGGCGTCGCGGGTGTTGCCGTCACGGCCGAGTTACGCGCGCAAGGCCTGGCCCAACTGGTGTTGACCCGCCTGCTCTCCGCGGCCCGCGACCGCGGTGCCGCCATCAGCACGCTCTTCCCCACGACGCCATTCCCCTACCGTCGGGTCGGCTGGGAGGAGTGCGGGGCACTGATGTGGGCCGCGGTTCCCACCCCAACTTTGGCTGCGATCCATGCGCCGCAAGGCATCTGGCTGCGTCCGGCGATGCCCGACGACCTGCCCACGATACGGGGCCTCTACCGCGACGCGGCCCGTGCCGGCACGGCGATGCTGGACCGGTCCGGCCCGGCCTGGGATCGCGAGCCCGACGCGTACCTCACCGAGTACGACGGGGTGAGTGTGGCCGTCGCCGACGACGGCACGGTTGTCGGGTACGCGAGCTGGGACCGCGGACCCGGCTACGGCCTCGCCGGTTCGCTGACCGTCGACGACCTCATTGCGACCTCGCCGCGCGCGACGCAGGCACTGCTGTCAGTACTCGGCGGCTGGGCGGCGGTGGCGCCGACCGTCCGCCTCAAGGTCTGCCCGGGCCCGGTCGTGCTGGCGACAGCGGCGGGGAACGCTCCGATCGACGATCGACGCCCGTGGATGCTGCGCGTGGTCAACGCGGCCGAGGCGATCGCCGCCCGCGGATGGTCCAGCCATCTGGCCGGTACGGTCGAGCTGGAGCTGGTCGACGACGTGTGCCCGTGGAACAGCGGTGCTTACCGTCTCGTCCTGGACGGCGGCGAGGGCCGGCTGGAACGCGGCGGCAGCGGTGGTCCGCGATTCACCCCGCGGGGGCTCGCACTCTGGTACGCGGGTGCGGCTCCGATCGATGTGCTTCGTCGGGCGGGAGTGCTCACCGGCGACACGCACGATGACGAACTGCTGCAGCTGGCCACCGCTGGGCCGGCGCCGCACGTACTGGACTACTTCTGAGCGCGGACCTGTTCGTTCGCTGTCGGGCTCCGGTCCAGCGGCCACAGTGGACCGTCGTGATCTTCCCTGGCCCGCCGGCGGGGGGGTGTAGCCTGACGTGATGTCCGATGGGGACACAAAGGACGAAAGGCGGCCTCGTGCGGTTACTGCTGATCGGTCCGCCGGGCTCGGGTAAGGGGACCCAGGCGGTCCGCATCGGTGACCATTTCGGCATCGCTCACATCTCGAGCGGGGAACTGCTGCGCCGCCACGTCGAGCAGGGCACCCCGATCGGCAACACCGTGCGGTCCTATCTGGAAGCCGGCGACCTCGTACCCGACGGCATCGTGATGGACGTCCTCCGCAAGCCGGTCGAGACGGCCAGCCGGCAGGGCGGGTACGTACTGGACGGCTTCCCCCGAACGGTGGCGCAGGCGGAGGCGGCCTACCTTGTCGCCCGGGATATCGGGGCCTGGGTCCAGGTGGCGCTCTATCTCCAGGTTCCGCGGCAGGTCCTCATCGCCAGGATGTTAGCCCGTCGCCACGCCGCCGGCCGCAGCGACGACAGCCTGGCCGTCATCAACCATCGGCTGCAGGTTTTCGACGAGTTGACGACTCCATTGCTGGACTACTACGCCGGGCGAGAGGTTCTCCTCACGGTCGACGGGTCGCTTCCGGTTGAGGAGGTGACGGCCGTCTCGATCGCGGAACTGAATCGGGTTCGCCCGAGCCTGCGCCGATGAGTGTGGTCGCGCGCCGGCGTCTACACATGGTGGTAAGGGTCGCCGACATACCGGGAGTCGTGATGTCTGACGTTCGTACCGTCTTGACCGGAATCGTCTTCGGTGAATCACCACGTTGGTACGACGGGCGGTTATGGTTCGCCGACTGGGGCCGGCAGGAGATCGTCGCGGTGGATGCCGACGGCCGGAGCGAGGTGGTCGTCACAGGCCCCGACCCGGGGTTCGCGCCGGCCTGCTTCGACTTTCTGCCCGATGGTCGCCTGCTGCTGGCCTCCGGACGACGGCGGGCCCTGCTCCGGCGCGAGGCCGACGGCACACTCACGACATACGCCGATCTCAGCCAGGCCCATCCGCACGAGAGCTGGAACGAGGTGGTGGTCGACGGCCGTGGTAACGCGTATGTCAACAACATCGCCTTCACATTCCCGGGTGGGGAGTTCGCCCCGGGTGTCATCGCGGTCGTCCGACCCGATGCAACCGCGGCGCAGGTGGCCGATGGCATCGCGTTCCCGAACGGAATGGCCGTGACACCCGACGACTCGACATTGATTGTCGCCGAGTCGTACGGCCACCGGCTCACCGCGTTCGACATCGGCGCCGACGGCGAACTGTCGAACCGCCGGGTCTGGGCTGACCTCGGCGACGCCGCGCCCGACGGCATCTGCCTCGACGCCGAGGGCGCGGCCTGGTATGCCGACGTTCCGCACCGCACCTGCGTCCGCGTACGCGAGGGGGGCGAGGTGGTGCAGCGGCTCGGTCTCGACCTCGGCTGCTTCTCGTGCGCCCTCGGCGGTCCGGACGGGCGCACCCTGTACCTCGTCGTCCAGGACTGGTCGAACCCGGCCGCGATGTTCTCCGGCCCGCCGACCGGCAAGCTCCTCGCTGTCGACGTGGCCGTCCCTGCGGCATGAATCGGCGGGCGTCGCCGTCTCAGCCCACGAACGGAAACTTCGCCCTAGGTAGCGATCCAGGTGGGGTACTTGGAGATGAACTCGCCAACCTTGTCGACCGCCGGATTGGTGTCGTTCTTGATCGCCTTGAGCAGTTCAAGGCTGGTGGGGCTGAGCGCCTGACGTGAGTCCGGCGCAGGGCCGCTGTACGGCACATAGGTGCCGCCGTTGATCTTTATGCTGACGAGCGAGGACGGCTTGATGCCCTTGAGCGTGAAGATCCAGTCGCCGATCGAGGTGCCGTTGCCGTCGAAGACGAACGCCTTGGCGATAGACGTCATGAAGGTCGTCAGCTTGAGCGGGTCACTGAGGCCTTTGTCATATGCCTCCTTGATGACCGCCTTGATGAACTGCAACTGGTGGCGCTGGCGGGCGTAGTCGGTGCCCTCGAGGCCGTCGCGGGCGCGGACGAAGTCCAGCGCCGAGGCCGGGTCGAGGTGTGCCTGGCCCTTGTGGTAGACCACGGGATGCACGCCGGGGAGGGCGCACCGGATCGGGTCCTGGTCGAAGGAGACGGGACCGTAGCAGATGGGCACGCCGGTGTTCGGGTCGATGTTGTACGGCTTGGCCGGCTTTCCGCTCGCGTCGTGGCCACGGTGGATCGAGTAGACGGTCTCATCGATGTACATGTCGACACCGCCGAGCTGCTGCACGATGTCGGTGAAGCCGTCGAAGTTGACGATGGCGGCGGCGTTGAACCTCAGGCCGTACTGCTGGTTGAGGGTCTGGGCCAGCAACTGGAACCCGCCCGAGTCGCCACCGCCGTTCTGGCTGCCGAAGGTGAATGCGGCGTTGATCTTGTAAGAGCCGCCGCCGAAGTTCGACTTGGGGAACGCGGGGATGTTCACGCTCGTATCGCGGGGAATGGAGACCATGTACGCGCGGTCGTGGCTGGCTGGTATGTGCATCACGATGATCGTGTCGGAATGCGAGCCATTGTTGCTCGTCGTACGAGTGTCCACGCCGACGAGCAGCAGGTTGAGCGATCCGTCGAGGTTTCGCCCCACCGCCGCCGCGCTTCCGCCTCCGAGCAGGTCCTCCTGGTGAACCGCTCCACTGACCGAATTGAGCACAAGGCGGACGATCAGGTACCCGCCGCCGCTGAGCAGCAGGACGATCGAACCCAGGATCACCAGCATCGTCGCCCACTTAGGCGCGCGACGCTGGCGTTTCGACCCCGGCTTGGTGGTCGGCGGGTCATCGATCTTGGGCGCCACGGGCGTGGCGCGGCCGTAGACGGTCGCGCGGCCTGCCACGCGGGGCGCATTGCCGGCCGCGACGTCGGACTGCGCGTCGGGGTGGCTCAGTTCGCGTGCGGGCTGCCCCAAGACGAACCTCCAGATCCGCGTGGCTCGCCGAAGCATAGTGAATCGACCTGGGAATATCGTCACGACGGCACCGCCCAGGCCGTCATAGCGCCATGGTTGATCCGGAATCGGACACTTTCTGGGCGGGCCATTTCCCACGAGGGCCCGTGGTTACGCCCGGCGGCTGTGAAGTCGGTGGTATCTCCACGTAACATGACCACGGGCCAATGGCGTCCCGGGCGACAGTCGCGATCCCGGGGAGTGCCCGTGCCGGACCCTCATGGCTTCCTGAAGTTCCCGCGCCAGGTGGCGGCTCCGCGGCCGGTCCCGGTCCGGATCACCGACTGGCGTGAGGTGTATCACCGGGCCGAGAGCAAGCTGATCCACGAACAAGCGACCCGCTGCATGAACTGCGGTATCCCTTTCTGTCATCAGGGTTGCCCGCTGGGGAACCTGATCCCCACCTGGAACGATCTTGTGCACTCAGGTCGTTGGTCCGAGGCCGTCGAGGCGTTGCATGCGACCAACAACTTCCCCGAGTTCACCGGTCGGCTCTGTCCGGCGCCGTGTGAGGCGTCATGCGTGCTCGGCATCTCCGACAATGCGGTCACCATCAAGCAGATCGAGGTCGAGATAGCCAACCGGGCGACCGAGGTGGGCCTGATACCGCTGCCGGCTCCGCACGCCACCGGCCATCGGGTCGCCGTCGTCGGATCCGGGCCGTCCGGTCTGGCCGCGGCACAACAGCTGGCCCGGGCTGGTCACAAGGTCACGCTGTACGAGCGCAGCGATCAGATCGGTGGCCTACTTCGGTACGGGATTCCGGACTTCAAATTGGAGAAGGTGCACATCGATCGACGGCTCGACCAGCTCCGCGCCGAGGGCGTCAGGTTCGTGACCGGATGCGAGGTCGGGGTCGACCTGAGCGGCGCCGAGCTACGGACCGACAACGATGCCGTCCTGCTTACGTGTGGTGCGCTCGACCCTCGCGACGTAGCCGACACGCCGGGAAGGCAGCTCGACGGGATCCACGCCGCTCTGGACTACCTCGAGGGCGCGAACCGCGTGGTAGCCGGTACCCGACCCGTACCCCCGGTTGATGCCGCCGGCAAGCACGTCATCGTGCTCGGCGGCGGTGACACGGCAGCCGACTGTCTAGGAACCGCTCACCGGCAGGGTGCCGCGGGCGTCAGCCTCATCGAGGTGATGCCCGAGCCGCCGGCCGCGCGGGACAACCTCCGCAATCCTTGGCCCACCTGGCCGGTCATCCTGCGCACCGGTACAGCACACGAGGAGGGCGGTGCCCGGATCTTCGGCGCGGCGGTGCAGGAGTTCCTCGGCACCGAGGATGGTCGGGTTCGCGCCGTACGGGTGGTTGACGTCACGCTCGGGCCAGGCTTCGCGTTGACCGTAGTTCCCGGCACCGAGCGGGAACTTCCCACCGATCTCGTCCTGCTCGCCATCGGCTTCGGCGGAACCGAGCCCGGCCCACTGCTGACGCAGCTCGGTCTCGAGCGCGACTCGCGCGGCACCATCACCGCCGACCACGACTGGCAGACCGACGTGCCGGGCGTCTTCGTCGCCGGCGACATGCGTCGCGGACCGTCTCTCATCGTCTGGGCGATCGCCGAGGGGCGGTCGGCCGCAGCCGCGGTGCACCGCTATCTCGGTAGCGGAGGTTCGCTGCCGTCACCCATCACGCCCGCCTCGGCGGCACTGGCCCTCCGTCGGTCGTGAGCGCCACCGGCAACGATCTTGGCCATCACGGCAATCCATGATCTGTTTCTTCCTTGAGACCACCCAGTTTTCTCGACGATTCCGCGGAAGAAACAGATCTTCGCTCCGGGTCGGTCGCCCGGATGCCTCGCGCGCCCGGGAAGCGCTAGGGCACGATGCCCCTCACGGCCCAGGCGCGCGCAGTCAGCTCGACGGAACCGTCCATTGTGGATGAGAGGCGCTCCCGCAGGAGGTCGCGGAGCGCTCGCCGTTGGTCGTCCGGCAACGACATCGCGTACCGGGGTGCCGGACCCTGCCCGCCGAGGAACGGGCGCCAGTAGTCGTCGAACGATCCGAAGACGGTCGGAATGTCGACGGCCTCGACCGCGACCCGCGTCAACCCGCCGTCTGTCCACAGTGAACGAAGAGGTTCCGGGTGGCAGAGCGGGAAGCGGCGCGCCTCGTCGAGGTCGGCGGCGGCCGGGTCGATCGCTGTCGCGGCGTCCCAGAAGTGGCGGATCATCGCCATTCCCTCCGCGTAGTCCCACACGTACGCCGCGACCACTCCGCCCGTACGGGTTACCCGGGCGAACTCAGCTACAGCGCGGACCGGATCCGGGACGAAGTTCAGCGCGAGAGCGCTGACCACGGCGTCGACCTCCCGGTCGGGTACGGGCAAGGATTGGGCGTCGCCGGTCCGGAAGGATGCCCGCGGATCATCGATAGCAGTCCGGGCGTGTTCGATGAACCCGTCGGAGGGGTCGACTCCGTCAACCGCTGCGGGGTCGGCGGAGGCCAGGACCGCGGTGGTGAGTGCGCCGGTGCCGCAGCCAACGTCCAGCCACCGCGCACCAGGGGGTACGGACAGCCACCGGACAAACTCGGCCGCGACCAGGCGGCTCCATCGTCCGATGTACGCCTCATAAGCATCGCCGATCGCCCAGACATCCTCTCCCATGGCCGCGAGACTAGGAGCGGCGGCGTCCGCCGTAACGGGCGGGCACGGCGTTCGATCTGGAGGGTCTCTTACAGTTGTCCTGGGCCGCGACCTCGCCGGTACCGTCGGTGACCCGATGCGCCGGCTAGCATTGGTGGCTGTGATGCCGGTAGTGCCCGGGGGTCGTGCCGAGAAGGCGGGCAACAAGTCCGTGGGTGACCCGACCGCGGGCATCGTCGCACCGCAGGCCGATTGGATCCACGCGCATGCCGGGTTGCTGGCGATGCTCCTTCTCGCCATGCTCCTCCTCGTCGGCGCGCTGCTGTATTGGCGTGACCGGACGTGGGGGCGCGAGCACGCCGCCCGCGATGACGGGCCGCACGTCGGCTTCGCCGACCGGCGTGACCACAGTGGCTTCGCCGAGCGGCGTGACTCCAGTGGCTTCGCCGACCGGCGTGACCACAGTGCCTTCGCCGACCGGCGTGACCGCAGCGCGTCCTCTGTGGACGGTTACGACTCCGAGTGACACGGGCGCGGTCAGGCGACGCCGTGCAGTCGCAGAATCCGGGCGGACTGAAGGGCGAGGTGTAGCTCTGCGACACCGGTCGGCTGGGACAGGCTGCGACCGGTGAGCGCTTCGAGCCGGTTCAGCCGGTACCGAACGGTGTTGCGGTGGACGTGCAGCCTCTCGGCCGCGGCGGCGGTGGCCCCATGCTCGTCGAACCAGGCGCGCAGGGTTCCGAGCATCGTGTCGCACTCGACGGCCGGTAGTGCAAGCACGGGTCCGAGGATGGACTGGGCGAGCATCATCGCCGCATCGGGGGCGCTGGCCAGGAGGACACCGACCGGGGCCTGACGGTACCGGACGATGGCGCGACTATCAGCCGTAGCGCAGGCGAGCCGGGCCTGGCGTAACGCCGCGGGAGTCCGTTCCAGACTCTCGTACGGGTCGCTGAGCCCGACGGGTCCGGTGGAGAGCTCCTCGAGAACGGCGGTGAGACGCTCGATCGTCGCGCGCGGGGTGAGCACGGCAACGCCGACGTGTGTGTCCACCTCCACCCGCCAAGCGGACTGGATGCCCCGGTGACGCAGCACGTCCTCGGCGCGCGTGATCGCTTCCATACCGGGGCGCGGCGGTTGAGCGGCGACGACGACGAAAGTGCCGCGGTGAGGTAGCCGGAGAGTCGTGGCCGAATCCCACAGCCGTGACCCGTCACCTGGCTCGCCCCGGAGCACGACGTCAAGCATCGCGTTGCGGGTCTGCTGGTCGTTCTGGGCGCGCTCGGCGATGGCGTCGCGGTACGCCTCGGTCACCGAGCCCGAATGGGTATCGATAATGAGCCACAGATCGGACCCGGCGTGCAAGAGGGCTGTGGTGGCGACCGGATCGCCTGCGGCCTCGTCGAGGATCGCCGCCCAGATGAACCGTCCGGCGACCCGGTAGGCGTGCAGGATCACCGGAAGCGGTACGCCCTGCTCGGCGCGTCGCCGGCCGGTCGCCCGCGGCGGCTCCAATCCGGCGGGCGGATGCCCGCTCAGATGGCCGAGGATGTGCACGAGATTGTCCCGTACGGATGAACGCAGATCCTCGACGGGCACAACACCGCCCGCGCCGTAGAACGGCTCGTCGCGCTGGATCACCTCGCTGAGCTCGCCGGCCATCTCGTCCACGCGTTTGAGCAGGCGCTCACCGATCGCGGCCATGACGGGCGATGGGGGAACCGTCGGGAGGCTCACCTCCGCAGCGTACGAGCTTGCCGCGCCGTGGCGTAGTGCCGGCGCACAATCACCGGTTGGCCGAATTCGTATCCGGGCACATGGACTGGGCCGGGCACGGCCACCAGAATCGTGCGCACCAGCCGCTCCCAGGGCCGTGGGCAGACCTGCATCGAGAAGGGGCTCCGCCGTGAATCTCGCAACCAATCTGATCCATGCCGCCGAGCGTTTTCCCGACCGGAGTGCGGTCCGCCTCGACGACACCGTTCTCACCTTTACGGATCTGGCCGACCGCAGCGCACGGGCCGCCGCGCTGATACGCGAAGCAGGCGTCGCGCCCGGCGATCGGGTCGCCATCATGATGCCGAACCTGCCGGAGTTCGCCGTTGTGTACTACGGCATCCTGCGTGCCGGCGGCGTTGTCGTGCCCATGAACCCGCTACTCAAGGAGCGAGAGGTCGCCTACTATCTCGGCGACTCCGAGGCTCGGCTGATCGTGGCCTGGTCCGGCTGCACCGAGCCGGCGGCGGCCGCGGCCGCGCGTACCGGCGTCGAACACATCACAGCGGACGACGGGTTCTCCGATCGGCTCGCGTCCGCTCAGCCGATGAGCGGCTTGACCGACCGCGCGGACGCCGACACCGCGGTCATCCTCTACACGTCGGGCACCACCGGGCAACCGAAGGGCGCCGAGCTCACGCACGGGAACCTGGCGGCCAACGTGGCGACGTTCTCCGCCGACCTCGTGCGGGTCGGGCCGGACGACGTCATCTTCGGTGGCCTGCCACTGTTCCACTCGTTCGGGCAGACGTGCGGGCTCAACGCGGCCATCGGCTCCGGCGCCTGCCTGACCTTGGTGTCGCGGTTCGAGCCGGCGAAGGTGCTCGATGTTCTCCAGCGCGACCGGGTCACGATCTTCGAGGGCGTACCCACGATGTACGTCGCTCTGCTCGGCCACCCGGATCGGGACTCGTACGACCTGTCCGCGCTGCGCGTCTGCGTCTCGGGCGGCGCCGCGATGCCGGTCGAGGTCATGCGGGGCTTCGAAAAGGCATTCGGCTGCATCATCCTCGAGGGGTACGGCCTCTCCGAAACGTCTCCGGTCGCGTCGTTCAACCACCCCGACCGGGAACGCAAGCCCGGCTCGATCGGTACCCCGATCCGCGGCGTCGAGATGCGGGTCGTGGACGAGCAGGGTCGAGACGTGGAGCCGGGGTCGGTCGGAGAGATCGTCATCCGAGGGCACAACGTGATGAAGGGTTACTGGCGGCGACCCGACGCGACCGCGGAGGCGATCCCAGACGGTTGGTTCCGCAGCGGCGATCTCGCCCGCGTCGACGAGGACGGCTATTTCTTCATCGTGGATCGGCGCAAGGACCTCATCATCCGGGGCGGGTACAACGTGTACCCGCGCGAGATCGAGGAGGTGCTCTACCAGCACCCCGCGATCGCCGAAGCCGCGGTGGTCGGCATCCCCGATCCCACACTTGGCGAGGAGGTCGGCGCGGCCATCGCGCTCAAGCCGGGCGAAACGGTTACGCCGGAGCAGATTCAGGCGTTCGTCCGGGATCTGGTCGCGGCATACAAGTACCCGCGGCGGGTGTGGCTCGTCGAGGCGTTGCCCAAGGGCCCGACCGGGAAGGTGCTCAAGCGCGAGATCTCTCCGCCGGAGCAAGCGCCATGACACCGAGCCGACAGCGAGCGAGCATCGCAGGGCCTCCAGGCCCGAGGAGCGGAACGAGCGCGGAGGCGAGCAGCATGACACCGAGCCGACAGCGAGCGAGCACCGCGGAGCCGCCAGGCAGCAGCGGAACGAGCGCGGAGGCGAGCCTCGGTATCGCGCCTGCGCCTCAGGTCGACGACCTGGCCGCGCCACTGGACACGCTGCTGATCGACGCGGCCGTAGGGCCGCTGCGCCAGCTGGTCCCCGATCTGTCCACCGCCAAACTCGCCACCCGGATGGCCACACACCCGGCCCGCACGTACGGCCGCTTTCGCGAGCTTGCGATGGAGCTGGCGCGGGTCGGCCGGGACGCCTCGACGCTCGCGCCAGCGACCGCCGACCGACGCTTCACCGATCCGGCGTGGACCCAGAATCCGTTCCTCCGCCGCGTTCTTGGTGCCTACCTCGCCGCCGCGACGACGGTGGAGCGGATTATCGGCGACGCCGAACTGGAGTGGCGCGATGATCAGCGGGTACGGTTCATCGCCGGCAACCTGATGGCGGCACTGGCCCCCAGCAACGTACCGGTGTTGAATCCCTTGTCCGCCAAGGCCGCCGTGGACAGCGCCGGACTGAACTTCGTCCGCGGCGGCCTGAGCCTCCTGCGCGACGTGGCGCGTGCGCCGCGCATTCCCCGGATGGTGGAGCCCGGCTCGTTCGCCGTGGGCACCGACCTCGGCATCACGCCGGGCGCCGTGGTACTGCGCACCGACGTGTTCGAGCTCATCCAGTACGCGCCGCAGACTCCCACTGTGCGGAAGGTGCCCCTGTTACTGGTACCGCCGACCATCAACAAGTTCTACGTGTTGGACCTTGCCCCGGGGCGGAGCTGGATCGAGCATCTGGTCCACTCTGGACAGCAGGTCTTCGTCATGTCGTGGCGCAATCCGGACGGACGGCACGCCGGGTGGGGACTGGACACGTACGTACGGGCGGTGCTGGACGCACTCGACGCGACCGAACGGATCGCCCGCAGCGTGCGGACGGTCGTGACTGGAGCGTGCTCCGGCGGCGTCCTGGCCAGCCTGGCCGCTTCGTTCCTCGCCGGCACCGGTGAGCTGCGAAGGCTGGCCGGGCTCGGCCTCGCGGTGACCGTCCTCGACCAGCGGCGGGCCGGTATGCCGGCGGCGCTCGCCGACCGGCACGTCGCCAAAGTCGCGACGGCGTTGTCGCGCCGGCGCGGGTACCTCGACGGAAAGGCCCTCGCCGAGGTCTTCGCCTGGCTGCGTGCCGACGACCTGGTCTGGCACTACTGGGTCAACAACTACCTGCTCGGCCGCAAGCCACCGGCGTTCGACATCCTGTACTGGAACTCGGACACCACCCGGATGCCGGCCAGCCTGCACGCCGATCTGGTCGGGGTCGCGCTGACGAACGGGCTCGCGGAGCCGCGCGGCTTGACCGTGCTCGGCGTTCCGGTCGATCTCTCCACTGTGGATGTCGACGGCTACGTTATCGGCGGCATCGCCGACCACATCACGCCGTGGCAGAGCTGCTACCGCAGCGTCGGGCTGCTGGGAGGGGAAAGCCGGTTCGTGCTCTCCACGAGCGGCCACATCGCCGCGCTGGTGAACCCGCCCGGCAACCCCAAGGCAACCTATCGCGTCAACGCCGACCATCCGGTGGACGCGCAGGAGTGGCTGCTCGGCGCGACCACCGGGCAAGGAAGCTGGTGGCCCGACTTCGTCACCTGGCTGAGCCGGCGATGCGGGCCGGAGAAGCGCGCACCCGGCCGCTTGGGAACCCGCGCGTTCCCTCCGTTGATCGAATCTCCCGGCACGTACGTCCTCGACCGCTAAGGATCGCCATGTACGACACGATCGGCCGCTCGCGCGGCACGGACTTCTTCCACATCGGTGACCAGCTCACCGCCGAGGAGCGCGACTACTGGCGGCGTACCCGCGACTTCGTCGATGCCGAGGTGCTGCCGGTCATCAACGGGTACTGGGAGCAGGCACAGTTCCCGTGGCCGCTGGTCAAGAAGTTGGCCGCCCTGGACGTCGTCGGGGACGGAATCGACGGATATGGCTGCCCGCCGATGAGTCCCATCGCCGCCGGACTGGTACACATGGAGCTGAATCGGGGCGATGGCAGCCTCGGGACGTTCCTCGGCGTTCAGGCGGGGCTCGCGATGAAGTCCGTTGCTGTGCTCGGGTCGGAGGAGCAGAAGAGCCGGTGGCTGCCGGCGATGGCGAGGCTCGACACGATCGGCGCCTTCGCTCTGACCGAACCGATGCACGGCTCCGACTCGGTCGCGCTGGAAACGTCGGCCCGCCGCGACGGTGACACCTGGGTCATCAACGGCCAGAAGAAGTGGATCGGCAACGCGACCATCGCCGACGTGATCGTCGTCTGGGCCCGGGACACGGAGGACGGCCACGTCAAGGGTTTCCTCGTCGAGAAGGGCACGCCGGGCTACGACGCCCGCCGCATCGACGGCAAGGGCTCCCTTCGAGCGGTGTGGCAGGCCGAGATATCGCTGACCGAGGTGCGGGTGCCGGAGGAGAACCGGCTTCCCCTCGGCCGGACTTTCAAGGACGTGGGAGGCGTGCTCGCCGGCACCCGCAACACGGTGGCGTGGGCCGCTCTGGGTCACGCCGTGGCCGCCTACGACGCTGCCCGAACGTACTGCGGCGAACGGGTCCAGTTCGGCAAGCCGCTCATCTCGTTCCAGATCGTCCAGGACCGGCTCGTCAAGATGCTCGCCGAGCTGTGCGGAATGCAGCTCTACTGCCTGCGGCTGGGCCGCCTCATCGAGGAGGGCAGCTTCAGCGACACGATCGCGGCGCTGGCCAAGATGAACAACACCAGCAAGGCCCGCGAGGTCATCCTGGCCGCTCGGGACCTGCTGGGCGGCAACGGGATTCTGCTCGACTTCCACGTCATGCGCCATCTCGCCGACATGGAGGCGATCCACACGTACGAGGGCACGGAGACGATCCAGACGCTCATCGTG
Organism: Actinomycetota bacterium; assembly: GCA_046728155.1. GTDB lineage: Bacteria > Actinomycetota > Actinomycetes > Mycobacteriales > Micromonosporaceae > CAWDLX01. The sequence continues at coordinate 23,009 of JBKPDY010000081.1, forward strand.
GGACGGGACATCACCGGTGTGGCCGCGTTTGCGTAGGGCCCGACCGGAGACGCGGCACGTCGACATCGACGGGCTCCGGTTGCGGGTGGGGATACGCGGCACCGGCCGACCGTTGCTTCTGCTGATGGGGATCGGCGCCAACATGGACATGTGGGCGCCCTTCGAGGAGGAGCTGGACGCGGCGGCGGTACAGACCATCACGGTGGATGCCCCGGGCACGGGCGGCTCCACCGGATACCGCTGTCCGCGACGGATGTCCGGGCTGGCGCGGACGCTGGTCAGGATGCTCGACGAACTGGGGTACGAGGACGTGGACCTGCTCGGCGTGTCCTTCGGTGGGGCGCTCGCCCAGCAACTCGCTCATCAGGCTCCGGGGCGGGTACGGCGGCTCGTGCTGGCTGCGACCGGGCCGGGCTTGGGCGGGATTCCCGGCTCGCCCCGGGTCCTCTGGGCGCTGGCTACGCCCCGGCGGTACGCCCAACCCGAGTACTTCCGCAGGATCGCTGGACGCGTTTACGGCGGCTCGGCTCGCCGCGATCCTGACGCGACCCTTCAAGGCTCGCTGGCGAGGTTCACGCGACCGCCGTCACTCGTGGGATACCTCGCTCAGCTCTACGCGATCGCCGGCTGGACCAGCGTCCCGTGGCTGCATCACCTCGGCCAACCCACACTGGTCATCAACGGGGACGACGACCCCATCGTGCCGCTCGCCAACGGGCGGATGCTGGCTCGAATGATTCCCGGCGCGCGGCTGCACGTTGTGCACGGCGGCGGACACCTGTTCCTGCTGGAACAACCCGCTGAGATCGCCGGCCTCGTCACCGATTTCCTCGCGCCATAGGCTGCGTCGATGCGTGGTGGGATCAGAGCCGTCGAGCTGCCGGCCGGGCCGTACCGGCTGCGGCTGGCGACGGAGGCCGACGTCGACGCGGCACTCGAGATGTCACGGGACCCGGACGTGGTGCAGTGGTACTCCACCCGCGTGACCGACCGCGAGTCGGCGAAGCGATGGCTCCTGCGGGGATCGGACTGGTCCGGCGGTCACCACGCGACGTGGGTGGTGGCCGACTCGGCCGATCAGCTCGTGGGGACCTTCTCGATAGTTCACATCGATCGCGATGACCAGCGGGGCGCCCAGGTCAGCTACCGTACGGCACCCTGGGCCCGCAATCGTGGTGTGGCGAGCCACGCACTCGTGGCCGCGACACGGTGGGCGTTCGGCACCGTGCACCTGGAACGGCTGGAGCTGCCGCACGCGGTCGCCAACCCGCCGTCGTGCCGAGTGGCGCAGAAGGCCGGCTACTTGCTGGAAGGCGTACAGCGACTGGGTTTTCGCGATGACCTCGGCCGCCGATGGGACAGCCATCTGCATGCTCGCCTCGCCGAGGACCGTTGACGGTGTACCGCGGAGCAGCGGTTCGGCTACTCTCGCCTGCATCTGTTCGGTGGGAGGGCGCCGTGACGACCAGGGCCGAGTTCGCGAACGACGAATGGAACAGCTTGGTGCAATTGCCGCGTTGGGTCGTCGCCGCGGCCAGTGCCGCCCAGCATGACCTTCCACATCGGACCAAAATCGAGGTCGAGGCCGGCCTCATCGCATCGGCTCACGGGCGCGATACAGGCAACGCCTTCGTCGCCGAGGTCGCGGCCGACACCTTGCGGATCTTTGACAACAGGTCCACGGTCGCGGCGATCGAGTTCGCGAACGTTGCGTCGGGGATCGCGGCGGTTCTCGATCGGGTGGCGGCGGTGAACTCCATGCTCAGCGCCAAGGCCGACCCCGCCAATGCGATGGCGTATCGGCGGTGGCTGCTGGCGATCACCGATGTCGTGATCGCCGCGGCGCGCAGCGGCGACTTCCTCGGCTTCGGCGGTCAGCTGGTGACCGAGAAGGAACACCGTTTTCGCGACCGCTTGGCGTTGGTGCTGGAGACCTGATCCGCAAGGTTGTCAATTCGTACCGCTTGTGAGCCTGGCGCACAATCATGTGGAACCGCGGTAATTGGTCGATTGGCGGCCAGTGATCGAGACTTGAGCGGTCTGAGAGGGCCTCCGGATGGGCTCGTTGATTACCGTGCGTGACGGCCTACTGGACTTGGTCATGGTGCAGCGGCCCTTGGCGGGTGATCCGCGGAGGGCTCGACGGGGCGGGTTCGGCTAGGTGGGCCGGGTCTTGTGCCCAGCGTGGATGATCTTGAGGATGTTGTGGGTTGCGGCCCAGAGATGTAGTTCGGTTGCGACAGCTTCGCCGCGGTAGTTAATGGCCCGGCCGAACCTGTTGAATAGTTGCGCGAACACGGGTTCGACGATGGCGCCGCGTCGCTTGTAGACGGTGCGGTGGTCGGGGTTGTCGAACTGGGTGGCCATGATGTTCCAGGTTGCCGCGGCGGTGCTGATGTTGTCGCGTCGTCGTTGCGTTTGGCGGGCTTCCTTCTCGACGGCGATGAGAAGAAGCTTCACCGGCAGATCGGCGGTGAAGTTGGCTTCGGAGGCGTAGCCATTGTCGAAGAGTGCTGTTCGGATGGGGTCGGTGATTCCGGCGGCGTCGAGGTTGGCCCGACTGCGGTTGAGCAGCGGGAGCAGGGCCTGCTTATCGGTGGTGTTGTTGTGGGTGGTGATGGCGACGATGAACTGGTTGGGGCAGGCGAGGACCTGGAGGTTGTGGCGTTGGTCGAAGCCGTCATTCTTGCCGGGCATGATCTTGCTGACCGGGTCGGTGGTGTTGACTCGGTTGGTGGTGGGCCGGGCGGCGGCGGTGGTCTCGGCGCGCGCGATGGCGGTGTCTAGCGCCTTCTTGGCTTGCCGAACCCGGATGTAGTCGTCGACGGAGCCGGGCCTCGTGCCCGGCCAGCTCGCACCGGTGGTGAGCGCTCCGTTGCGGCGATCGATGCTGGCCTGGGCGTCGGCCCGGGCCAGGTCGAGCCGGTCGGCCCAGCGGACCACCCGGGCCCGATCGCTGCGCAGCCGGTCCTCCCAGTCGGCCGTCGCCGAATTGGGATGCGAGCGCAGGTACGCCAACGCGGTCTTGTAGGCGCGGAGCCGGCCGTAGTGCGCCTGCACCCGCCGCCGGGCCTTGGCATCCTCACGCCAGCAGCGGCGCGGCTCATCGTCGTCTCCGAAGAGGGTCATCGCGGCGTCGGTGTCGGCGCCGACATCATCCAGCCACGCTGCCTCCGCCGCGGCCAGCTGCTGTTCCAGCGCCGCGATCTGAGCCAGCAGCGTCGCCTCGTCGACCGTGGCGCTCATCGCCGCGTTGGCCAACAGGTAGGTGCCATCGCCAGCAACGATCGACAGGTCAACCAGGCCCGCCGCATGACCTAGCCGCAGCGTCTGCGCCAGCAGGCCCTCGGTCGCCGTCCGGTGAGTCCCGATGAAACGATCCACAGTGGACCGGTCCGGGTACCGGTTGCCGGTGATCATCCGCGCTCCCAGGTCGTCGTAGCACGCAGCCGCGACAGCCCGCCCCGACATGATGCCCGTGGACCGGCAGTACAGGATCAGCGCCAACATAACCCGCGGATCAAAAGGGGGCCGCCCACGACCGTCATCCCGATACGGCACCTGGAACGCGGACATGTCCAGTTGCTGCACCGCCTCAAGGAACCCGAACGCGGCATGCCCGGGCGGAAGCAACGCCCGAGCATCCATCGCCACCAGCGCCGGCTGCTTGCCCCAATCGCTACCCAGCCAAGTCCGACTCATGGATGTAAATTAGTAGAAACAGCTCAACACAGTCCAGAGT
>JBKPDY010000082.1:0-30520 GCA_046728155.1 Actinomycetota bacterium
CTACCGAGGGCTACGGACTGGTCGGTGGCATCGGCGAGTACGAGGGCGTTTGGCGGATGGCCTACGTCCGGGGGCCGGAAGGGATCATCGTCTCGCTGGCCGAGCGCATCGGCTGAGCCTCGCAACGCCCGCATCTGCCGCGGGGTGCGCGGTCATGCCGAGCAGTGGTAGGCCCGACCCTCATAGGTCTGATTGTTCGTCCGGCGTTAGCGGGCGAACTGCGTAACTGACAGTGTGTTGCCATCGGGATCGTGGAACCAGGCTACGAGGTCGCCCCCAGGCGTGGCCCATACCCCATCCGCGGTCCTGATCCATTCCGTCATAGCGGACCATCACAACACCCTGCCTGGTCAACTGTGCAACCGTCGTTCGGATGTCAGCTACCTGCCACCCGAAGACGGTGAACGGCTGCACACGCAGGTCGTCGACCTTTGTCACCCGCAGCATCGTCGTACCGGCGCGGAGCACGCACGCGAGCGCCGGTGACATCCTCCACAGGGAGGCCGAGAGTATCGGCGAAGAACCGCCGCGACCGGTCCAGGTCCGACGACGGCAGAAACGCGATCGCGCTAGCCGACGAGAGCATCAATCCCCCGCGAGAACTAGTCAATGACAGCCGCTCACCGTACTCGTCTGCCGCGGTGGGCCCGGATCAGCGGGTTCTGCCCGCGCGCGACATCGCAACCGACTTCTCGATCCGCCGTTGCCGGGTCTCGGCCGTCCTTGTTGAAGCCTCCCCCGTAGCCGCCGCATCAGTCATCACCCGCTCATCGACATCCTCAACTCTCGACCGTAAAGGAGGTGACCTGCCGTGGGTATCGCCGACCGTGTACGCAGCCGGGTAGCAGGCCGGCTCGCGCCCGCGCTCGCCCCCGGGCGGCTCAAGGACTGCTACGACTTGCTGGACCAGAAGCGGGATGAGTCCTCGCCGGCTACGGTGTTCCGCCGGCGCAGGCCGGCGTCATCGAGTCCGGCAATCTCGGCTCCGGCACCGGTGAGGCGCAGCGCAAGACGTTCCTGATGAACGCCTGCAACCCGATCGCAGAGCTGGTACTCGAGAAGCTCAACTTCGCGATCGTGATGCGCGGCTTCGGCGTGCAGGGCTGGGACGCCAAGTTCGCCGAGGTCGACATGCGCGACAGCGAGACCATCGAGAAGATCCGCGACATCCGCCTCCGCAACGGCTCCTGGACGCCGGACAAGTACCGCAACGACATCGGGGAGCTCCCCGGTGCCCGGCGGCAACCAGCCCGTCCTCGTCGACCGGCAGAACATCGTCCTCTGGGCCGACATGCCAGCCGCCTCCGCCGCCGGAATCGCCGCCAAGGTGCGCGGCACCAGCCTCGACCCGGAGGAGCCGCAAGAGGGCAAGCCGACCCAACTCACCCGCGGCGAGGCGCAGACACAGCCAGGGCTCGTCGGCCCGTCATCCGGTGCGATGCCGCCCCAGCTCGCCGCTCACGCAGCCGCCGCCCGGGCGGTAAGCGACGACGGGAGCCCGGACGGTCCACCGCCGAAGGAGTCCGCAGCGACCATTTCGCCGCGGACTGGCGACGGGTCTCCGCCCAGTGGACCGCGGACTATGAGCGGCGCCGCCGGCAGGCTCTCGCAGAGCTACCCGCCCCGGTTGGATAATTCGCGCGATGCGGAAACCTGAATATGAAGGATGCAAGCCCGATCAGGCCAGCGATACTCTCGGCCCCTGCGGTGTAGACCACGTGGGGTGGGTGGTACCGCAGCTGTGGAGGGTCCGTCGGTCGGCGACGGGGAATCGCCGACCGACGGCTCAACCGGCCGGGTATGGGGGCAGCTTTTCCCGGCCAATTTGTCGTCGAGCTAAGAGGGGAACTCCAACCGAAAGGCTGTGCCAGAACCTAGCGTTCGGCCGCGTCAACAACAAGGGTCGATAGCTCGACCGTCTTGGTGGTTGCAGAGCCCGAACGGCGAGGCCGATTGGCCGAACCGCCCTGACGCATGCCGATCTGGCGTTGTCCACAGCCCACGTGGCACCAGCTACTTGGGGTTTGCGGCGCGTCTCGATCCGGTGGGATCTATCGGCTTCCGCCTCTGACTCCGGAGCGGTGTGCAGGGTGCATGCTGGATGGGTGAGGACCAGCGAGTTACGCTGCGCGGCGCAGCCAGCCGATGCTCAGGGTCGGAGGACATGATGAAGGTCGAGCTGCTGCTTGCCGCGGATTGCCCGCACGCCGACCGGGCTCGCGAACTGTTGTCGGAGTGCTTGGGTCGGCTTGGCCTGGCCATGGAGGTGCAGGAGCGGACCGGCGACTACCCATCGCCGACCATCCTCGTCGATGGCGTGGACGTGATGGCGAGGTCGGCCGGTGGCCCGACCATTCAGGCCTGCCGGTTGGACGTGCCGACCGCGGAGGGAATCGAGACCGCCCTGCGGGGCGTGCGGTGACGCCAACCGGCTGAGCGGCGGCTATCACCCGTGCGCTCGGGTTGGGCCGCCACGGGGTGATCCCATGCCAAGCCCTCCCGTGGTTTGGCCCCCATCCCGGCGCAGCCCGCTCACAAGGATGCCAGAAGGCCGATCTCAGGGCCATGATCATCACCATGAGCCGCCGGCGTTCCCGGTCAAGCCTCGCATTAGGACCACACGGGGCTGGCAATGTCGTGTCTCGCGGGTAGCTTGCCTGGCATGACCAACGCGCATGAAGCGGTCGCAGCCTACTGGGCCGCGGCAGAGGCCCGGGACTGGAATGCGTTCGGCGCACTGCTTGCCGACCATGTGGTCTACCGCGGCCCCCAGACCAGGGAGCAGGTCCGCGGCCGGGAAGCCTACATCCGGTTCAACGTGGACGGCTTCTCTTATGACTGGCACATTACGGTGCAGCGGATCGTCGGGGAGGGCCAGCACGCTGCCAGCTGGATCGAGTTCACCGGGCAAGAAGGTACGCAGCCTGGCCTGTGCTTTTTCGAGCTCGGAGACGATGACAAGATCACCCGGATCACCGACTTCTGGCCCGAGCCATACGAGCTTCCAGCCAGCCGTGCTCATCTGGTCGAACGCTACTGAGTTTCCAAATAGGCTCGATGTAGCTGGGCCAGACAGTGCTGTGCGAGCTGGTGAGCGATGACCGACCCGCAGCCGCCTGACCCGCCGGTCGACCCCGGCCGAATCTACGACCCAGACGAGCACCCGCACCCGCTGCACGCCAAGGATGTCGAGACGCTGATCAGCAAGGAGATCGGCTAGTCCACCGGGAAGGTGCGGACGGGATGATTCTTGACTATTTCCGCGTGTATGTGGCGCACGGCGTCGTCTCGGGCCGGCAGGTTCCGAGCGCTCCAGACTGTCGCATCCCCACGTCCGAGGATCGTGTAGTACCGCGTCTCGCCGAACCAAGACTTCAGCTGAAGGCGCGGGGTAGCGCCGACTGCGATAACTGTCGCTAGGTCGCGAAGCAACACGTACTGAGTCTCATGCGAGGCCACCGAGCTTTCGAAGACGACCCGGTAGTTCGTCAAGATCAGCTTCCCAGGGGTGCGTGCAATATTGGTTGTTCCCCAAGGTATAGCCGCGTGCCACTGACCGAGAAGCACCTCATGGTTCCACCAGTTGATCGCCACCGCGCCCCACCTCCCGTCAGTTGATCAGGACGGTGCGTAAGCGGACGGGGGCTAAGCTAGTAGCGCACGAGGACCGATGCAACTCGGCGGCCCCCTAGGACCGCCGGCGACCGGGTTCGCCACTAACTGGGACGGGTCTCAGCACAATGGACAGCCGACTACGAGCGGCGCCGCCGTCAGGCACTCGCAGAGCTGCCGACATGAGCGTGCACTAGCTGAGCTTTCTGGCCTGGGGCGCGCCCCTACCCGCTACGTCAGCTCCCTTGAGGAGTCAGTGCGGGCTATGTCGAACTGGCCGCGGCCGGCGGTGCCGGCATTCAGGATGGTGGGCGTCGCGCGGAGTACTTGCTCCAGCAGATCCGCGGCGCGCCGCTGCTGCTCAATGAGCGCGTCGAGCCGGACATTGGTCTCGCCCTGCGCCGGGCTCGTGCGCCTCCCCAGCCCGATGGCCACCATCAGCCCCGCCACCACGATGACCGCGAGCGTTGAATCCCCGATCCGGCGTCAGCCACCCGTCGGCGGGCAAACGATGACATCACCTGCGACACGTCTAGCCCGGCCATCAGCTACCTCCCGATCGGAGCCTACGCACGTCCAAGATCAATGGCTTAACAGCAGCCAGACTTTGCATCGTGGCATCAGAGTGCCGTTCGGTTCAGGTCGCGGGGCGTATCCCGAAAGCCCCGGGATCGTTGCGCTTAGCCTCGTACATCGCGTGATCGGCGCGTCTTATCAAGTCTTCCGGATCGGCTTCGCCGGCTGACGCCGCCGCCAATCCGATGCTCGCGCTCAGCGTGATGCGCTCGCCGTGCAGGATGATCGGGTGGGATAGCGCTTTCGCCACGCACTCGGACGCGATGTCGATGTCCTCCTCGGCCGGGTTCGGGACCATGATGACGAACTCGTCCCCTCCGAAGCGGCTCACCAGGTTGTTGGCGCGCTCGCCCGCGCGTAGCCGTCGCGCCAGTTCGACGAGGAGGTCGTCGCCGGCCTGGTGGCCCAGCCGGTCGTTGACCAATTTGAATCCATCAAGATCACAGAAGAGGATCGCGCACCCGCCCTGGTGTGACAGATGACGCTCGACGGTAGCGACGAACTCCCGCCTGTTGGGCAGGCCGGTCAACGAGTCATGTGTGGCCTCGAATCTGAGGGCGTCTTCGGCCCGGTCGCCCTGCGCCGAGACGTAGCCGATGCGCACCATGACCAGCGCAGCGATGAACGGTCCGCCGATCGCGGGGAGGAGACCGTCGATGGATCCGCGTTGTAGTGCGTCGACGCCGAGCACAACGGGGATGGTGGAGACGGCGGCGCCGAGAAAAACAAGGCCGGGGCCGGACAGGCCTTCCCTGCGCGGCCCAGCTCCGGGACGCATCAGCTGAGATGCCCCCGGATTCAACGCGAAAAGGCCGATGGTCGCGTACACGGCCATGGATAGCAGCACGGCCGGGAGTGGACGACCGGTAGCGGACGAGCCCACGGCTGTGACGACGAAGCTGGCGAGTCCTAGCACGAGGCCCGCCATGAGCAGCCACAGCGCGGAAACGGGCTTCCCAACGAGCTGCACCAGGCGACCCGCTCCCCCGGCTATGCCGCTGAGGGCGAACACGGATATGAAGGCGCTCAGCAGTGGCACGCCGGAATGGAACGGCTCCGCCAGGTGCGGTGCGATGAAGGCAATCCACAGCACTCCGCCAAGAGCCAACGCGAAGACGGCTGTGTCGATGATGGCGGTGAGGCTTCTGCTGCCTTGGCGGACAATCATAGCTATCGCCGCCGTGAGGAACAGCACGACGCTACATGCACTCAGCAGGTATGTGGTGCTGCGGGCTATCGCGCCGGATTGAAGTCCGAAGATGTTTGCGGCGTTGGCAACGACCAACGCTGCCAGCAGCACCCGCAACGGTTGCCGCTCGCCCGGCTTGGTCCTGCGCAGTCCAACGACGACGGCCGGTATCGCGAGGAACGACATGAGCAGTAGGTCGGCGGCGCGAGCCCAGGAGGGCAGCAGCCAGTAACTGACAATCAGAAGGATAGATGTTACGAGATAAACGGCCTCAAGCGTCCTGCGGTGGGCGGTCCGGAGGCGTGGAAGCACCCGGCCACTGTGTCGAGCAGTTAACGGACGCACCAGACGTCTCATCATCTTGTTGCCCCCACTCGCCGAGCCTAACGGCCCTGTTCTTGCCACGGGATGTCCCCGGCTCCGCTGACGAGGTCAAGGACATCTGGGGTCGGCATCGCGTCCTCTGTGACCTGGTGAGCGATGACCGACCCGCAGCCGCCTGACCCGCCGCCGGACCCGCCGGTTGACCGGGGGCCGAACCTACGACCCGGGCGATCACCCGCATCCGCTGCGAGCTACGGACGTTCGGGCCCTCATCGCGAAGGAAGTCGGATAGCTAAGGGCGAGGGCGGTGACCGTGGCCGCCACCTCGCAGCCGGACTTCCGCGACGGCACCATGCTCGCCCTGTTCCCGGACAAGGCGCTGGCGGACGCGCTCGCGGTCCCAGGAGGGCTGGAGCCTGGCGAGCTGCACGTGACGGTGCCCTACACCGGTCACGCCGATCAGGTTGACCAGAGGCGGCTACACGCCGCCGCTCAGATCGCCGCCCGCCGACTGCCCTTCACCGCGCAGGTCTCGGGCCACGCCCGCTTCACCAGCGGTGACCAGGAGGTGATCGTCGCCCTCGTTGACCCCGAGTTGGAGCAGCTACGTCGCACCACTGTGGACGCTCTGGCCGAGCGGGGCATCGAGGTGCCCGCCAGTCACGGCTTCACCGCCCACATGACGCTCGCCTACCTGGAGCCGGGCGCCCCGGAAGACCCTCACCGACCGCATGGGCAGCCTGCTCGACACTTCGTACACCGCCCGGCAGGCGACCTACGACCTGCGTCCGTTGCGCCGAAAGAACCTGATCGAACGCCTGCCACACAGCAACCATTACCAACTCACCGCCCTCGGCCGACGCGTTGCGGTCATGTTCACCAAGGCATACAGACGCGTCCTCGCCCGCGGGCTCACCGCGCTCGATCCCAATCTGCCGGCGCGCCTCGCCAAACGACCTCCCCTGGCTACCGCCTGGCAGGCGCTCAACCGCGAACTCGACCGGTTCATCACAACAGGGCTGGCCGCCGCATGACACCGACAACTTGACTCGACCGGGAACTTCGTTCCGAGCAAGCGAACCAGAGCCCGTGCAGATCGACGTGACGCACCTGTCCGTCGTGCACGGGGAGGAGTGCACAGACCTGCGGCTACAGGCCGGGCTCGCCGCGATCGCCCGTGAGGCGTATGCGATGGGCTGGGCCGCGTCCGGCGGACCCAGGACCGACCGGGTACGCGCGGGCAGGGCCGTAACCTGATCGCCGAGGAGTGAACGTCTGTGGCTGAGGTGACGCGGTCGCTGCGGTTCGTCGATGCGAAGAGCGGCAGCGAGTCTGACCGGCTCGAGGTGTCCGGTGACGGCAGCTTTCGCACCGCGCTCGCCGGTTATGGCGGCATCGCATCCGGCGTTTTGTCGGCCAGCGTGCGGTACGAGGAAGAGACCGAGGCTGCGGCGTTCGCATTCCTGGCCACGAACGGCTGGCCCAGCACCGTCGTCATGATCGACCTCGACGACTTAGGCCGCCGACGTAGATGAATTCTTTCCCCCCGCTCTTGACTGCGATCGCTCGCAGGCATATCACTCGCATATGCGAGGCCCCGGCGGGCCGGGGTGGGACCGGCGGGGCCTCGCTCCAGATGGGGAAGGTCTCCCAAGCTCTTGAGCAAGTGAGGCCCCGCGTTAGGGGTGGGAAAAACGCGGGGCCTCCTTGCCAGAGGCTTGGAACCCCGCATCCGGGGTCGCATCGAGCCTCGGGCTGGATTGAACATATCGGCAAACGCTGAGCGACGGAATCCTCAGTTTGGATGCCTCGACGCCGCGGATCGGGAACTTCGCAACGACCGCCGGGCCGACACGCAACGTCCTTCCCGTCGCACAAACCACTACGGACACGGAAGGGCATCACCGTCGGCAACTTCAAACAGCGAGCAATCCAGCTGTACTGCTCCCGCGCCGGCGGGACACCAGGAGAATCGACCGGGAACGGCAACTCGTCACAGTTCGACACCCACGAAGTGTCCGATGTGGTCCTCCGCGTGAAGGTCGGCGCCCCAACCGGCACCACAGACGGCGACATCGACCTCCCCGAGGACGGCGGCGACGTCTCACTCGAGATCCGCCAGCGGCACGGGCACGACGCCGTCGCCGCCCAGTGGGGGATCGCGCTGATGGATCTCGGCGCGGGCAGGCCGGCCCCGACCTGGTCGAAGCCGCCGTCCAATGTGGAGATCTGGAGAGCGCCCATCGGGCGACCGCCGAGCAGGCTGGCTTGATAGCCAACTCACCCGCGCCTTCATCGCGGGCATGGCTGGCCCGGTGCCACGGGCTCACCGCCGAGCCCTCCGCGGCAGTCAAGCATCTCCAGGACGCGGTCGCGCTGTACGACCTCGGCGAAGAGCGGTTCGACCAAGCTCGCACCCGCCTGCTCCTTGGTGAGGCGTTGCGCCGTCACCGGCGACGCAACGACGGCCCTGCCGGGTTCGAAAGCCCGCGATCATGGTTGGTTCACCCGCGTGCCTCTGCCGCCTTGACAAAGGCCTCCAGGATCGCCTTCCAGCCGCCGCCCTGGCCGATGGTGTCGTGGATGGCTTGGCCGGCTACGAGCCGGTCGAGGTCTCGGTGTTCGAGTTCGACAGTGGTCTGCCCGGGTCCATCTGGGGTGAACCGGATCTCGATCTCGCTGGCGTGTTCGGGGTCGGGGTCGAACTGCCAATGCCCGTTGACCTGCCAGGTGACGACGAGCCGGTGCGGTGGTTCCCATACCAGTACTCGGCCCCAGTCGCATTCGCTGCCGTCGGTTCCGCGCTCGTACCATCGACCGCCTTCCCTGGGCTCGACTATGGCATCCGCCATGTCGGCTTGGCCGATGTGGTAGTCGGATGGCCACCATTTGCCGAATGAGTCGGTGAAGAACGCGAACGCCTGCTCGATGGACATGGCGACGGTGGCGCTCGCGTGCAGGGCAGGAATGGCGGGTGCGGTGCTCATGGCTGCGGCTCCTGTTTCGACTCGGTGAGGGCCGCGTCGGCGGCCTTCTGAAAAGCGGAGAGTGCGTCGTCCCAGATGCGCTGGAAGTAGGCGCGGAAAGCGTCCACCGCATCGGGGTTGAGCCGGTAGATCCGGCGGGTGCCCTCAGCTCTGGCCACCACCAGCCCTCCGTCCTTGAGGACGCGCAGGTGCTGGGACACCGCCTGCCGGGTGATCGGCAGGTGCTCTGCCAGCTCCCCGACCGAGCGCGGCCGTCGAGCCAGCAGCTCGAAGATCGCTCGCCGGGTAGGGTCACCAAGAATGCCGAGGTCGACATCTCCGTAAGTGGCCACGTTCGTAAGTATGCACTTTCAGATGTCGGCTCAGCAAGCGGTTCAGCGAAATTGTGGGGGCCCCGCGCCGACAGGTCGGGTACTCGGCCGCTGCAGCAGTCAGTCGATCCGCGACGCTAGAGTGCCGACGTACCTGACGCCGTTGGCGTGGATGTGCCCAGCGTCGATGTGGGCTTGCTCGTCGGCCGCGGTGACGCCGTCCAGGTCGGCAAAGAAGTACGGGCCATGGGTGAGCAACCGGGTGTGGAAGCGGGCATCCAGTACATGCAGGATGTCGTGACCGGTGTGCAGGCCGTCAGTCTGTGCCCAGGCGGTCAGGTAGGCGTCCCAGGGCTGGCCCGAGGCGAGCCATTCGTCGCGCCGATGGTGCAGCCAGCCGGGCTCGTCGTCAGCCAATCGGTCGAAGCACCACCGCGCAGTGGCCTCGTCAAAGAGTTCCCGCGCCCACTCCACCACAATCAAGATCCCGTCGGGGTCGAGGCGATAGGCGATGAGGTCGACGACGGCGTTGAGGTCGGACACGTGATGCAGCGACGTGGAAGCGATGATCGCGTCAGCCGGCTGGTCCGGGGCGTAGCTCTCGAACTCCATCTGGTGGTAGTGCGGGCCCATGGGGGCTCCGGGGTCGATTCCCTCGGCGCGGTAGCCCGCTGCCCGTAGGGCGGGGACGTGTCCACCGAGCGGCCCGCAGCCGAGGTCCAGTACGCGGCACGGCGGAACAGGCAGGTGCTGGCGCACGAACGGCCAGGTTGCGGCCAGCCAGCGCCGGTCGGCGGCGGTAGGAACGGCATCGGTCACCTGTGTGTCACCCCGGCTGGGTCGTGGGGTTTGCAGATGGTGCCACGGTAGACCCGCACGGTCAGCGGTACGGACACGGCACGACTGGGCACAGCGGTAGATCAGCGTCGACACATCTGGTTGCGCCAGGCGCGGTTGAGGAACGCGACCAGCCCAGGCTCTTCGGATTTGATCCCCTCGGCCAGGCGCGCCGCCGCCTGCACGATTGCCCACGAATCAACCTGCTTCAAGGAGTCGTGCGCCCGCTGCCGATAGGCCAGCGCGAAGACACGAGCGAACAACGAGCGCCCGGTGGCCATCAACCCACGAAGTAATAGCGCTGTGCCGGGCGCAGGATCGGCCCGCTTGAGCAGCAACACCGTTCGCGCAAAGTCGGCTTCCGGCACACCACGGGTCGCGTTCGTCCAGTCGATGACGCTGGCTCGATCCGCGCCGACCAGCACGTTGCCGGGATGAAAGTCCCCGTGGCACAGCCGATCCCCGTCGGGGAGGCGCTCCAGTATCCGCCGGGCGAAGTCGCGCAACTGCGGCCGCAGCGCCGCGGCGTCGATGCGGGTGGAAAGCTGCTGCCTAAGATCGGGAAGATCCGCTGGCGCCTGCACGCGATGTATGCGGATCTGTGCGTCAGCCAGGATTCTGGCACACCCGAGCAGCCGCCATGGCCGTCGTCCCAGCATCGCCAGCATGTCCAACCCGTCCAGGCGCTCCAGAACCAGGCCGTGGCGCCCATCGATATCTACAACGTCGATGAGCCGGGGACCCATGCCGCTGCCACCGAGCCGCGCCAGCGCCGCCGACTCCGCCAGGTGCCCTGAGTATCCGGGCCGGTACAGCTTAAGAACCGCCGCGTCGCCGTTCCATGCGTACACCTCGGCCTCGCGGCCCTCCGCAATCCTGAGCCCCATCATCAAGCAACCACCAATGCCGTTCCTACCTAGCCCGATCTGCGGTTCCGCCGCGACATCACGCGGACGCGCCTTAGTACTCGCTCGCTCAGCATGCATTGAGGCAATCCTCGTTGAGTTAGACGCTGGAGTCGACCATCAGGATGGGATCAGTGCAAGAAGCCGGTCAGGGTCCGTGCGAACCAATCCGGGTCGTCGAGCCAGGGATTGTGACCGCCGCCCGGCTGGACGGCCAACTCGGCGTGACGGAAGAGGCCGGCATACTCGGCGGCGCATTTCGGAGGGAGCGCGACATCGTATTCGCCCGCGACGAGAAGCACCGGGGCGCGCAGGCGGGCGAGGGCGGATCTGGTGGCGTGCGGAGCCGGGGCACCGGCCGAGTAGTAGACGGCCGCCGCGTCCGCGTTCCGCTGACCTTTCTCTCGCGCGACGTCAGCCTGGCTGACGGCGTCCCATCGGCCGTAGGCGAACGGTGCGATCGCCGTCCAGTCATCGTCCGTGGCGTGGCCCGACCAGATCCGCTCGAATGCCGCGAAGGCATCCGGGAACCAGACCTCCCCGCGGCGCAGTTCGGCAACCTCCCGTCGATCCGCGTCGGCAATCTCCAGACCCACCACCCTGGGGCTCGGATTGATCAGCGCGAGTCGGCCGATGCGCTGCGGGTGGCGGACGGCGTACAGCACGGCGAGCGCGCCACCGGCCGAGTGTCCCAACACATCGACCCGGTCCAGCCCAAGATGTGTACGCAGCGCCTCGACGTCGTCGACCAGATGGTCACACCGGTAACTCGCCGGGTCCGCCGGTTCTTCTGATTCCCCGGTTCCGCGCAGGTCAAGGAAGACCAACGAGCGGTGCCGGGACAACCCGCCCAGGTCACCGAGGTACGCCGAGGCTCGCATAGGGCCGCCGGGAAGACAGATCAGCGGCTCGCCCTCGCCCGCCTGGTGATATGCCAGCCGCGTGCCGTCGGCACCGTAGAAGGTCGCCATGCAGCGAATCATATGCGCGGCGTGACGTACCGGCGGTATCCACGACTTCGTCCACTTCGGACCCACACGTCCGAGACAACCGACGTGGCTAAGTTCAAACACCCCTTGGTATCAGCGCGGTACGAGTTTGATCGTCGTAGCTCGGGCCCGAGGGCTCACAATCGGGTCGACGTACCTGGCGTCGTAGCGCCCGTACTTGGATCGGTACGCGGCGTCGATCTCATCGTCGAGGTCGTTGTGGGCGTCGGCGAACGTCACGTCCTTGTCGACACCGCCGGCGCTGATGCGACCTTGACGGCGCACGCGGGTGCTCCGGAACCAGGCCGATTCCGGCCCATTGACTGAGCGCACATACAGGTCGTCGCCGTTGGGCACTACCCAGATCGTCACTGGCCTGCGCAGCGTGCCGTCGCGTCGCAGCGAGGCGAGCTGCAGCTCGTCCGATTCTGCGATCTTGGTGAGCTCGTCACTGGTCCAGGCGGTCATCTCGTCATCTCCTTTTCCCGGGGCCCGAAGTCCGAGGAGCCCCGGACCTTGGTCGATCACTGCGATCGGCCAACAGCATGGTCGTACCACGAAACCCGTCGCCTCAGAGCCCGAACGCTTCCGTCACTTGCGCGGCCAGATCGTCCTCCGACGTCGTGGTATCGACCGCGATGACCCGCAGGTCGAGACGCTTCGCTTCCTCGCGGAGGCGTTCGGTGAACAACCGGTCACGTTCGACGAGTTTGCGCAGCGCCCTCTCCGGATCGCTGGTCTTTCGGGCGATCTCCCACGTCGAGCCCCGACTGTTTAGCGCGGCCCTACGGAATTCCGGCGTCGGCAGGACCCAGACTGCATGGCTGGGCATGGCGAGGAGAGGCTTCACCAGGTGTGGCAGGAGTCGGAAGCCCTCGACGATCACACCAGGTTCCCGTGGAAGACGAAGGAGGTCATCGACGATCAGGCCGAAGCCTTCACCCCGAAACCAGTGGAACGTCTCGAGCATCGTCTCCGGATCTCGGTTCACCCACCGTTCGTCCATGTCCATGGCCGCGAACTGGCTCAGGAACGGCGAGTCTTCGGGTGTGCTCTGCCTGGCGTGATCCCGCATCGCGTCGTCGGTCGCGTACAGATGCAGACCGTATTCCGCCGCCAGCCGCCGGGCGATGGTGGACTTGCCGGCACCGCTCCCGCCGCCGATCCAGTACACATGCCGCAGCCGTGCCTTCGGCGCCACGGTATCTCCATGTCCCATCGTCCACCTGTATCAATGAAAGTACCCTCGTTGAATGATCCTGGAGTTCAGCGGCGAGATGTGGTTCTGGAAAGGCCCGGCGCCATGGCACTTCATCACCGTTCCGGACGACGAGTGCGGTGCGCTGGAAGCGACGTCCGCGTTCGTGACCTACGGCTGGGGCATGATCCCGGTCACCGCGCAGATCGGGGGAACCGGGTGGAAGACGTCGCTGTTTCCGAAGGATGGGCGGTACATCGTGCCGGTGAAAGCGTGGGTGCGGAAGGCCGAACGGCTTGAGATCGGCGACGTGGTCACGGTCCGTCTGGCCGTCGATGTCTGACAAGTCAACGAACGACAGGCCCCGACGGCGGTCCACCCTCGGCCGAGGCGGACGCGATCGACGCTTCCTTGGCGGAGTCGAAACAGTTTCTCAACCGGCAGGCGACGCTCGAGGCACCGGGGCACAGGACCTGCAGGCTCTACAGCGCAGTGGTGTGCCCGTGCCTGTCGCGGCCGACGGCGCGCCGCGCGGCCCGCTCGGCTACCACAGCGGACCGCTGCCCGCCGTTTCGTGATCCCTCCGGCGCAGGGGTTGCGGTAGCCTGAGCAGCGTTTCAGCCCAGCTACCCCAGCGTCCCCCCGGAGCCTGTCATGCGTAAGTACATCACTGAGTTCATCGGCACGTTCTTCCTCGTGTTCACGGTCTGCTGCTCGGTCATGCTCGGGCACCCGTTGGCCGCGCTGGGCATCGGCGCGGCCCTGATGGTCATGGTCTTCGCTGGTGGGCACATCTCAGGCGGTCACTACAACCCGGCCGTCTCGCTGGCGGTGTGGGTACGTGGCCGGTTGTCCCTGGGTGACCTCGGCCCGTACGTGGTGGCCCAACTGCTCGGCGGGCTCGCGGCCGCCGGCGTCTCCCGCTTCGTCATCATCCGCCACCCACCGGTGGCACCGTTGAACGGAGCGCATCAGACCTGGGCCGCGTTCGTGGCCGAGGCGCTCTTCACCTTCGCCCTCGCGTACGTCGTGCTGAACGTGGCCACCAGCAAAGACCAGCCCAACAACTCCTTCTACGGGCTGGCGATCGGCTTCACCGTGCTCGCCGGTGTGGTCGCGGTGGGAGCCGTCTCGGGCGGCGCCTTCAACCCGGCCGTCGGCCTCGGTGTCATCGTCGCCGGCATCGCCGGCTGGTCGTACCTGTGGATCTACCTGGTGGCGACGCTGCTCGGCGCAGCCGTGGCCGGGTTCGTCTTCCGGTACCTCAACCCGGACGATGTGGAGGGTCCGGCAATGATGTCATGGCGGAAGCCCGACGCGGCCCGCGCGTCAACCGGGAGCTAGCCGACCAGCGTGATGATCCACGCGACGATGAAGGCCTCCTCCTTCCAGGAGTCGTAACGTCCGCTGCGACCGCCGTGGCCGGCGCCCATCTCCGTCTTGAGGAGGTAGTCGCCGGCCGGGGCGACCGCGCGCAGCCGCGCTATCCACTTGGTCGGCTCGTGGTAGAGCACCCGGGTGTCGTGGAGACTGGTCACGGCGAGGATTGCGGGGTAGGTGCCGTTCGGCGTGATGTTCTCGTACGGGCTGTACGCCTTCATGTACGCGTACACCTCGGCCGACTCCAGCGGGTTCCCCCACTCCTCCCATTCGGTGACCGTCAGCGGCAGCGTCGGGTCGAGGATGCTGGTGAGTGCGTCGACGAACGGGACCTCGGCAACGACCCCGGCGAACATCCGGGGCGCGAGGTTCGCCACGGCGCCCATCAGGAGCCCGCCGGCGGATCCACCGCGGGCGACCATCCGCTCGGGACGGGTCCATCCGGCCGCGACCAGCCGTTCCGCACAGGCGACGAAGTCGGTGAAGGTGTTCCGCTTCGCCAGCAGTTTGCCGTCCTCGTACCAATGCCGGCCCATCTCACCGCCACCGCGTACGTGGGCCACCGCGAAGACGAAGCCGCGGTCCACAAGCGACAGACGGGCGATCGAGAACCACGGGTCCAGGCTCGCCTCGTACGAGCCGTATCCATACAGGACAGTGGGGTTGTCGCCGTCGCGTGGTGCGCCCGCCCGGCATACGAGCGAGATCGGTACCCGGGTGCCGTCCGGGGCAGTGGCCCACTCCTGATGCTGCTCGTAATCCGACGCGTCGTACCCACCCAGCACCGGGGTCTGCTTGCGCAGCACCATCTCCCGGGTCCGCAGGTCATAGTCGTAGACGCTGTCTGGCGTCACCAGCGAGGTGTATCGCAGCCGGACGGCCGCCGTCTCGTACTCCGGATTGGCGCCGAGTCCGACGGTGTAGAGCGGCTCGGGGAAAGAGACCTCGTACTCCTCGGCGCCGGCGGGCAGGACCCGCAACCCGGTGAGCCCGTCACGGCGCAGCGACACGACGACGTGTCCGGCGAAAGCGTCCACCGCGAGCAGGCGGGTGCCGGGCGTGTGGGCGATCACCGGCTGCCACTCCCCCAGCGCCGCCAGGGATGTCGCGGCAAGCGCGAAGTCCTCGGCGCCGTGGTTGTGCAGCACGAGGAAGCGGTCGCGGGCGGGGTCGTGCTCCACGCTGTACTCGACGCCCTGCCGGCGGGCGGCGATGATCATCGGCTCACGGGTCGGCTCCGCGGCCGGGATCACCCGGACCTCCGAGGTCAGCTTGCTGTGCAGGTCGATGACGACGTACGCGTCGGAGCGGCTGAGCTCCACGCCCACCCAGAACCGCTCGTCCCGCTCCTCAAGGACGAGAACGTCGTTGGTCGTGGGTTGGCCGAGAGTGTGCCGCCAGACCCGGTGCGGGCGCCATGCGTCGTCCACGGTCAGGTAGAACAGGGTCGAGGCGTCCAGCGACCAGGCCGAGCCGTAGAAGACGTTCTCAACCTGGTCGGCGAGCAGCTCGCCGGTGCGTAGATCCTTGATCCGTAGTGTGAACCGCTCATCGCCGGCCAGGTCGACGGAGAACGCCAGCAGGTCGCCGGCCGGGCTCACGTCGACGGTCCCGAGAGCGAAGAACTCGCTCGTGCCCGCCTCGACGTTCCCGTCGAGCAGGACCTCCTCGCCCGCGAGCGCGGTACCGTCCTCAGTGGACGGTGGATCCAGCTCACCGTCGGCGACGGCCCGCCGGCAATGGATCGCGTACTGCTGGCCCTCGACCATGCGGGTGTAGTACCAGTACCCACCCTTGCGCACCGGAACGGAGAGGTCGGTCTCCTTTGTCCGGGCCTTGATCTCGCCGAAGACAGCCTCACGCAGCTGCTCCTGGTCGGCCGTACGGGCCTGTGTGTAGCCGTTCTCGGCCGTCAGGTACTCGATCGTGGCCGGATCGTTCCGGTCGGCCAGCCATGCGTACTCGTCGATCACCGTGTCACCGTGGTGGGTCCGTGCGGTAGTGATCGTCTTGGCGACCGGCGGCTGCGTCATGAGTCCCAAAGGTACCAGCGTCAAGATCGCTCGCCCGCGGGTCGCCCTGCTTACCCGGCCACGCCCTGCTGGCAAGGTCCAGGGCCGCCCGGGACCACCCAGGAACGGCTGTCAGAATGTCCGTGTCGTGTTGGAACACCTGCCCTATGCCGCGGACGCTCCCGCCTCGCTGGAGCTGTTCGAGCGTGCCCGCTCGATGGTGCCTGGCGGGGTCAACTCGCCCGTTCGGGCGTTCCGGGCGGTTGGCGGGACACCGCGGTTCATGGTCCGGGGCGACGGGGCGTATGTCGTCGACGCCGATGGACGCCGTTATGTCGACCTCGTCTGCTCGTGGGGTCCGCTAATCCTGGGCCATGCCCATCCGGCCGTTGTGAGCGCGCTCACCGACGCGGCGGCCCGTGGCACGAGCTTCGGCACACCGACGCCGGCCGAGGTCGACCTGGCCGCCGAGATCATCGCCCGGACGCCGATCGAGCAGGTACGGCTGGTCAACTCGGGGACCGAGGCGACGATGAGTGCGATCCGGCTGGCCCGGGGCGCCACCGGCCGCGCGAAGCTGCTGAAGTTCTCCGGCTGCTACCACGGCCACGCCGACGGTCTGCTCGCGGCGGCGGGCTCCGGGGTGGCCACGCTCGGCCTGCCCGATTCGCCCGGTGTCACCGCGGCGGTCGCGAGCGACACGATCGTGGTGCCCTACAACGACCTGGCCTCGGTCGAGGCGGTCTTCGCCGAGCGGGGCGGCGAGATCGCGGCGATCATCACAGAGGCGGCGGCCGGGAACATGGGGGTCGTACCGCCGCGGCCGGGTTTCAACGCCGGGCTGGCGGATATAGCCCACCGCCACGGCGCGCTGCTGATCCTGGACGAGGTGATGACGGGCTTCCGGGTCGACCGCGGCGGTTGGGCCGGATACAGCGCCGCGCAGGGTGAGCCGGTCGACGCCGACCTCTACACGTACGGCAAGGTCATGGGCGGCGGATTGCCGGCGGCGGCGTTCGGCGGCGGCGCCGAGATCATGTCGCAGCTCGCCCCGGCCGGACCCGTCTACCAAGCGGGCACGCTCTCCGGGAATCCTCTCGCCTGCGCGGCCGGGCTCGCGACGTTGCGGGCGTGCGACGACAAGGTATACGCCAGGCTGGCCGAGACGGCGGCGACGATCGGCGATCTCGCCGCGGCCGAACTTGGCGCCGCGGGCGTGCCACACCGCGTGCAGCGGGCCGGAAACATGTTCTCGATCTTCTTTGTCGACCTCGACGTGCCCGACTACGAGACAGCGAAGCAGCAGGATGTTGACGCCTTCCGGGCGTTCTTCCACACGATGCTCGGGCACGGGGTCTACCTGCCGCCGTCGGCATTTGAGGCGTGGTTCGTCTCGGCCGCCCTCGACGGTGAGGCCATCGAGGTCATAGCTGCGGCTCTTGTACCCGCGGCCAGCGCCGCCGCGGCAGCGCAACGCCGGACGGCGGCGGCTCGGCGATGACGCGGTCCACAGTGGTGCACATGCTCCGCCACGGTGAGGTCGAGAACCCGACCAAGATCCTGTACGGCCGGCTGCCGGGATTCCGGCTGTCCCCGCTCGGCGAGCAGATGGCCAAGGCAGCGGCCGCGTCCCTGGCTGCCCGGGACGTCACGCACGTCTTCGCGAGCCCGCTCGAACGGGCCATCCAGACCGCTGAGCCGATCGCGTCCCAGTTCGGCCTGGTGGTCGAGGTCGACGAGCGTCTGATCGAGAGCGGCAATGTCTTCGAGGGGCAACGGGTCGGCGTCGGTGACGGGGTGCTGCGCGATCCCCGCAACTGGTGGGTGATCCGCGACCCGTTCACTCCGTCGTGGGGCGAGGCCTACACGTCGATCGCCGTGCGCATGTCCGCTGCCCTCGAGTCGGCCCGCCTCGCGGCCGAGGGGCACGAGGCCGTGTGCGTCTCACATCAGCTGCCGATCTGGATCCTGCGCCGTCGGATGGAGGGCAGCCGGCTCTGGCACGACCCGCGCCGGCGTCAGTGCGGCCTGGCCAGCCTGACCAGCTTCCACTTCGACGGGGAGACGCTGGTCGGCATCGGGTACACCGAACCGGCCGGGCATCTGGTCACCGCCGCCTCGCGCCTCGCCCGGGGCGCCTGATGCGCCGGGCGATAGCACTCGGAATCCTGGCCGTGCTCGGCGCGATGGGTCTGGCCGGATGCGGTTCAACGCCGGCACCCACCGTCCAGGGATTCACCGTGTACCCGGTGACCGATCGCAAGCCGGCGCCCCGACTGACCGGCGAGTTGCTCGGCGGCGGCACTTTCGACCTGTCGCAGCACGAGGGCGAGGTGGTCGTGGTGAACTTCTGGGCGAGCTGGTGCGGGCCGTGTGTGGTCGAGGCGCCCGACTTCGAGGCGACCTACCAGGCGACCCGGTCGGAGAACGTGACCTTCATCGGGGTCAACACCCGCGACAGCCATGACGCTGCCCAGCGTTTTGTCGTCGGGCGCGAGACGTACCCGAGCATCTTCGACACCCCGGGCAAGGTCGCCCTGAGCTTCTCGGTCCCGCCGACGAGCATCCCGTCAACGGTCATCATCGACCGCCGCGGCCGGGTCGCGGCGACCGTCTTCGGGTACGCGCTGCGGAGCACGCTCGAGCCGGTGGTACGGCAACTGGCGGCGGAGTCCAGTGGCTAACACGTTCGCCGGCATCGCCACTAACGGCCCGATCCTCGTCGCGATCGGAGTCGCGGCGCTGGCCGGCCTGGTCAGCTTCCTCTCGCCATGCGTGCTGCCGCTCGTGCCGGGCTACCTGTCCTACATGACCGGCCTCGCCGGCGCGGACCTCGACGACGCGCTGAACCGGCCCACCAACCGGGCCCGAGGCCGGATCATCATCGGCGCGGGCGGCTTCATCGCCGGATTCACCGTCGTGTTCACCTTGACCGGGGTGCTCGTCGCCCGGGTCGGTCGGGCCCTGCTCGGAAACGCCCGGATGGTGGAGCTGGTGGCGGGTCTCCTCATCATCGGGTTGGGGCTTGCATTCCTCGGCCTCATTCCCGGGCTGCAGCGGGAGTTCCGGCTGCACCGGCTCCCGGCGGCCGGCCTGGCCAGCGCACCCGTACTCGGTGGGGTCTTCGCCCTCTCGTGGGTCCCATGCCTGAGCCCGACACTCGGAGCGGTGCTGACCCTCGCCCTGGTCGACGGCTCGTCGACCCGCGCCGTGACCCTCACCGTGGCGTACTGCCTTGGTCTGGGTCTGCCGTTCCTCATCTTCGGTCTGGGCTTCCGCAAGCTGATCGGCGTACACCGGATGATCCGGCGCAACAACCAGTGGGTCACCCGCGTCGGCGGCGCCCTGCTCATCCTGATCGGCCTCGCCCTGGCGACCGGCGTCTGGAGCGCCTTCCTCATCTGGCTGAAGACCAGCATCGGCCCGGGCTCGGTGGGCATCTGATGCGTACCGTGCGGGGGTTCTGGCGCTGGCTCACCAGCATGCGTACGGCGCTGATCCTGCTGCTGCTGCTCGCGATCGCCGCGATCCCCGGCTCCCTCCTGCCGCAGAAGGGCGTTGACATCAACCGGGTCGCCCGGTACGTGGCCGACCACCCCGGTACCGGCCCTGTGTTCAACCGGCTGGGCCTGTTCAACGTGTATTCGTCGCCGTGGTTCTCGGCGATCTATCTGTTGCTCTTCGTCTCGCTCGTCGGCTGCCTCGTACCCCGGCTGCGCCACCACATCGCCAACCTCGTCGCTCGGCCGCCCGACGCTCCGGCTCGGCTGGACCGGTTGCCGCAGTCAGCCGGCGGCGTCGAGTCGGCGCAGAACCCTACCGCCGCCGCCGCGGCGGTGCGGGCTCACCTGCGCGGGCAGCGCTGGCGGGTCGCGGTACGCGAACACGGCGAGGGTGTCGTCACGGTCGCCGCGGAGAAAGGCTACGTCAAGGAGACCGGGAACCTGTTGTTCCACTTCGCGTTGCTGGCGCTGCTCGTCGGGGTGGCGCTGGGCTCGTGGTACGGCTGGCACGGCAACCGGCTCGTGGTCGCGGGGGACGACTCCGCCTTCTGTGACACATTGCTCCAGTACGACGAGTACTCGCTCGGTGCCCGCACCAGCGGGTCCGACCTACCCCCGTTCTGCCTGACCCTCAACAGCTTCCAGGCCACGTATCTCGACAACGGCCAGCCGGTCCAGTACACCGCGCAGATGTCCTATGTGGATGGGCCCAACAGCACCCCGCGACCGTGGCGGCTGGAGGTGAACGAGCCACTCCGGCTGCACGGCGCGAACGTGTACCTGCTCGGCCACGGGTATGCCCCGATCCTGCGCTACACCGATCGGTACGGGCAGGCGCAGACCGCGGTCGTGCCCTTCCTGCCCGATGACGAGATGCTGACCAGCAGCGGGGTGGCGAAGTTCCCCGACGCCAACGTCGGGCCCGGCGGAAAACGGGACCCGGGCGCGCAGGTCGGGTTCGCCGGCGTCTACCTCCCAACCACATCGTCTACTGTGGACGGCAATCTCTCCGTCTTCCCGGCCGAGCGCAATCCCCGCCTCCAGTTGACCGCGTACGAGGGTGATCTCGGCCTCGGCGCCGGCGACCCGCAGTCGGTGTACCAACTCGATCAGCGCGAGATCGCCAGCGGCAAGCTCAAGCCGGTCGCGATGAGCAAGGCGCTCAAGCCCGGGGAGAGCCTCACGCTACCGGACGGGTCGAGCGTGCTGTTCGTCGGCACCCGCCAATGGATCACCGTGTCGGTGCGGTACGACCCGGGCCAGTCGATCGTCCTGGGCGGCGCGATCGCGCTGCTGGTCGGGTTGATGGTCTCGCTCAGTGGCAAGCGCCGTCGGGTCTGGGCCCGCGTCGGCCCAGGTGCCGGCGGGCGTAGCCTGATCACGCTCGGGGGTCTCGCCCGGACGGATCACGCTGGCTTCGCCGATGAGTTCGCTCGCCTCGTCGAGCACGTGAGCCCAGCAGGCGACGAGGCGCGGCAGCCGGTCGCCCTCGGCGAGAAAGGAAGGCGCTGATGGCGGAGTTGTCGGACCAGTTGCTGCCGATTGCGATCGTGCTCTATCTGGCTGCCATGGTGAGCTACCTCGTCGAGTACGCCTTCGGCCGCCGGGGCGCGGTCGCCCGTACGGCGGGTCGACCGGCCAACGAGCGCGAGCTGGTCGGGGCGGGCGGACCTCCGGTCCCGGCCCCGGTATCGCCCGCGGCGGCGACATCGCGAGAGACGGCAGGCGGCAGTCGCGCTGAATCCTTCGGACGGGCCGGGGTTGCCCTGACATTGCTGGCCGTCGTCGTGCATATCGGCGTCCTGGTCACCCGCGGCATCGCCGCCGGCCGGGTTCCCTGGGGCAACATGTACGAGTTCGTGATCGCGGTCGGTCTGGTCGGCGCGGTGGCCTGGCTGGTCCTGCTCGCCCGCCGGCCGGCCGTGCGCCTGCTCGGCCTGTTCGTCACGATGGCCCTGGCCCTGATGCTCGGCCTGGCCGACACGGTGCTCAAGACCCCCGTGGCGCCGCTGGTTCCAGCGCTGAACTCGTACTGGCTGAAGATCCACGTGACGGCCGCCGCGACCGCGTCGGGGCTGCTGCTGGTCGCGTTCGTACCGGCCGCGCTGTTCCTCGTCCGGGAGGGTTACGAGCGGGGCAAGCGCCGGTTCCCGTACTCGCTCGGCCGACGGCTGCCCGTCGCGGACCAACTCGAACGCCTCTCGTTCAGGCTGCACACGTTCGCGTTCCCGATCTGGACCTTCGCCATCATCTGCGGGGCGATCTGGGCGGAGTCGGCCTGGGGCCGGTACTGGGGCTGGGACCCGAAGGAGGTGTGGTCGTTCATCTCCTGGGTCGCGTACGCCGCGTATCTGCACGCCCGGGCCACCCCGAGCGTGAAGAAGACCACCGCGACCTGGTTCGCGGTCGCCGCCTGGGGCACCATGCTGATCAACCTGTATGTCATCAACTTCGTCGCCGTGGGGCTGCACTCGTACGCCCACGTCGGCAACTGAACCCCGCTCATGACCACTGTGGACGTCACCACCCCCGCGCCCACCGTTGCCGACACGGAAGCCGCTCCGGTCAACCGGCCGGGTCGCTGGTGGCTAGACGACCGCTTGGTGGCCATCGTCGTCTGGCTGGTCGGGGTAGGCGTTGCGTTCGAGGTCGTCCGGGTGGCTAAGGCCGATCCGGTGAGCGTGCGGGGCGCGATGATGCCGGTCGGCATCGGCCTCGGGGTCTTCACCGTGCTCCTCCGCGCGCTGTGGACGGCCCGGCGGGCCGCGATCGCGCTGATCGGGGCCGTCGTCGGGGCGTACGGCGCCTGGGTGGCGCTGGTCACCAAGGCGGCGCTCTACGGCACCCCGATGAGCTTCGGTGGCATGGTCGGCGACGCCCACCGCATCACCGCGCAGGCGACGAAGTACGCCACCTCGTGGGGTTCGACCGATGTGTTCCTGCCGAACACGCCGTCTGACTATCCCCCGCTCTATACGTGGCTGACCGGACGGGCCGCCCAGCTTCTCGGCGAGCCGGCGTGGCAGCTCATGCAGAACACGCAGGTGCTGTGGCTCTCTGCCACCGTCGTGGCGGTCTTCCTGCTATGGCGGCACCTTGTCCCCGCACCCGTCGCCGCGATCATCGCGATGCTCGCCTTCGTCGGCAACGACAACCCGGTCAAGCCGTACGAGGTGATCACCCTTACGGTCATGGTGCCGTGGGTCCTCGCCACGGTCGGCAACCCGCCGCGCGCGCGGCTGCACTGGCTCCCGGCGGGCATCATCGGCGGCCTGATCTTCCTGACCTACCAGGGCTACCTGGTCTTCATGGGGCTCGGCATCCTCGCCGTCGCGTGGTGGGCCTGGCACGGAGCCGAGGACCGCCGGGCGTACCTGCTCCACCTCGCCAGGGTGGCCGCGAGCGCGTTCGTCGTCTCGTCGTGGTATGTCGTCCCGTACGTCTGGGCGACGCTGACCCGCACGAGTGGGTCGTTCGGCTCGGACACCTTCCAGTCCGCCATCCTCACCAACGACCCCGTGCCGCTGCATTTCCTCGAACCGAACCCGACCGGGGTGCTTCAGCTCGTAGGTCTGGTGGGTCTCGCGGTGTTCTTCAAGCGGCTGTGGTGGGCCCGGCCGATCGCCGCTTTGCTCGCCGGCACCTACGCGTTCATCGTTCTCGGGGCCCTGCGCTTCGTGCTCACCGGGCACACGATGTTCTACCAGTACGCGATCGCCGCGACCGTAGCCCTTCCGGTCGCGGCCGGCGTGCTCACCGTCGCCGAAGCGGTCGGTCGACTCGCCGGGCACCGGCTCGCTCCGGCCGCGATCCGGGTCGTCGTCCTCCTCGCCATCGCCACACTGGCCTCCAGCTCGCTCGTCGTATGGCGTGCCTGGATGCCGACGACGGTCATCCGCGTCAACCACCCGACCGTTCTGGCCACCGGCGGAAAGCCGGCCGACCTCGCCCACATCGAGGAGCTGCCCGACCTCAGCCGGTCCCGCTTCGCACCCACTGGTTCGACCAACGACGGCGTGCCGGTGGCCCTCGTCGAGGCGGCCGTCGTCGACCGGTACGGGTCCTCCTACGTGCCGATGGTGCTCAGCCAGGATGAGCGGCTTTTCGCGTACCTGCCCTGGTACGCGTACGCGGCGGAAGGGCCGACCGCATCGCCCGCCCTGGACCGCTGGTATGACCGCAACGCGGAGCTGGGCCGCCTCGCCGCCATCACCGATCCGGTCCAGTTCGCCGACCGGGCGGCTGCCACGACGTTCGGGCCGATCGACGTGTTCCTGCTCCACAACGAGCCGGAGACCGGAAGGCTGGAATGGACCAGCACGACGACCTTCAGTGCGGACCAGTTCAGCTCCACCGCGTTCGACCGGGTCGACCTGCCCAACGATTTCGTGCTCTTCGTGCGTCATCGCTGATCCCTGCTGACACGCGGGCGCGCGGGCAGGGGAGACTTGTCTCATGGCGACCCCCCGGTTTCCGTATGCGGATCTCAAGGAATTCCTCCTCGCGCTCGAGCGTGCCGGTGAGCTGCGCCGCGTCGGGGTGCCGGTCGATCCGACTCTGGAGATCGCCGAGATCGTCACCCGTACGGTGCGGGCGGGCGGACCGGCGTTGCTGTTCGAGCGCCCCACCCGGGGCGAGATGCCGGTCGCGATCAACCTTTTCGGAACCCATCGACGGATGGCGATGGCGCTCGGAGTGTCCAGTGTGGACGAGATCGGCGCGCGCATCGGTGAACTGGTCAAACCCGAGCTGCCGGTCGGGCTGGCCGGCCTCCGCGAGAGTATCAGCAAGATCCGTCAACTGACCTCGGTCCCACCGAAGAGGGTTCGGTCAGCACCGTGTCAGGAGATTGTCTACAAAGGATCCGATGTGGACCTCGGGCACCTGCCCGGGCTGCAGATATGGCCTGCCGACGGTGGCGTGTTCCACAACTACGGCCTGACCCACACCCGCCACCCCGAGACCGGGAAACGCAACCTCGGCTTGTACCGGCTGCAGCAGCACGGACCGTCGACGCTCGGCATGCACTGGCAGATCCACAAGGACTCCACCGCGCACCACGCGGTCGCCGAACGCCGCGGCGAACGACTCCCGGTGGCGGTGGCGATCGGCTGCGATCCGGTTGTCTCGTACGCCGCGAGCGCCCCGCTCCCCGCCGACCTGGACGAGTACCTCTTCGCCGGATTCCTGCGCGGCGAACGGGTCGAGTTGGTGGACTGCGTGAGCGTCCCGTTGCGGGTTCCGGCCCACGCGCAGATCGTCCTCGAGGGGTACGTCGAGCCGGGCGAGCGCGCACCGGAGGGCCCGTTCGGCGATCACACCGGGTTCTACACTCCGATCGAGCCGTTCCCGGTTCTGCACATCGAATGCATGACGACCCAGCGCGACCCGGTCTACCACTCGATCGTCACCTCGAAGCCGCCGCAGGAGGACGGTCCGATCGGTCACGCCACCGAGCGCATCTTCCTCCCGCTGATCAAGCTGATGATCCCCGACATCGTAGACATCTGCATGCCGGAGCCGGGCGTGTTCCACAACTGCCTGGTGGTATCGATCCGCAAGCGGTACCCCAAGCAGGCACAGAAGGTGATGCACGCGATCTGGGGCGCGCACCTGCTCTCGCTGACCAAGCTGATCGTCGTGGTCGATGACGATTGCGATCCGTCCGACCTCCACGAGGTGGCGTTCCGGGCGTTCGGCAATGTGGACTACAGCCACGACCTGGTCGTGACGCAGGGGCCGGTCGACCACCTCGATCACGCGTCGTACCAACAGTTCTGGGGCGGCAAGGCGGGGATCGACGCCACCCGAAAGCTGCCCACCGAGGGGTACTCGCGGGGTTGGCCGGCCCCGACGGAGATGTCCGCCGACGTAGTGTCCAGAGTGGACCGCCGCTGGAAGGAGTACGGCCTTGGTGGCTGAGCCCGCCGCCGTCGGGGTGGTCGGCGGTACCCGGTCGTTCCTTCGGCTGGTCACCATCGAGCACTCGGTGTTCGCGCTGCCGTTCGCCTACCTGGGAGCGTTCGCCGCCATGACCGTCCGCAATGGACGAGTCAACTGGGCCGACCTGGTGCTGATCACGATCGCGATGGTCGGCGCCCGTACCTTCGCGATGGCCGCGAACCGGATCCTCGACCGCGGCATCGACGCCCGCAATCCCCGGACCGCGCGGCGGGAGCTGGTGACCGGGGCCCTGAGCGTACGGACCGCGTGGACCGGCGCGGTGGTCGCGGCCGTCGTCTTCGTCGCCGCGGCGGCGGCCCTGAACCCGCTCTGCCTCGCGCTCTCCCCGCTCGCGTTGGCACCGCTCGTCATCTACCCGTACGCGAAGCGCTTCACCAACTGGCCGCATGCGGTTCTCGCACTGGCCCAACTGGTCGGGCCGGTCGGGGCGTGGCTGGCCGTCACCGGCGAGGTGCGCGGCTCCGGTGCGGCCTGGGTGCTCGGGCTCGCGGTCGGCCTCTGGATCGGCGGCTTCGATCTCATCTACGCCAGCCAGGATGCCGAGGTCGACCGCCGGATCGGGGTGCACAGCGTGCCGGCGCGGTTCGGGGTTACGTTCGCGCTGAACCTGTCCACCGCGGTTCACGTCGTTACGTTCGGGCTCTTCGTCTGGTTCGGGGCTCTGGTCGGCCTGGGCTGGCTGTGGTGGATCGGGCTGGCCCTCGCCGCCGCGGCCCTCGCGTACGAGCACTCAGTCGTGCGGGCCGACGACCTGTCCCGGGTCAACCGCGCGTTCTTCACCGCCAACGGCTTCGTGGGCATCGTCCTGTTCATCTTCGCGCTCGCCGATCTGGTGGTACGCCTGGGTCTGCGGTAGGGCCGTCCGGGTAGGTTCGACGCATGCGTACGCCGTGGGTCGTCGGGGTGACCGGAGCCTCCGGCACGCCGTACGCCGCCGCGGTGCTCCGCGGTCTCCTCGCCGCCGGTGACGCCGTGGATCTGGTGGTCTCCCGGGCTGCACGACTGACCATTCTCGACGAGGCCGGCCGACCGTTTCGCGACGCGTACTGGAAGGACGACCTGGCCGGCTGGCTGGGGATCGACCTGGCCGGGGCCGACATCTGTTACTGGCCAGCCGGCGACCTCGCGGCGGGGCCGAGTTCAGGCTCTTACCCATCGAAGGGGATGGTTGTCGTACCCGCCAGCACCGCCGCCTGCGCCGGCATCGCGATCGGACTGTCGAAGGACCTGTTGCAACGCGCCGCCGAGGTGGCGTTGAAGGAACGTCGACGGGTCGTGGTCGTACCGCGCGAGACTCCGGTGACGCGCAGCCATCTGGAGCATCTGCTCGCGCTGCACGATGCGGGTGCGGTCGTGCTGCCGGCGAGTCCTGGTTTCTACGCGGCGGGTGCGGGAGCCAACGCCGAGCAGCTGGTCGACTTCGTCGCGGGCAAGGTGCTCGATGCCCTCGGCGTGGGACACAGCCTGTTCAGCCGGTGGACCGGCGGCATCCACCGGACGTGAGGTCAGCGGCTGTGGTGCTCGACCGGCTCGGCCGTCATCCCTTCCCCCTCGAGCAGTGCGCGCACCTCGGACTCCCGAAACCGGCGATGCCCTCCGGGGGTACGGATACTGCTGATCCGTCCGGCCGCCGCCCACCGGGTTACCGTTTTCGGGTCGACGCGGAAAAGTGCGGCCACCTCGCCAGGCGTGAGGAGACGGTCCCCAGTGTCCACAGCCCCTCCTTGCGTCGACGAAGGCCGAATCGCGTTGCGGTGGAGCGCTATCCGCGGCGCAGCGCCTTCGGTAGGACGTAAGCCCATTACAGCATCGTGGGCACTTCATGTCCGACAAACGACGATTCAGGGCGTCATGGGGTGGTTAAGGCGGGAGAATGACCGCGCCGAGCCGGCTGATCGCAGCGTCCGGCATGCTGGCCCCGCAGGCCCGTCCGGCGGACGGGCACGCACATGGCCACGGCTGAGGGGAGGGGAGTTGGACGGTACCGACCGACGCATCCTCGAGTTGCTGACATCGAACGGAAGGATCTCCTATGCCGAGCTGGCGCGCCAGATCGGTCTCTCCGGCCCGGCCACCCATGAACGGGTGGCCAAACTCGAAGCGTCCGGCGTGATCCGCGGCTATACGGCGCTTCTCACGCCCGAGGCGGTCGGGCTCGGCGTGACCGCCTTCATCGGCATCGTGCAGACGGCCGACAGCGACATCGATGCCGTCGTCGCCGACGTGGCTCAGATTGTCGAGGTCGAGTCGTGCTACTTCCTCGCCGGAGCCGAGTCCTTTCTGTTGAAGGTCCGGGTGCCCACAATTGCCGAGCTGGAGCACCTGATCGTCCGGCTCAGCCGGATCCCCGGAATCGCCGCGACCCGCACCACGGTCGCGCTCTCGACGAAATGGGAGGGTCGGCCGCCGGCTCTTCCGACCGACTGAGCAAGGAGGAGGGATGAAGATCGCGGTGTACGGGGCGGGCGGCGTCGGCGGGTACTACGGGGGCAAACTTGCGGCAGCCGGCCAGCAGGTCCACCTGATCGCCCGGGGCGCACACCTCGCGGCCATCCGGGCGGGCGGTCTGCGGGTCCGTAGTGTTCGGGGCGACTTCACCGTAACCGTGCCCGCGACCGATGATCCGACCGAGATCGGGCCCTGCGACGCCGTCCTGTTCTGCGTCAAGTCGTACGACACCGCCGAGGCGGCGCGCCGGCTGGGACCGATGCTCAAGGACGGTACGGCCGTGGTCTCGTTGCAGAACGGGATCGACAACGAGACGGTCATCGCCGGCGTGGTCGGCTGGCACCACGTCGTCGGCGGCGCGTCGTTCATCTTCGCCACGATCGCCGAGCCCGGCGTCATCGACCACACCGGCGGCCCGGCGAGCCTCTCCTTCGCTGAGTTCGACGGCTCCCGCTCCGAGCGGATGCTCGCCCTCGCCGCCGCCTGCGACGAGGCCGGTATACCGGCCGACGTACCGGCCGACATCCGGCTGGTGCTGTGGGCGAAGTATGCGTTCATCTGCGCCCAGGCCGGCATGACCGCCACGACCCGGCTGCCGATCGGCGACATCCGCAACGACGTTCACTCGTGGCGCATGTTCCGCTCGTTGGTGGAGGAGGTCGTCGCGGTCGGACGGGCCGAAGGCGTAGCCCTGCCGGACGGGCTGGTCGACGCGCACCTGCGAGCGACGGAGGCGCTGCAACCCGACGGACGCTCGTCCCTGTACCACGACCTCATGACCGGTCACCGGATGGAGCTGGAGGCCCTGCACGGTACCCTAACCCGGTTGGCCGACCAGCACGGCGTACCGGTACCCGCGGCGACGTCCGTGTACGCCATCCTGAGCCCGTGGGCCGCTAAGGTCGGTGGATAGCCAACGGCACCGGCGGATCCGCCTAGGCGCGGTCGGCCAGCCCGGGATAGCGCACAACGTATCCCTCCTCGTCGATGGTGATGTCGGCTCTGAAGCTCCCGCTGCGGAAGCGCACAACGGGACCATCGGTCGGGGTGTACGACTGTACACTGTGGACGACCTCGAGACTGGGCAACTCGACGAAGGCCATCTCCACCTCGTATGCGGTCCCCGGCTCCGCGTCGAGGAGACGCAAGCGGCGGATCGGAAGCGTATTCGTCAGTGGGGAGTTGGCGAGGTCGATGTCGAGGGCCCCGGCCAGGGTCCCCGGCTCCTCGTTACCCGGCCGGGAGGCCGGCTCGTACCCGGCGACCGCCAGTGCGGCGTCGAGGTCTCCCTGTTCGCTGGCGGTGACCCGCCACCGCCCGGAGGCCCGCTCCAGCCGCAGCGCCCGGACAAACCCCGGACCCTCGGCGGTCGCCTCGAACCGGACCGTGGCCCAGGTGTGATCGGCCTGGAGCTCGTACCGGCAGGTGTACGGGACGGGATCGGCGCAGATCTGTGTTCCCCGGCCGTACAGGCCGGAGGCGTCGGTGAGCAGCGTCTGCTCTACCCCGACCACGTCGACTCGGCGCCAGGTCAGTGCCTTCGGAAGCCCTGTCACGGGGAACGTGGCCTCATCCGAGATGGATGATCGTGTGTAGCAGGGCACGCAGGAAGTCGCCTGCGAGCGCGTACACGATTCCCCCGATTATCGCGATGAAGGCGACGGCCGACACGGTCGCCACCAGGATCACCTTCAGCCTGGAGCGCTTGGGCGCGATGTACCGGGTTGCCTGGCCCCGAGAAAGGATCTGACCGGTCAGCGAGCCGGTCTGCTCCATCGTGGCGTCGGTCAGCGGCCCGGTCTGTCCACCGTAGACAGTTCCGCGGTTGCCGACCCGGGCGGTACCGATCTGCGGCGTGCCGAACGTCTGTCGCGGAATCGATCGTGGAGCAGAGAGCGGGGTTGTCGCCTGACCGGGATCGTCGACCGAGTAGACGCCGCCCAGATAGACGCCGCTCGGTGGGCGGCCTATCGTGATCATCGATGGCGGCCCAGGAACCGGTGGCGGCGGGGACGGAACAGGCCCCGGCGTCGGGCCGGGTGGTGGCGTCGGCACCGGGGACGGGGGTACCGGCATGGGCGGAATCGGAGAAGGCGGCACCGGGGGGATGGGCGCGGGCGGCACCGGGGGGTGGGGCGAGGGCGGCACCGGGGGGATGGGCGAGGGCGGCACCGGCGGCAACGGTGGCTCCGGGCCAGGCTCCGGCGGTACTGGCCGTGGCCCCGGCGGCCCTGGGGCCGGCCCCGGCGGCACTGGCCCGGGCCCCGGCGGCGCCGGAGTTGGTG
>JBKPDY010000083.1:0-10634 GCA_046728155.1 Actinomycetota bacterium
GATGACGGCGGTCTGGATGGCGTACGGGTGCGTCCCGAACATCCGCCGCAGCAGCGCGACGCGGGCGAGGTGCGACGGCTGACTCTGGGCCACCTGTATCCGGTCGATGAGCCGCGCCCGCTCGGTGATGACCTCGCTCTCGGGGTACGTCGCGCCCCGCAGCACCTCGGAGAGGATCCCGAGAATCCGCTCGAGCCCGCTCGCGAGGCCGTTGCCGCTGATGAGCAGCCGGTCGGCATCGACACTGGCCGAGAGCTCTCCACCCTCGGTCTGTAGTGCCGCGGCGATGTCCACAGTGGACATCGTCGCGGTGCCGGAGAAGAGGGTCTGGCTCAGCAGCGAGGCGGTCGCCACGAACGGCGGATCGAGCTGGGCCCGTTCGAACGGCAGCCGCAATCGCAGCTCCACCAACGGAACCGTCCGCCGCTCGATGGCGATGACCGTGAGCCCGTTGGCGAACGTCCGCTCCGTGCCGGGCGGCAGCGTGAGCTCGCGGTTGGGCTCGAGCCCCGGCACCTCCCGGTTGGCCAGTACCGTGCCGCCGGTCACTGCGCACCTCCACCCGGGATGACCTCGACGGTCGCGCGCCGGGCCGGCGCCAGGTCGGCCGCCGCCGCCCGGATCTGCTCCTCGGTCACCTCCGCGAGCAGCTTCGGGATCTCCTCGGCGAAGGTCGCGTCGCCCCGCTGTTGCTCAAGCACCGCGTGGTGCAGCGCGCGATTGAGCACGGTGTCGGTATCCCGAAGCAGGTGGGTCTGGATCCGAGCCACGGTACGGGCGAGCTCCCCCGCGGTAAGGCCGTCCTGCGCCAGCCGATCCGTCTCCTCCGCGATGACGCCGAGGACCGTGGGCACCTGGCCCTCCGGTGGGAGGTGCGCCTGCAGCAGCAGAGCCGTCGGATCCCGCACGTCGAACGGGTCACCCATGAAGCTCACGTACCCGCCGACGCTGGTCACGCTGCGGTCGCGCAAGACTAGCCGTTGCACCAACCGCGACGCGTCGCCGTCGGTGAGGACCTCGGCCAGCACGACATAGGGCAGGTACGCGGGGAACTCCGTGATCGGGTCGGGCACCCGCCACGCGGCTGCCACCGCCGGCAGCGGCGCGAGCCGGTCCGTGTACCGGTTGGCCCGCTCGTCGGCGAGGTTCGGCTCGGCGAAGTCCGGCCGCGCCGGAGCCGGCCGGGCCGGCACGTCGCCGAAGTGGCGCTCCACCAGTCGGGCGCCCGCGTCCGGGTCGAAGTCGCCGGCCACGGAGAGGACGGCGTTTCCGGCGGCGTAGTAACGCTCGAAGAACCCGGCGGCGTCCTCGACCGTGGCCGACTCGAGATCGACGAACGATCCGTACCCGTCGTGCGCGTTCGGGAACGTGGCGAACATGACCGGCGGCAGCTTCAGCCAGGGGAAGCCCCCGTACGGCCGGTTGAGCACGTTGACCCGGATCTCCTCCTTGACGACGTTGACCTGGTTGCGCAGGTTCTCCTCGGTCAGCCGGGGACCCCGCATCCGGTCGGCCTCGAGGAACAGGGCCCGCTCCAACGCGTTGCTCGGCAACATCTCGAAGTAGTCGGTGTAGTCGAGGTGCGTCGACCCGTTGAACGAGCCACCCGATCCCTGGATGTAGCGGAAGTGGGCGAGCTTCTCCAGGTTCTCCGAGCCTTGGAACATCAGGTGCTCAAACAGGTGGGCGAAGCCCGTCCGTCCCTCGGGCTCCGAACGGATACCCACGTCGTAGATGACGGCCACCCCGACCACTGGCGCGGACCGGTCGGGTGCCAACACAACGCGAAGGCCGTTGGGGAGGGTGAAACGCTCGACCGTGGTCGTGGCCGTCGCGGCCGTCTCGTGTCCCGACACGCCATGAAGGCTAGCCGGTCGCCGCGGCGACCGGGCCGGGAGGATCATCATCCGCTCTCATCAAACCGTGGCGGCCGGGTCATCGCGAGTCCCCTATGGCGGACCGGAGACTCCCCAGCCGCGCTCCACGAGGGCGTTGTTAGGGCTCGCCCGGCCGGCGTCACCCGTCGCCGTCGCGAGCTGGGATGCCGGCGAGCATGAGAACCAATGCGCCGGCGTCCAGCAGATCGGCCGGACGGACGGTCTCGTTCTGCCGGACGTAATGGAAACCGGCCGTGACGGCCTCGGCCGGCACTCCGGCGAGCTCCGCCCAGGCCAGTCGGTACGCGGCCAGTTGAACTGCGGCGGCGACGGCGTCGGCCCCACTCGGACGCTGGCCGGTCTTCCAGTCGATCACGTCGTACCGGGTCCCCTGGACATCCTCGAACACAGCGTCCATTCGTCCCCGGACGACCACTCCCGCGACCACGGTGGCAAACGGCACCTCCACCCGGTAAGGGACCCGATCGGCCCAGACGCTGGCGAGAAATGCCCGCTGGAGCTCTTCCAGTTCGTCATCGGGGGCCGCGTCGGAGTCGCCGGAGCCGGGAAGGTCGTCCAGGTCGAGCAGCGGAGCCGCGCCGAACCTCCGCTCCAGCCAGAGGTGGAAGGCCGTGCCGCGGCGGGCCTGCGGGTCCGGAGCCTCAGGCAACGGTCGGCGCAGCCGTCGGGCGAGCCGTTGCGGATCCCGCTCGAGCGCCACGAGCTGGGAGACCGAGAGGTGATCGGGCAGCGCCACATCGACGGTCGCCGCCGCCCGTTCGCGATCCCGCTCGGCGAGCAGGAGTTCGGCCTCGACCGCCCATTGCTCGGCCATCCGACCCCCTACCGACTCGGGACCGACATCCCCGCGAAGGGCGGCCCGGACGAGCGCGGCACCCTCATCGACCGCGCCGCGACGTTGCCCGAGCGGGTCGAATGGCCACTCGGCGGAGACCTCCTCGACGAGAGTCGGGTTCGACTCGCCCTCGTTGGCCATGTCGGCCCACAGCTCGACCCGGCCCGCCCCTCCTTTGCAGGTCTCGGCGATCTCGGCCAGGAAGATGGACGGACCACGCGGTTCGGCGAGCCCATTGCCCCACTGGAACCCGCTGCAGAGCAGGAGATGGCGCGGACGCGTCACGGCTACGTAGGCGAGCCGGCGTTCCTCCCGCTGCTGGTGCGCCCGCCACGCGTCATCGAACTCCTCGATGGCAGCGCGCACGTCACGCCCGTCGGACACGCCGAGCAGGTTGAGGCTCGGCAGCCCGTCGCGGTCGCCTCTAAGGGGAAACGGCAGCACGCCCATGCCCTTGAGCCAGTGGTCGCTGCTCTTGGGCTTGGCCGGGAACGCGTCCTCGCATAAGCCGGCCACGGCGACGACATCCCATTCGAGGCCCTTCGCGGCATGCACGGTCAGGATCTGCACGGCACCGTCGACGACCTCGACCTCACCGGCTTGCAGGCCGCGCTCCTCCTCCTCGGCGGCGGCGAGGTAGGCGAGAAAAGCCGAGAGGGTGCCGCCTTCGGTCTCGGCCGCGAACCGGGCCGCGACATCGCCCAGCGCGTCCAGGTGAGCACGGGCCAGGCCAGCCGTGGTCGTCGCCGATCCACGCACCGCCACCTCGACATCCAGACCGATCGTTTGCGCCACATCGGCCACGAGATCGGGAAGGCTCTGGTCGAGCCGGTCCCGGAGCGTTCGCAGCTCATCTCGGAACATGGCCAGCCGGCGGTATCCCTCGCTCGAATACAGCCCGGGCGGACCAAGATCGTCGAGGGCCTCGGCGAGGACCGCGTCGTCGAGGCGCTCACCGCCGAGATCGGGCTCGTCTCGCCCGTTCGGGCCAGCGTCGGGCGGTCGGTTGCGCAGGAAGGCGATGCGGCGGGCCCGGCGGTGGAGCGCGACCACGTCGCGCGGGCCCATCCGCCACCGGGCACCGGTGAGAAGGCGGAGCAGCGCAGCGCCTTCGGTCGGGTCGGCGAGCACCTGCAGGGTACCGACGACATCGCGCGCCTCCGGCGTGTCCAACAGGCCACCGAGGCCGACGACCTCGACCGGGAGGCCCCGCTCGCGCAAGGCGACCTCCAGGATCGCGACCTGGGACCGGGCCCGCACCAGCACAGCGGTCGTGGGGGTCGTGCCGTGGGCTGCGCGCCACTGGTCCCACGCCCCGACGATCTGGTCCGCTATCCAGCTGGCTTCGTCGAGATAGGTCGGGGCGAATGCGGCCCGGACGATCGGGCCGGATAGTTTCGGGACGTAGGTGCTCGCGGCCCGGAGCGGCTTGACCGGTGCGCCGTGGCCACGCAGCGGATCGGAGATGCGATTGGCCACCGTGAGAATCGATGGAGCGTTGCGCCAACTGACGGTGAGCCAGCGCAGGTCGGCGTCCGCTCCACTCGGGCGGGGGAAGGTGGTCGGGAACCGGTCGAGTGTGCCCGCACTGGCCCCGCGCCAGCCGTAGATCGACTGGCAGGGATCGCCGACCGCGGTGACCGGATGGCCGGCGCCGAAGAGCGACTGCAACAGCACCACCTGCGCCTGCGAGGTGTCCTGGTACTCGTCGAGGAGCACGACCCGGAACCGGCTGCGCTCGGCCAGGCCCACCTCGGGATGGTCGCGCGCCACCGTGGCGGCCTGCCGAAGCTGGTCTCCGAAGTCCATCGCCTCCAGCCCTGCCTTGCGCCGCGCGTACAGGTCCACGAGCGGGAGCAGTGCGAGCCGGCCCTGTTGGCGTTCGAGCACCTCCTGTACGGGGCGCAGGACCTTACCGCCGCACGCTCCCTCGACCGAGGCCGTCAACCCGACGGTGAAGTTGGCGACATCGTCGGTCTCCCGAAGATGCTCGGCAAGCTCTCCGGCCAGGTCGAGCACGGCAGCCGTCGCACTGGCCTGCCCGAGCGGGTACGCGCGCATGCCGGGGCTGTCGTGCTGGCGTACCGCCGCGTCGGCGAGCTGCCAGCACGCCGCCTCGGTGAGCAGGCGCATGTTCGGCTCGTAGCCGGCGCGCATGCCATGTTCGCGGACGATGCGGGCGGCGAACGAGTGGTAGGTGGATACGGTGGGCTCGCCCAGGAGCTGCGCGTCCGGGCCGAGCAGAGCCTTCGCCCGGCCCAGGTAGAGCCGGATGCGGTGGGAGAGCTCACCGGCGGCCTTACGGGTGAATGTGAGACCCAGCACCTCATCGGGGCGGACATGAGTGTTGGCGATGAGCCACATGACCCGTAGCGCCATCAGTTCGGTCTTGCCTGAACCGGCACCGGCCACGACCAGCAATGGTTCTCCGGGCGGCGCGCTGATCACCTCGAGCTGCTCGTGGATTAACTCTTACCGCAGGCCGAGCCGGCGTCGCAGCTCGTCGGCGGTGAACCGGGGTCCAATCGCAACGGTCGGGCTCACGCGTCGGTCACCTGCCGTCCCCTGCCGGAAACCGGACACGCCTTGCGCACGGCGCAGTACCCGCACGAGTCGTTCACGACGGCCCGGAATGTGGAGGCCGCCATCGCCTCGGCGGCATGCTCCACCAGCGCCGCCGCCCAGCCCGGATCGGGGGCCTCGGAGAGTGGCGCCTGCACGCGTACGGCCGCCTTGGCATGGTTGGTGCCGACGGCGACGATCTCGGCGCCACCGGAGACCGACCCCTCGGGGAAAGCTCCGGCCTCGACCGCGACCTGGTAAGCCGCAAGCTGAGGATGGACGGCCGTCTCGTCGGCGGTCGGGGCTCCGGCACCCGTCTTCAGGTCGACGACCACGAGCCGGCCCCGCTCGTCCCGTTCAAGCCGGTCGACCCGTCCTTTCAACCGTACCGCTGGACCACCTACCTCCGGCGGAGCGAGCTGCAGGTCATCGGTCGCCCGTGGCGACAAGTGCAGGTCATCGGTCGCCCGTGGCGACAAGTGCAGGTCACTCGTCGCCTGTGGCGACAAACGCAGGTCAAAGTCGCGTTCGACCGCCACCGGATCGCGGGGGTTGCCGGCGAGCCAACCGAGCAACTTCTCGACCATCCGGTCGGCCCGGTCCCGTTCCCGGGTCGCGAGCCACAGCGCGGGCAGCTCGATCTGATCGAGGCGCTCGCGCACGAACGCGTGCACCGCCTGCTCGTCGATACTCTCTTCGACCAGCATCGCCGCCGCGTGCACGAGGTTACCGATTCCCTGTTTCGCGGTGGGTGGATCGCTCCCCCCATGCCGCTCGAGGAGCCAGCGGAGTCCACATCGGAGTACGCCCTCCACGGTGGATGGAGTTACCCGGACGCACTCGTCAGGACCGACCAAGGGGCCGCCGTCGGAGAGCGGCCGAAGACCCCACCAGTCATCCGGATCGGCGCCATCGACACCGGCCGACGCGAGCCGGGCCAGTTGCCGGGCCGCGGCTCGTCGCGCGTCGCCGGTCTGGTGGGGGTCGGTGACCACGGTCCGCAGCTCGGCCACCAGCGCCGGCAGGGTCATCGGTCGACTCAGGACACCGCGCGCCACCCCGGACTCCACATCGGACTCCGGTATGAGCCCGGTCCCGTCGGCGACTGCCGAGATCGAGCCGGCCAGTTCGGCCAGGAAGCGACTTGGTTGTTCCTCTCCCCCGCTGCCCGTCGTGCTCGGGTCGACCGCGGTCACCAGCAGCGACCGGCGCGCGCGGGTGACGGCCACATAGAAGAGTCGCCGCTCCTCATCGAGCAGCGCGGCCACCTGCGCCGCCGCGGCCTCGCCGGGCTGGGCCGCGCGGCCGGCCGCGATGTCGACGAGCAGTTCGGAGCCGAGCACGCTGCCGCGCAGGCGCAGGTCTGGCCAGGCGCCCTCCTGCACTCCGGCGACGACGACCACGTCCCACTCCAGGCCCTTGGCTGCATGCGCGGTCAGCACGCGTACGGCCTCGCCCCGGTCGGCCGTCGCGGCTAGCGTGTCGGCGGGCAACTGCTGATCGAGCAGATGATCGAGGAATGTCTCGATCCGGGCGCCGGGCAGCCGGTCGGTGAAGCGAGCGGCAGCGTCGAAGAGGACGAGCATCGCGTCGAGGTCGCGGTCTGCGGTCACCCCGCGGCGGCCGCCTCGCGCGCTCAGGCCGGCCCACCGCTCGGCGAGACCAGTTGCGCGCCATACCTGCCACAGGACATCTTCGGCCGTGGCGCCGGGATTCACCGCGGCCCGACGCGCGGTCGCGATCAGCCGGGCGATCCCTCGGGCCGGCCGGGCCCAGCGGTCGTCGATCATGGCGAGTTCGGCCTCATCGAGCAGCGCCTCGGTCAGCAGCTCGCCGGAGGGTCGATGGTCGCCGATGGCGTTGGCGATGTCGCGGAGCCCCTGCCGCAACCGCCGCTCGGAGAACGGGTCGGCACCGCCCAAGGGCGAGTGCAGCAACGCCACCGCGCTCTCTTCGTCCAATGTAGACCCGTCGAACGCGCACCGGAGCAGGAGCAGTAACGGCGCGACCGCCGGTTGGGTCGCGAGAGCGGTGTCCTCAGCGCCGGTGGTCACCGGTATCCCCGCCTGGGTCAGGGCCCGGCGCAGCGCGGCGTGGTGGTTCTGCATCGACCGCACGATGACCGCCATCCGCGACCATGCAACCCCATGTCGCAGGTGCGCCTCGCGCAGTCGCTGTGCGACGTAGGCCGACTCGCTGGTCGCCGACCGGAGCGCGACCACCTCGAGGCCCGGCAGATCGACCGGCTCGACCCGCGGCTGGATGACACGGTGGCGCACCGGGCCCCGCAGCCGCGACGCGACCCGGCGACCGGCTTCGACCAGCACCGGCACCGATCGGTACCCGTTGGGCAAGACGATCTGCGGCGCCTCGAGGCCGACACCGGCCGGGAACCGCTCGGTAAAGTCGCGGACCCCGGTCGGATCCGCGCCGCGGAAGGCGAACGTCGACGAATCCGGATCGGCGAACCCGACGACATGACCACCCCCGCCGGCCACGAGACCGAGCAGATCGATCTGGGCCGGATCGGTGTCGGCGAGTTCGTCGACATAGACATGCCGGCAGCGTTCCCGCTCGGCGGCCAGCAGCCCGGGTTCGTCCACCAGCAGAGCCGACGCCGCCCGGACCAGTTCGGCCTGGTCGTAGGCCACGCTGTCGCGGGTCCCGGCACCGCGCAACGCGAGCACCTGGAGGTACTCGGCGAGGAAATCGGCGGCGGCCACCCAGTCGTCGCGGCCCTGGGCCCGGCCGAGATCGGCGAGCATCCGGGGGCCGATCCCCCGCTCGGCCGAGCGAAGGAGGAGATCGCGCAACTCGGCCGCGAACGCCCGGGTCCGGACAGCCTGGCGGAGAACCTTCGGCCACCGGTCTGCCGCGTCCGGGGCGGCCAGCAGGTCGCGGATCACGGCGTCCTGCTCGGCACCGTTCAGCAGCCGCGGCGCCGGTTCCCCCCGCTCGGCCGCCGCGCGGCGGAGCAGCCCGAAGGCGTACGCCGGGAAGGTTCGCACGACGGGCTCGGCCATCGTGGCGTGTCGGCCGGACGCCGTACGGCCGATGCGCGCCTCGATGCGGTCGCGCAATGCGCTCGCCGCCTTCCGCCCGAACGTCAGGACCAGAATCCGGTCGGGCGCGAGGCCGGCCGCGACCCGTGCGGCCACCGCCTCGACCAGGGTGGCCGTCTTGCCGGTGCCGGGGCCGCCGAGCACCAGCAAGGGACCGTCGTTGTGGGCCACTACCGACTGCTGCGCCTCATCCAGCGCGACCGATGGGACGGTGGCCGCCCGGCGGACGAGGCGGTACCGGGTCGACGGTTGTCGGTCCCCCGCCGTCGTACGCGAATGCGGCGTGCTCCCTCCCACGCGGCTATGCAACCACGCCGCGGCGACAAGTTCCCGCACCCACGCGGGGCCGGCGCGGATCCATCACGCTGCGTCATCGCGGTTTCGAGATCAACTCAAGTGCACCTTCAGTCCGGCTTGCTCACCCGTCCGGGGGCCAAGACTGTCCGAACGCATCGTGAGCCGGGGCGGACGGCGGGTCCGTAATGGTGGTGAACGCCCGATAGACCGAGCGGCCAACGTCGTGGCGCCCCCGACCACCCCC
This sequence comes from Actinomycetota bacterium, assembly GCA_046728155.1. Taxonomy (GTDB): domain Bacteria; phylum Actinomycetota; class Actinomycetes; order Mycobacteriales; family Micromonosporaceae; genus CAWDLX01. The sequence continues at coordinate 8,899 of JBKPDY010000083.1, forward strand.
TGCCCTCCGAGGAGTCAACCCCGGTGACCGACCTGCTCCACCAACCGAGCGCGCCCGAACGTACCGCCCGGCCGATGCCCGTCGATCACGACTGGTACAAGCGAGCCGTCTTCTACGAGGTGCTCGTCCAGGCGTTCTTCGATTCGAACGATGACGGGTACGGCGACCTGCGGGGGCTCACGTCCAAACTGGACTATCTGCAGTGGTTGGGAGTCGACTGCCTCTGGCTGCCGCCGTTCTACGATTCGCCACGACGCGACGGCGGCTACGACATCCGTGACTACTACCAGATCGCCCCCGACTACGGCACGCTCGACGACTTCGTCGTGCTGCTCGACGAGGCACACGCCCGCGGCATCCGGGTCGTCGTCGACCTCGTACTGAACCACACCTCGGATAGCCACCGCTGGTTCCACGAGTCGCGATACGACCCGACCGGCCCGTACGGCGACTTCTATGTGTGGCGGGACACCGATACCGACTATGCCGGCGTCCGGGTCATCTTCAGCGACACCGAGCCTTCCAACTGGACGTTCGACCCGGTCCGGCAACAGTTCTACTGGCACCGCTTCTTCCACCACCAGCCCGATCTGAACTACGACAACCCGGCCGTGCAGGAGGCCATGCTCGACGTGGTCCGGTTCTGGCTGAACCTGGGCATCGACGGCTTCCGGCTGGACGCGGTGACCTATCTGTTCGAACGGGAAGGCACCGACTGCGCGAACCTTCCCGAGACCCATTCCTACGTCAAGCGCATCCGGGCGATGGTCGACGCCGAGTTTCCGGGCCGGGTCCTGCTGGCCGAGGCGAACCTCTGGCCGACCGAGCTCGTCTCGTACTTCGGCGACGGCTCGTCCGGCGGCGATGAGTGCCACATGGCGTTCCACTTCCCGCTCATGCCCCGCATCTTCATGGCCGTACGGCGCGAGTCGCGCATTCCGGTCTCCGAGATCATGGCCGAGACGCCGGCGATCCCGTCCGGCTGCCAGTGGGGCACGTTCCTGCGCAACCACGACGAGTTGACCCTCGAGATGGTCAGCGGCGAAGAGCGCGACTACATGTACCAGCACTACGCCGAGGACCCGCGGGCACGCATCAACGCGGGCATCAGGAGACGGCTCGCGCCGCTGCTCTCCAGCGACCGCGGGCAGATCAAACTCTTCACCGCGCTTCTGCTCTCGCTGCCGGGCTCGCCGATGCTCTACTACGGCGACGAGATCGGCATGGGCGACAACATCTGGCTCGGCGACCGGGACGGTGTGCGTACCCCGATGCAGTGGTCGGTCGACCGCAACGGCGGCTTCTCGCGGGCCGACCCGAACCGGCTCTACCTACCGGCCAACTCCGGCTGGGTGTACGGCTACCAGGCCGTCAACGTGGAGCGGCAGATCGACCAGCCTGACTCGCTGCTGCAGTGGACCCGCCGGATGGTCGAGATCCGCAAACGCTTCCGCGCATTGGCACAGGGGACGTTCGAGGACCTCCGCGGTTCGAATCCCTCGGTGCTGTCGTTCCTGCGCGAGTACGTCGACGCCGAAGGCAACGTCGAGACCGTCCTCTGTGTACATAACCTGTCCCGCCATCCGCAACCGGTGCAGCTCAATCTTTCCCGGAAGTTCCACAACAGCGTCCCGGTGGAGCTGACCGGCGGGACCTCGTTTCCCAACATCGGATTACGGCCGTACCTGCTCACGCTGCCCGGCTACGGCTCGTACTGGTTCAGCATCACTCCGGCC
>JBKPDY010000084.1:0-39266 GCA_046728155.1 Actinomycetota bacterium
GGTGTACCGGCACCAGCTGCGTCCGACGCTGCTCGACGGCGCCGTGATCATGGACCGGATCTTCCAGGGCCGGGAGACGCCCGATGCGGGGGCGTAGTCACTCAGTTAGTCCCTCATCGAGGGGAAAGGGGCAAGTCCATCGATGGGATTTGCCCTCTGACCTGGTCGGGGTGGCGGGATTTGAACCCACGACCTCTTCGTCCCGAACGAAGCACGCTACCAAGCTGCGCCACACCCCGAAGTGTGCCGAGCAATCGTAGCCCACCCCGGCTGACGGCCAAACCGGCTATCCCGGCTCAGACCGGGATCAGCGTGAGCAGCGAGGCCTCCGGTCGGCACGCGAAACGTACCGGCGCGGTCGGGTGCGTGCCCAGTCCGGCCGAGACGTGCAGCCAGGAGGCGGTGCCGGGCCAGCGGTGGAGCCCCTTCGCCATCCGGCGGTCCAGTCCGCAGTTGGTGACCAACGCCCCGACGCCGGGGACGCAGACCTGGCCGCCGTGGGTGTGTCCGGCCAGGAGCAGTCGGAATCCATCGACCGCCATGTCGTCCAGTACTCGCGGCTCCGGCGAATGGGTCACGCCGATCGCGACATCAGACGAGAGGGCGGGCCGTCCGCTGACCGAAGCGTAATCATCGAGCTCGATGTGGGGGTCGCCCACACCGACCAGTTCGACCGTACGCCCGCCCCCCTTTATCAGTGCGCGGGCGTTGTTCAGGTCGGCCCAACCGCCGTCGGTCAGCAACCGCCGGAGGGCCTCGACCGGGAGGTCGACGCCTTGCAGGTACTCCCGGTCAGGCTTGAAGTATTCAAACGGGTTCCGCCAGACCGGGCCCTTGTAGTCGTTCGACCCGAAAACGAACGCACCGGGATAGCGGAACAACGGACCGTAAGCAATGGCCAGCCCGGCGAGCGAGTCTGGCGCCCCGATGTTGTCGCCGGTGACAACGACGAGATCGGGGTCGAGTCCGGCCAGGTCGGCCACCCATTGCTGCTTGCGTCGCTGCGATGGCATGAGGTGCAGGTCCGACAGGTGGAGCACGCGTAGCGGCTCCGCGTCGGGTTCGAGGATCGGCACGTCGAGGCGGCGCAGCGTGAACATGTTCCGTTCGATGAGCGAGGCGTACGCGAAAGTAGCGGCCCCGGCCAGTGCCAGGCCGCCCAGCGCGGCGTTAACTGTGCGCGCCCTCATTCGTTCAGGGTACGGTGCTCGCTTGTGAACGCGCTCAAGGCCCGGCTCGAATCCGACCTCCGGGACTCAATGAAGGCTCGTGACGAGTTGGTCACGTCCACGCTGCGGATGGCGCTGGCCGCTATCCGCAAGGCCGAGGTCGCCGGTAAGGCGGCGCGCGAGCTCACCGATGACGAGGCGCTCGCCGTATTGTCCAGCGAGGCCAAGAAGCGGCGCGAGGCCGCCACAGCGTTCGCCGACGCCGGCCGCGCCCAGTCGGCCGAGAAGGAGCGGGCGGAGGAGGCGGTTATCGCCCGGTACCTGCCAGCCCAACTGACCGACGCTGAGCTTGCCGACATCGTCAGAAATGCCCTCGCGACTGCCGGTATCGCGGTCAACAGGGCCCAGATAGGCCCGGCTATGAAGGCGGCGCAGGCCGCGGTGGCCGGCCGGGCCGAGGGCGGACGGGTCGCCGCGGAGGTCCGGCGCCAGCTCGGCTGAGCCGGGACGATTGGCCACTGGGCACAGGGCTAGTGGCCGCCCCCGCCTCCGCCGCCGCCAGGTCCGCCCCCGGGCGGGGGTGGACCGATCGTCGGAGACGGCGTAGGTCCACCTTTGCTGGTGTACAGCGTGACCTCCGTACCCTTGCTGCTCGATCCGGCCGGATCGGTCTTGGCGACCGTGCCGACGGGGCAGGAGGACGGTACGGGTGTCGGGTCGACCGAGACGCTGAAGCCCGCCCCTGTGATCATGCGGGTCGCGTCGCTGATCGACTTGCACGTCACGTTGGGGATGTTCACCCGCTTGCCGAAGATGAGCGCCTGGTTGGTGGGGACGGCGAACTGGAACTTGCGTTTGCCCTTCATCGAGTCGCGCAACGTGTAGGCGACCGCAGTGTTGACCTTGTTCGCGGCGTCGAACCCCTGCGGCGTTTCGGCGTAGTCGGGGTTTGCCAGCACGCCCGCTACGGTTAGCTGCTTGGTACTCATGATCAGGTTTGCGGTCCAGTTCTCGTCGGCCGTACCGGTCTTGCCGATGACGGGATACCCGACCGTCTGTGCCAGCGTCCGGCCGTTGATCCACGTGCCGGTGCCGCCGTTGCATCGGCCGAGGCCGCCGGGATCCATCACCGGGCAGCGGGCGATATCCGCGGCGGCGCGCGCAATCTCTGCATTGACCACTTGCGAGCAGATGGGGTCGGCGACACCCTTCAGCTCGTGACCGTCCCGGTCGAAAAGCTGCTGAAGCGGGATCGGTTTGCAGTACTTCCCCTCAGCGGCCACGGTTGCGTAGGCGTTGGCCAGTTCAAGCGGAACCGTGTCAGTGACACCGATCGTGAACGGGCCGAAGGCATGCGACTCGCCGACGCTGTCGGTGATCTCCTTATCCTTGCTGGCGCGGAACACCATGCCGAGCCGCTTCGCCATGGCGACGACGTTCTCCGTCCCGAGCATTGCCTGCAGCGGGATGAAGTACGTGTTGACCGAGCGGCCGAAGCCGGTCCACATGTTCCTCGGCCCGTCCATCCACTGTGGATTGGAGTTGACCGGGCACCACTTACCGGAGTGGTCACTGCAGGCGCTGAGGTCTCCGATACCCACGATGTAGTTCGAATGGTAGGGCGAGTGCGCGTTGATGGTGAAGTCGAGCGGATATTTGTTCTCCAGCGCCGTCAGCACCGTGAAGATTTTGAATGTCGATCCGGACTTGTATCCGGAGATGTCGCCGCCGCCGGTTAGCAACGGGTTGGTCGTCGTCGGGTAGGTGCCGCGAATCCCGAGTCGGGCCAGTCTCGGATCGCTCGAGATGGCGTTCTTGGAGGTGTCCAGGCCGTAGTTGCGGTTGACGGCGAGCGCCCGCACCTTGCCCGAACCGGGCTCGATCGCGGCGATCATCAGTGCGTTCTTGTTGCCAGTGGGCACCTGCTCCTCGAGATGCTTCTTGGCCGAGTTCTCGACCGTGACATCCATCGTCGTGACGACCCGGTATCCACCGGACTTCAGCTTGTACGCGCGCGACTCCTCGTCGGGGCCGAAGGAGGGGTTCGCGATCCACCAGCGGTAGAAGTAGTCGCAGAAGAATCCCCAGGCGGGGTTGACGGTCGAGATACAGCCGTTGGGCGTGCGCTTACCGGTGACCTTGGTCTTGTCCTGGCTCGCGGCGTTGGCGTCGGCCTGCGAGATCTTGCCCATCTTGACCATCTGGCCGAGTACGTACGCCCGGCGGGCGATGGCCTTGGCGTAGCCATCGGGGGTGGTCAGGTCGTACTTGGTCGGCGCCTGCGGCAGGCTCGCGAGCAGGGCGGCCTCGGCGAGGGTCAGATCCTTGGGCTCCTTGCCGAAGTAGACCTGGCTGGCCGCGTAGATGCCGTACGTTCCGTGCCCGAACGCGGCGATGTTGAGGTACCGCTCGAGGATCTCGTCCTTGGAGTACTTCGTCTCGATCGCGAGCGCCAGTCGGGCCTCACGCAGCTTGCGGGCGCCGGTGTGCTCGGTGGCGGCGATGATCTCCGCAGGGCTGGTCGCCGAATAGGTGATCGCATTTCGCACGTACTGCATGGTGAGCGTGGAGGCGCCCTGCTCGGTGTCCCCCTGCTGATTGTGGACGTAGGCACGGATGATGCCCTGCAGGTCGATGCCGTTGTGCTCATAGAAGCGCTGGTCCTCGGCGGCGATGATGGCGTTGCGCATGACCATCGGTACGTCCGAGAGCGAGATGTCGTGCCGGTTCTCGTCGTAGAACGTCGCCAGCCGGGTCTTGTTGTCGCTGGCGTAGATGTAGGTGTTCTGCGGCGGGCTCGGCTCCTGCAGGACGGCCGGGAGCTCACCGAACTGGTCGACGCCGGCCTTCGCCGCGAGGCCGGTCATCGCGATGACGGGGAATGCCGCCGCGGCGACCACCACGCCGGCGAGAATTCCGCACAGCAGCAACGAGGCAGCGTTGGCCACGAGGCTCCGGTCACGTTTGCGAATCCAGGTCACGGCCACAGGGTAGTGGACGAAGCCGGAGATCGCGGTCGGGCGCGCCGCAGCATGATCAACTTACGAATGCCGTGATCGTTTTCGAAATACCGGGCTCGCCGTCCCTCCATCGCGAGCCGCTGCGGGTCTGGGTGCTCGGACCCGCACCCAGGTGCGTCCGACCAGTCAGCACTATCCCGTTTTGCGTTTTTCTATGACGACGTTGCGTAACTGCCCGACTACGGAGCATGATGGTCCGGCGAGGCCGTAGATCCTCGCCGCAGGCAGACCGGAACGCGTCGCGCAGCAGACACCATCGCCGCGATCACCGGTAACGGGAAGTGGACAAAAGGGGGACGTCTACACATGGGGATGATCGCCGACTGGCCAAGTTTGGCCGCGTGCCGAAACGGTGACCCGGATGCGCTGTTCGTCCAGGGGGCCGAGCAGAACGTTGCGAAGCGGATCTGCCGCGGCTGCCCGGTGCGCTACGAATGCCTCGCCGACGCGCTGGACAACCGGATCGAATTCGGAGTGTGGGGCGGCATGACCGAGCGCGAGCGCCGGGCACTGCTTCGCCGACACCCGAAGGTGCCCAGCTGGCGGCAGATGTTCGAGGCCGCGATCAAGCAGAAGGACCTCGTGAGCACGCGATAGCCCGACCGGCACGCGAGGGCCCGGTCAATGTTGGCGGACGCCGGACCCCGACGATCTTCCTAACGTCTCCGGGGTGGCTGGGCTTCTCGTCATCCAGCGGCCAACGCCGCACCGATCTCGCGCAGCCCCTCGATGTGGTGAACGTCGAGGGGCTGCGCCGCGACCGTTGCGACCGGCACTTCCGGATGGGTCGAGGTGAACCGGCGGGTCACCTTTCGCTCGCGTGCCGCGCGGGCCTGAAGCTGAGCGTGGATGACCAGCACATCCGCGGCGACCGGGTTCTCCGCCCGGAGGCGTTCGCTCGCTGCGAGCGCCTCCGCCTCGTCGATCTCAGCCGCTTCGACCTCGTGCACCCGGTTCAGCACGAGGCCGGCCAACGGCATGCGCTCCTCGGAGAGGCGGCCGGCGAAGTAATCCGCCTCCCGGACGGCGTCCGGGTCGGGAGATGCGACGACAAGGAACGCGGTCTCGGGTGCCTGAAGCACCCGGTACGTCTGCTCGGCCCGCTCGCGGAAGCCGCCGAACATCGAGTCGAGTGCGCCCACGAAACCCGACAGATCGGTGATGAGCTGGGCACCAAGGATCTTGTCGATCAGCTTGGAGAAGAGGCCGAACGACGCCGTCACCAGGCTGAAAACGCTTCGCCCGCTGCCGCGGGCCGGCGCGATCAGCAGCCTGAGCATCCGACCGTCGAGGAAGCGGCCCAACCGCGCAGGGGCATTGAGGAAGTCCAGCGCCGATCTCGACGGCGGGGTGTCCACGACGATCAGGTCCCAGTCGCTCCGGGCGCGCAGTTGGCCGAGTTTCTCCATCGCCATGTACTCCTGGGTCCCGGCGAACGTGGAACTCATGGCCTGGTAGAAGGGGTTGACGAAGATCTCCTCGGCCCGCTCGGGGCTGGTGTGTGCCGCGACCACCTCATCGAACGTACGTTTCATATCGAGCATCATCGCGAAAAGCTCACCGGACGCGACGCCGCGAACCTCCCGAGGCGTGTTGTCGAGCGTAGTCAGGCCCAGGGACTGGGCCAGCCGGCGGGCCGGGTCGATCGTCAGCACGACCGTGCGCCGTCCATGGTGCTCGGCTGCCCGCAGCGCCAGCGCCGCGGCCATGGTCGTCTTTCCCACGCCGCCGGACCCGCAGCACACGATGACCCGGATCGCGGGGTTGGCCAGCAGGCTGTCGACGTCGAGCACCGGCGCATCCTCGGCCGGCGGAGTCTGTCTACGTAGCACGGTCCCGGCCGGTGCGGTTCGAGCAGCATGGGAGGTCTGTGAACGGGCCATTTCAGCTCGCCTCGCCCGGCGCAGGTCGGGCGGGACCGCGGCGGCTCGACGAGGTGGCGGTGCCCGCTGTGGGACCCGTGAGCAGTAGCCCGGCCAGGTGGTAGAGGCCGTCGAGGCTCATCCCGGCCGGCAGCGCCGGAAGCTCGACGATGGGACGGCCGAGCGCGGCCAGTTCGGCTCGCAGCTCCTCTTCGACGCCACCACGGACAAGGTGGGCCCGAGCCTCGTCGAGCAGGCCCGTCACCACAGCGCGGTCGGACGGTAGGCCGGCGAGGACCAGGCCCTTGCGTACATCCGCCTGGCCGACCTTGCCCTTGGGCAGGAGCGGTTCCTGCGTCGCATTGATGATGATGTTGCCGACAGGGATGTCGAGGCGCTGCAGTTCGGTGATCACGTCGGCCGTCTCCTGGACCGGCATCTCCTCGAGGAGCGTCACCACGTGCACCGACGTGACGGGTGAGCGGAGCACTGCGGCCACACCAACGCTCTGGTTCTTGATCGGACCGACCCTCGTTATCCGTGCGGTCTCCGCGGTGACGTTGAGAAAGCGGCCGATACGCCCCGTGGGCGGTGCGTCGAGGACGACGGCGTCATAGACCCGGTGGCCGTTCTCGGTGCGCGTCACGGCCTCCTTCACCTTGCCCGTGAGCAGGACATCGCGCAGGCCCGGCGCGATCGTGGTGGCGAAGTCGATCGCACCGAAGCGCTTGAGAGCCTTACCGGCCCGGCCCAGTCGGTAGAACATGTCGAGGTACTCCAGCAACGCATCTTCGGCATCGACCGCGAGCGCGAACACCTCCCCGCCTCCCTCCGAGGCGGAGCCTGGGTAGCCGACGGCGACGGGCCGCTCGGCGTACGGGAGCTGCGCCCGGTCGAAGACGCCGGCGATTCCCTGGCGCTCCTCGACCTCCATGAGCAGGGTCCGGCGCCCGTCCGAGGCGAGCGCGAGCGCCAGCGCCGCCGCCACCGTGGTCTTGCCCGTACCGCCCTTGCCGGTGACCACGTTCAGTCGTGCCGGCCAGCGGATATGTGGGTGGTGGCTTGGAGGCACGTACCGAGGTTACCCAAGCGGCCCGCGTGCGAGCGGAGCGAGCGCCAACCGGCCAACCGGCAACTGGCTCGGCTAGTGTGCGCTTTATGTCGACTCAGCGTTGGGAGTACGCGACCGTACCGTTGCTCGTTCACGCCACGAAGCAGATCCTCGACACGTGGGGTGAGGACGGCTGGGAACTGGTCGCCGTCGTTCCCGGACCGAACTCAGAACAGCTCGTCGCGTACTTCAAACGCCCGAAGTCCTCGGCATGAGTACGCCGCGCGAACGCCTGGCTGAGCTGGGCGTCAAGCTACCGGCCGTGACGCCGCCGCTCGCCGCGTACATTCCGGCGGTACGTACGGGTAATCACGTGTATGTCTCGGGCCAGGTACCCATATCCGACGGCCAGTTGCTCGCCACCGGCAAGGTCGGTGCTGAAATCTCTCCGGAGCAGGCCAAAGAGCTGGCCGCGCGGTGCGCCCTCAACGCGCTCGCCGCTGTCGACGCCCTCGTCGGTCTGGAGCAGGTTGTGCGGGTCGTCAAGGTCGTCGGGTTCGTCGCCTCGGCGGCTGGTTTCACCGGCCAACCCGGAGTGATCAACGGCGCGAGCGAGTTCCTGGTCGACATCTTCGGTGACGCCGGACGGCACGCCCGCAGCGCGGTCGGCGTCGCCGAACTGCCGATGGGTGTGCCGGTCGAGGTCGAGGCGATCTTCGAAGTGGCCTGACCTGGTCCGATGCGCGTGACCGGTCGGTGTCACACCACGCCGTACCCTTGCTGACATGGTGAGGCACGTCACGACGGGGGCGGCGGGAACGCTGGCGAGCCTGCCCCCCTGGGTGAGCCTCGTGCGCGCCCCAAACCCCGGCCCGATGACGCTCGACGGTACGAACACATGGGTGGTACGGGCGCCGGGGGCAGCGGAGTGCCTGGTGATCGATCCGGGACCGCTGATCGAGGAGCACCTCGCCGCTGTTGCCACGCACTCCTCGGCCGGCATGGTCCTCGCCACCCACGCCCACCCCGACCACGTCGAGGGACTGCCCCGCTTGCTGGACCTGACGGGGATGACCGTCGTCGACGCGGCGGGTGAGATCGCCTCCGCCGGCGGAGTGCGGCTCCGGGCCATCCCGACGCCAGGCCACACCGCCGACTCGGTCTGCTACCTCGCCGAGTACGACGATCAGCGGGCGGTCTTCACCGGGGACACGATTCTTGGCCGTGGCACGACCGTCGTCGCATATCCCGACGGCGACCTGGGCGACTATCTGGACAGCCTGCGGCGGCTGGCTCTGCTCGGACCGGTCCCGGTGCTCCCGGGCCACGGTCCCGCCCTCGAAAGCTGCGTCGTCGCCGCGACCTTCTACCTCGACCATCGGCTGGCCCGACTGGCCCAGGTACGGGCGGCCCGGGCGGCAGGAGCCGTAACGCCGTCCGCGGTGGTGGAGCGCGTCTATGCCGATGTGGACCGGTCGCTGTGGCCGGCAGCGGAGCTGTCGGTACGGGCGCAGTTGGCGTACCTGTCCAAGGCGGACCCATGACCGAGCCGACAGCGAGCGAGCATCGCAAGGAGCGCAGCGAGCGCGGAGGCGAGGCGGCATGACCGAGCCGACAGCGAGCGAGCATCGCAAGGAGCGCAGCGAGCGCGGAGGCGAGGCGGCATGACCTGTCCCGTCTGCGGCACTGTGACGGTTCCGGGTGCGCGCTTCTGCCACAACTGCGGTGCCGCCCTGCCCGCCGCAATCGGCCCTCCGGCGGCCGAACGCCGCGTCGTGACCGTCCTATTTGGAGATCTCTCCGACTTCACCGCGTGGGCCGAAAGCGTCGATCCGGAGCGGGTGGGGGCGGTCACCGACCGGGTCCTGGCCGCGCTCGCCGGCGCGGTGAAGACGTTCGGCGGCCACGTGGACAAGCTCACCGGAGACGGGATCATGGCAGTCTTCGGTGCGCCCATCGCGCACGAGGACGACCCCGAGCGGGCGGTACGTGCCGGCCTGGCGATGCTACGAGCGGTCCGCCGGGTGCTGGACGACGAGCGCGGTGGCGGTGTTCCGGCCGGGCTTCGAATCGGAGTCAACACCGGTGAGGTCGTAGCCGGCGTGCAAGCCTCGCTGGAGTACACGGTCGTCGGCGACACCGTCAACACCGCTGCCCGCCTGGCCGACTCCGCCCAGGTCGGAGCCGTCTATGCCGGTACCGGAACGGCCGCGGCGACCCGTCACATCGCCTCCTGGCGCCGGTTACTTCCGTTGCGGCTCAAGGGGAAGAGGCAGGCCGTCGAGGCTTACGAACTGCTCGGTCCGTTGGACGCGCCGGGCGCCCGGTCGGGTCTCGGGGACGAAGGACCGTTCGTCGGGCGGGAGACCGAGATGGCTCTCGTCGCGAGCCGCCTGACCGAAGCGGTGGACTGCCGCGAGAACCGGGTGCTCGTCTTCACCGGCGACGCGGGCCTGGGGAAGACCCGCCTCGCGGCCGAGGCTCTCCGGTTGGCCAGCGGCGTCGAACGGGGTTCGGGTGGGCCGGCCCGGGTGCTGTCGGTGCGCTGCGCGGCGTACGGCGAGCGGTGGCGGCTGGGTCCACTGGCGGACCTGGTCCGGGTCGCGATCGGCCTGCCCGACGGACCCGGGATGACCCGCGCGGTGGTGGAGGAGCGCCTGCGCCGGGTGGGCCAGCTCGTCGGGCGACGACCACGGCCACAGCCGAGGCTACGAACGGACCAACTGCTCGCGCTGCTCGGCTACTCCGACCCTCCGCTGAGCCGCGACACGCGGCTCGAGCACGCCGGCCTGGACCAACCGAACGGTGACGTGGACGCCGCCCCGTCGGCCGTCGCCGATCTCGTCTCAGCGCTCGCGGCGGAGGCACCGGTCGTGGTCATCGTTGATGACCTGCACGACGCCAGCCCGCAGAGCGTCGACGCCCTCGGTGCGACTCTCAACCGGCTCAGCGGTCCGGTACTCGTGATTCTGCTGGGCCGGCCTGAGATGGTCCACACGGCTGGGGCCCTCACCCGGCTCGCCGACGCCGAGGTGCATGCGCTACCGCCACTTCGGGGCGCTGACGCGACCCGCCTGCTCGCCGCTTACCTCGGCGGCGGACGCTTGGGGGCGGCCGACACCGACCGGCTGCTCGCCACGGCGCAAGGCAACCCTTTCTACCTGGCCGAACTGGTCACCCTGCTGCTCGAACGCGGGTCACTCGGCAATGACGGCGGGACGTGGCGGCTCGCGCCCGGGTCGCTCGATGGCCGGTTGCTCAGCCGAGATCTCGCCGCGGTGCTCGCCGCCCGTATCGATGCGCTGCCGCCCGAAGCCCGGGCCGTGCTGCGCGACGCCGCCGTGGTCGGCGACAGCGTGCCGGCGGCCGCGCTGGAGGCCGTACGGGAGCAATCCTCCACAGTGGATGTTCGGGTCCCCGGCGCCGACGGCGCGGTCGACGAGCTGCTCGGCCGCCGAATGCTGCTGCGCACGCGTGGCGGCTTCGTCTTCGCGACGCCGTTGATGCGCGAGGCCGCGTACGCCGGCGTCGGCAAGGCGGACCTGGCCGAGCGGCACGCCCGCCTGGTCCGCTGGGCGGCGTCGCTCTCGGTGCCGGTGGCCGGTCTGGGGTGGACCGCCGACGCGGTCGACGCCTTCGTCGCCGACCAGGCCGAGCGGGCCGCCGCACTCGCCGACGAGGTGAGTCTGCGTCCCGACGCCGAGGCGCGGTCGGCCGCCCCGGCGGGGGTGTCGGCTCTAGGCCGCCTCGCCCGGCGCGCTATCCGAGCGGGCGAGCCGCGCCAGTCCGCCGAGCTGGCCGAGCGGGCCGCCTCTCTCGCCGGGGGAGTCATGCCCGTCGCCGACAGGTTGGTCCACGGCAGCGCGGTGTTCCAACTCGGACGGCCGCTGCACGCCCTCGCCGATGCCGAGGCGGTGATCGCCCAATCCGATGCCGACGCGGCGAGCCGGGCCCGGGCGCTGTTGCTGGCCGGCCGGTCGCAACGGCTGCTCGGCGATCCCGACCGGGCGGATCAGCTCTGGCAGGAGGCGCTGGAGGTGGCGACCGCCACCCGCCTCGCGGCCGAGCACGCGGAGATCCTGCGCCGGATCGGCATGGAGGACTACCAGCGCGGACGGCTCCGCGAGGCCGAATCGGCGTTCCAGTCGGCACTGGCCATCGCGCGGGAGGCCGGTGACCGCCGGGGCGAAGCGTGGGCATTGCAGAACCTGGCATGGGTCTCGACGACGCTCGGCGACTTCGCCGCCGCGGATGCGACGCTCGCGCTGGCGGCTCGGCTCTTCGCGGAGTTGGGCGACGCCTCGGGCCGGGCATGGCTGCGCGGTACGACCGCCTTCTCCCGCCTGCTGGCTGGCCGCCTGCACGAGGCCAGGCGACTGGCCGGCGCCTTCCTGCCGTTTGGTGAACGGGTGGGGGAGCGATGGGCGGTCGGAACGCTTCGGGCCGTCGGGGCGTACGCCGCCGCCGAGGTCGGTGACCTCGCCTCGGCCGATAGCGAGGCCCGGCGGGCCTTCCGTGAGTTCGATGCGATCAACGACGACTGGGGGCGTGGCCTGTCCCTCGTTGTGCGCGGTGTGGTCGCCCGCAACCTCGGCGAGTTGGCCCACGCCACCGATCTGCTCAGCGAGGCGTGCAAATACGGCGAGCGGACCGGTCATCCGCTGCTGGTCGGCATCGCCGGAACGGTCCGCGGATTCGCCCTGCTCGAGGCAGGCGATCCGGCGGCCGCCGAGGCCGACGCCCGCGCCGTACTCGCCGTCGTCAAGGACCACGACGTGATCGAGTCGGCCGGCGTAGGGCCGCGGGTGCTGTTCGCCTCCGCCCGGCTGGCCCAGGGCGATCTTGACTCGGCACTCAGCCGCCTCGCCGAGGTGGTGGCCCGCCCCGACGAGCCGGCCGTCCTGCTGCCCCGCCGATCCGCCTTCGCCGCCTATGCCGAAGCCCTGCTGGTGGCGGGGCGCCGGCCGGAGGCCGTCGAAGCGGCCCGCCGTGGCTCCGAGATCCCGGCGGAGGACGTACGTAGTCGGGTGGTCTCCTCACTCGTTCTCGCTCGCGCGCTCGCCGCCATCGGTGAACGGGGGCAAGCCCGGGCGATCGCCACCGGGGCGGCCCGCGTCGCGTACGCCACCCAGCAGGTGAGCGAACGGGCCGCCGCCGACGCCCTTGTGGCGGAGCTCTCCTGACTGGCGGCGTCAGCCCGGTTTGGTCGTCGCAGGTCAGCCGAAATGTCGGATTGGCGCTCACCCCTTACAATGCGTGTGGCGTACCGTGCTTACGTGAGCGAAGTGCCCGCCCGGCCGGTCCGGCCGGTGTCGATGCCGGCCGTGCCCGGCCTGACTGATCTGAGCGTGTTGGCGCGTGGTGGTTACGCCACGGTCTACCGTGCCGTGCAGACCTCCGTGCAGCGGGAGGTCGCGGTGAAGATCGAAAACCGGACGCTCGAGAGTGAGAAGGACCAGCGGCGTTTCCTCCGCGAGGCGCGCGCGGCCGGCCGGATGTCGAGCCACCCGCACGTGGTCGATCTGTTCGACGTCGGCGTGACCGAGGACGGTCATCCCTACATGATCATGGAGTTGTGCGAGGGGACGTACGCCGACCGGATGCTGCACAACCCACTCAGCGGTGCGGAGGCGCGCTACGTCGGCGCACGGATCGCCGACGCGCTGGCCGACGCCCACGCGCTCGGCGTCCTGCATCGTGATGTTAAGCCGGCCAACATCCTCATCACCCGCTTCGGCGAGCCTGCCCTGGCCGACTTCGGCTTGGCGGTCCTGACCGAAACGCGCGAGTCGTCGATCACGTTGGAGCTCACGCCGGCCTATGCCGCGCCCGAGATGTTCCATCACGAGCGACCGGTCCCGGCGTCGGACGTTTACGCGTTGAGCGCCACCCTCTACGCGCTCATGCGCGGTCGGCCGCCACGCTGGCGCGAGGGCCGGAATCCCACCCTCGCCTCGCTCGTCGACATGTTCGCCGAGCCCATTCCCGACCTGCCGGACGTGGCGAGAGAACTGACCGCGATCCTGCGCCAGGGGATGGCCAACGAGCCGTCGAAGCGCCCGACCGCCGCCCGACTTCGCGACGAGCTGGACGGCGTCCACCGCGATCCCGATCCCACGATGGTGCTCCGACCAGTCGTGCCACCGTCGCCGACCTCCGGCGGTCCGACATGGACGATCACGCCGCGAACCGCCGACGACGACCAGACCACCCAGGCCGGTGAAACGACTACCCAGGCGGCCGAGATCCCCTGACCCAGGTCAGTAGGACTTCTCCTGGCCGAGCACGTGCTGTGCCACGAAGTTGAGGATCATTTCCCGGCTCACGGGCGCGATCCGGCCGGCCCGTACCGCTCCCAGCAGAGTGGCCACTCCGTACTCGGTGGTCATGCCGTTGCCGCCGTGGACCTGGATCGCGGTGTCGACCGCGAGGTTCGCGGCGTCGGAGGTCGCGTACTTGGCCATGTTGGCGGCGATACCGGCCTCGAGGTGGCGTCCGGCATCGTAGAGAGCGGCCGCCTTCGCCACCATCAGCCGGGCCAGTTCGAGCTGGATCTGAGCGTGTGCCAACGGATGGGCGACGCCCTGGTGAGTGCCGATCGGGCGGCCCCACACGGCGCGACCGGCCACATAGGACGACGCCCGTTCGAGGGCGTACCGGGCGGATCCGGCACCCATCGCGGCGACCGTGATGCGCTCGGGGTTGAGGCCCGAGAACAGCGCGGGGAGCCCGACCTCCGGATCCTCGCCGATGAGAGCGTCGGCGGGCACCCGTACCTCGTCGAGGTAGAGCAGCCACTGGTTCTCCGGTGAGACGATCTCCATCTCCAGTTGGGACCTCGTGAGCCCGGATGCGTCGGTCGGTACGACGAACAGGGCCGGCCTGAGCCTTCCGTCGGCCGCGTCCTGCGTTCGTGCGACGACGAGCACAAACGAAGCCTCATCCACCCCGGAGATGAAGCACTTGCGGCCGCTGATGACCCAGTCGTGCCCGTCACGTCTAGCCACAGTGGACAGCCGATGGAAGTTGGACCCCGCCTCGGGCTCGGTGATGGCGAAGACGATCCTCAGCGTGCCGTCGGCAACGCCGGGCAGGAACCGTCGCCGCTGCGCCGGAGTTCCGTGCTTGGCGATGACCGTGCCGGCGATCGCCGGGGAGACGACGAGCAACAGCAGTGGGCAGCCGGCCGCGGCCAGCTCTTCACAAACGATCGCCAGCTCGGTGATCCCTCCGCCGCCGCCCCCGTACTCGGATGGCACGTTCACGCCGACATAACCGAGCTTGCCGGCCTCGGCCCAGAGTTCGTCCGTGTGCCCACCGGTCCTGGCCTTCTCGACGAAGTACGTGTGGCCGTAACGGCGCCCGAGCGCCCGTACGGCGTCGCGCAACTGCTGCTGTTCCGGCGTGGGGTCGAAGTTCATCGCGGTTCTCCTTCGGTCATGCCTGCTCGCCTCCGCGCTCGCTCCGCTGCTGCTCCGCTTCGCTCCACGGCTCCGCGGGGGACCCCGGCTCGGGCCTGCCGGCCCTGCGATGCTCACTCGCTGTCGGCTCGCCTACCACCACGGCGAGGACGGTCCCCGCCTCGACCTGCTCGCCGTCGCGCACCCGCAGCTGCGTCACGACGCCGGGCTCCGGGGCGTACACCGGGTGCTCGAGCTTCATCGCCTCGAGGGTGAGCAGCAGGTCACCGGCGGCCACTCGTTCACCTTCGGTCACCGCGACCCGGCCGACCGCGCCGGGCATCGGCGCCACCAGCGAGCCGGCCGGACGTTCGGCCCCGGGTTCGGGCAGCCGTGGCCGCTCGGTCAGCGCCACACCGCCACGGTCACTGTCCACATAGGTCACTCCGGCAGCCCTGTGGATGGCGAACGTACGGGTGAGTCCGTCGACCTCGAGCACCACGTGCTCCGCGCCGGCGCTGACCAGCGTCACGTCGCCGTCGGCCAGCCCACCGTCGCGGTCGAGCCGGTAGGTCACCTCGACTGGGCCCCAGGCTGCCTCGAAGCGCTGCCGTTGCGGCGTCGAAGCGACGTTGCGCCAACCGGCGGGCAGAGCGCCCCAGATCGAGTCCCGACGGCGCCCAACTGCTGCGGCGAGCGCGGCCGCAAGGGCCACCAACCGCCGTTCCTCCACATCGGATACCAGTGGCTCGAAGACCTCCGGATGCCGGGCCAGATAGGCGGTGTCGGTCCCCCCGGCGAGGAACTCGGGCTCCTCCAGGACGCGGACCAGGAGATCGCGGTTGGTCCTGACGCCGTGCAGCCGGGCGCGGGTGAGCGAAGCGGCCAGGAGCCGGGCCGCCTCGTTCCGGGTGGGCGCGTGAGCGATCACCTTCGCCAACATCGAGTCGTAGTGGGGGGTGACTATCGAACCCGTCTCGACGCCGGCGTCGACCCGTACGCTCGATGTGTCCACTGTGAACTCGTGCAGCAACCCGGTCGATGGCCGCCAGTCCTGGGCCGGGTCCTCGGCATAGAGGCGGGCCTCGATGGCGTGTCCGGATGCCGGAGGAGGTGTCGAGAACGGCAGGCGGCCGCCCTGAGCCACGTCCAGTTGCAGCCGCACCAGGTCCAGTCCGGTGACGCACTCGGTGACCGGATGCTCCACCTGCAGCCGGGTATTCATCTCGAGGAAGAAGAATTCGTCGTCGGCCGCCAGCAGGAACTCCACCGTTCCGGCTCCGACGTACCCGACCGCCTGCGCGGCAGTCTGAGCGGTGGCGAAAAGCCGTTCCCGAAGGGACGCGCCGACGGCCGGCGAGGGAGTCTCCTCGATGATCTTCTGGTGACGCCGCTGGATGGAGCACTCCCGCTCGCCAAGGGCAACCACCGTGCCGTTGGTGTCCGCGAGGATCTGCACCTCGACATGGCGTCCGGTCTCGATGAACCGCTCGCCGAAGACGGTGTCGTCCCCGAAGGCGACGGCCGCCTCGCGCCGGGCGGCCGCCAGGGCGGCCGGCAGCTCGGCCATCTCCCGCACGATCCGCATGCCGCGTCCGCCGCCGCCAGCGGATGCCTTGAGCAGCACGGGAAACGCCTCGATCTGCTCCGGTTCGGTCCACGTCGGCAGCGTGGGTACCCCGGCCTTCACCATGAGCGCCTTCGCCTCCACTTTGGACCCCATCGCCGCGATGGCCGCCGGCGGTGGGCCGACCCAGGTCAGGCCGGCGTCGATGACGGCTTCGGCGAACCCCGGGTTCTCGGCCAGGAAGCCGTAGCCGGGATGGACGGCGTCGGCCCCGCTGGTGCGGGCGGCGGCGACGATGAGGTCACCGCGCAGATACGTCTCGGCGGGAGACGATCCCGTCAGTCGTACGGCCGAATCCGCTTCCCGTACGTGCGGAGCGCCCGCGTCTGCGTCCGAGTAGATCGCGACCGTGGCGACGCCCATCCGCCGGCACGTAGCGAAGATCCGCCGGGCGATCTCACCCCGGTTTGCGACGAGGAGTCTGCGGATCATCGCTTACATCCGGAAGACGCCGAAGGCGGGCCGTACGGCATGATCGGGAGTCCCCCGGGAGACCAGCCACAGGCACAGGCCGAGCACGGTACGGGTATCGCGCGGGTCGATCACACCGTCGTCGTAGAGCCGGCCGGACATGGCCATCGCGGTCGACTCCTCCTCGATCCGCTGCTCCACGGCCGCCCGCATGGCGGCGTCGCTCTCCTCGTCGTACGGTCCACCCTTCGCCTGCGCCGCTCGTCTGGCCACAATGGAGAGTACGCCCGCGAGTTGCTGCGGGCCCATCACCGCCGACTTGGCATTGGGCCACGCGAACAGGAACCGGGGGTCGTAGGCGCGGCCGCACATGCCGTAGTTGCCGGCGCCGTACGAGGCTCCGATGTTGAGGGTCAGGTGCGGGACCTGGGAGTTGGCGACCGCGTTGACCATCAGGGCGCCGTGCTTGATGATGCCGCCCTGCTCGTACCGCGTGCCGACCATGTATCCGGTCGTGTTCTGGAGGAACAGCAACGGGATGCTGGCGGCGTTGGCCAGCTGGATGAACTGGGCCGCCTTCTGCGCCTCCTCCGAGAAGAGGACGCCGCGCGCATTGGCGAGCACCCCGATCGGATGGCCGAAGACGCTCGCCCAACCGGTCACCAGAGCCGTGCCGTACGCCGGCTTGAACTCGTCGAACTCGGAGCCGTCGACGACGCGGGCGAGCACCTCACGTGGGTCGTACGGCACACGCAGATCCGCGCTGGCCACA
Organism: Actinomycetota bacterium; assembly: GCA_046728155.1. Classification (GTDB taxonomy): domain Bacteria; phylum Actinomycetota; class Actinomycetes; order Mycobacteriales; family Micromonosporaceae; genus CAWDLX01. The sequence goes on from JBKPDY010000084.1 coordinate 17,313, forward strand.
CCGAGCAGCTCGTCCTGGGGGTAGAGCGGCGGCGGGGCCTGCGCGTCGGGCGGCGTGCCGGATGTCGCCGCGCTCGGCCCGACCCGGGCGATGACCTGGCGGGCGAGTCGCAGCGCGTCGAGCTCGTCGGCGGCGACGAAGTCAGCAAGGCCGGACATGGTGGCGTGCATGGTCGCACCGCCGAGGCTCTCGTCGTCCGTCTCCTCGCCGGTGGCCATCTTCACCAGGGGTGGTCCGCCCAGATAGACGGCGGCCCGGTTCCTGACCAGGATCGTGTAGTCGGACATCCCCGGCACGTAGGCGCCGCCGGCGGTGGCGTTACCGAAGACGACGGCAATCGTCGGGATGCCGGCAGCGGAGAGGCGGGTCAGATCGCGAAAAGCCCGGCCGCCGGGTACGAAGATCTCCGCCTGGGTCGGCAGATCGGCCCCGCCGGACTCGACCAGGTTCACCATCGGCAGCCGGTTGGCCCGCGCGATGTCGTGCGCCCGTTGGGTCTTCTTCAACGTGCTGGGGTTGACCGTCCCGCCGCGAACGGTCGGATCGTTCGCAATGATCACGCAAGGCGTGCCGGACACGATGCCGATCCCGGTGACCACGCTGGCCCCGACCGGAAAGTCGGTACCGTACGCGGCGACCGGCATCAGTTCGAGGAACGGCGAGTCGGGGTCGACCAGGAGCTCGATGCGCTCCCGGGCCAGGAGTTTGCCACGGTCGTGGTGGCGTTTGACGTACCGCTCACCGCCGCCCGCGACGGCCTGGGCGAGCGCGGCGTCGAGCTCGGCCAGGCGCTCCCCCATGGCCGCGGCGTTCGACGCGAACTCAGGTGACCGGGCGTCCAACTGGCTATGCAGCACCGGCATCGAGCAGACCCTTCGCGATGATCTCGTTCATGATCTCGGTCGTCCCGCCGCCGATTCCCATGACGCGTGAATCCCGGTAGTGCCGCTCCACTTCGGAGTCACGCAGGTAACCGGCGCCGCCGTGCAACTGGACCGCGCCGTCGACGACATCGTCGCAAGCGGCGGTGGCCGTGTTCTTCGCCATCGCCACCTCGGCCGGGCTCAGCTCGTCGCCGGCCTGCAGCCGCTTCATGAGCGACCACACGTAGGTACGGGCGACCGTGGTGAGGCGGGCCATCTCGGCGAGTCGATGCCGGACCACCTGCCGGCTGCTGACCGGCGCACCGAAGGTCTCGCGGTCGCGACACCAGCGCACAGTCAGGTCGATGCAGCGTTGCGCGGCGGCGCAGGCCTGGTTGGCCATCGAGATCCGCTCGCTGGCGAAGTGTTGCATGATCTGCCGGAAGCCGGTCCCCTCCGCGCCGACGAGCTTGCTGGCGGGAACGCGAACGTCCACGAATGACAGTTCCGCGGTGTCGGAGCAGTGCCAGCCGAGCTTGCGCAAAGGTGGGCCGACCCGCAGGCCGGCCAGGCCTTTGTCGATGACGACCAGGGATATGCCGCCGCGACCCGGCCCACCCGTGCGCACCGCCGCAGTGATGAAATCCGCCCGAACCGCGCTGGTGATGTACGTCTTGGCACCGTTGACGACGTAGTGGTCGCCGTCGCGGCGGGCCGTGGTGCGAATGGCCGCCACGTCAGAGCCGCCTGCGGGCTCGGTCACCGCGAGGCAGCCGATCAGCTCCCCGGCCAGCGTCGGCCGCGCGTAGGTCTCGATGAGATCCTTCTGGCCGCTCGCTTCGATGTGGGGCAGTGCGATGCCGTGCGTGAAGAGGGCGGCGATGAGACCGGTGGAGCCGCCGGAGAGGATGATCTGCTCGGTGACGGTCGCGGCGTCGAGGACATCTCCGCCTGACCCGCCGACCGCCTGGGAGTGGCCGATGCCCAGCAGTCCGATGGCCGCCGCCTTCTTGTGCAGTTCCCGGGGAATCTGGCCGGCATCCTCCCATGTGGACAGATTCGGCTGGATCTCCCGTGCAGTGAACTGGTGTGCCAGTTCCCGAAGCGGGGTCACAGCAGCACCTCCGGGATATCGACGTGGCGCGAACGCAGCCACTCGCCGAGCGCCTTCGCCTGCGGGTCGAACCTGGTCGACGCCGCGACGCCGCGTCCGAGGAGGCCATGGACGACAAAGTTCAGCGCGAGCAGGTTGGGCAGCTCGAAACGGTCGACAGTCAGAGGAGCACACTCCGGAAGCAGCTCCTTCAGCCGGTCGACGGTGAGAAAGGCGCGCAGCCAGGTGTAGGTTTCGGCGGTGCGGGCCCAGACGCCGAGGTTGGCGTCGCCGCCCTTGTCGCCGGAGCGGGCGCCGATGACCGTCCCCAGTGGAGCCGTTTGGGTGGCTGCGGGGTCGAGGGCAGCTGTCGCGGACGATCGGGCACCGGGTCGGTGCTCCGTGAACGTGGTCGGTGGCGGGATCGTCCGACGGGTGCCGTCGGGCAGAACCGCGGTGTGGTCCACATCGGACTGCGGGATGAACTCGTCCGAGAACACACCGTACGGGCTGGCGTCTCCGGGCTGCGTCGTGAGCGTGCAGCCCGGGTACGACGCCAGGGCCAGTTCGACCGCCGCCTGGGAGAAGGTCCGCCCGGCCCGGGCACTGTCGTTGTCGTGCATGTGGACCGTCAGCAGCGCGCTGGCGGCCTCCTCGGTCGTCGCATCCGTATGGTCGGTGCGGGCCAGCCGCCAGGTGAGGCCGCGGGTCCCGACCGCCGCCTCCAGCTGCTCCCGCACCAGCGCCGCCTTCGCCTCGATGTCGAGTCCACACAGGACAAACGTCATGGTGTTACGGAAGCCGCCGAGGGTGTTGATGCCGACCTTCAGCGTCGGCGGTGGCGGCGCGCCTTCGACGCCGCTGACCGCGACCCGGTCCGGAGCCTGCTGCCGTAGGAGGATCGAGTCGAACCGCGCGATCACGTCAGGCCCGAGGTAGTCGGGGCCGCCGATCTCGTACAGCAGTTGCGCGGTGACGGTGTCCACGGTGACCGCGCCACCGGTGCCGGGGTGCTTGGTGATCACGCACGAACCGCCGGGCTCGACCTCAGCGATGGGGAACCCGGGCCGGCGCGCCTGATCGGAAAGCTCGGTGAAGAAGGAGAAGTTGCCGCCGGTGGCCTGGGCGCCGCATTCGATGATGTGCCCGGCCACGGTGGCGCCGGCGAGTGCGTTCAGGTCGCTGTGCTCCCAACCGAACCGAGCGATGGCGGGACCGACCACAAGGGACGCGTCCGTGACCCGCCCGGTCACCACGATGTCCGCCCCGCCGCGCAGGCACTCCGCGATTCCGAACCCGCCGAGATACGCATTCGCGGTAAGTGCGCCCGGCCGCTCGATCGAGTCACCCACGACGTGTGCGACCCGGACACTCAGGTTCTGCTCGGTGGCGAGCTCGCCTACGGCCGCGGCGAGGCCGGCCGGGTTGAGCCCGCCCGCGTTGGCCACGATCTTCACGCCGCGGTCGACGGCGAGGCGCAGGCAGTCGCGCATCTGCCGGAGGAACGTGCGGGCGTATCCGAGCGACGGATCGCGCACGCGGTCCCGGCCCAGGATCAGCATGGTGAGCTCCGCGAGGTAGTCGCCGGTCAGGACGTCGAGCGGTCCGCCCGTGAGCATCTCCTCCCACGCGGCGTACCGGTCGCCGTAGAAGCCCGAGGCGTTCCCGACGCGAAGCGTCATGTGCGCGGCCCCCGACCGGCTCCCGGCGGGCCGGCGAAGGCCTGCGCGATGTCCAGCCATTCGTCGGCGACCGGTCCGGTGGCGACCAGCAGGAGGTCGGCTCGGTGGCGGCGCTGGGTGACGCGCAGGCAGAAGTCCAGCGCCGGGCCGGTGACCGCCTCGGCCGCCTCCGCCGGGCCGAATGTCCACTGTGTACCATCAGGAGCGTCCAGCACGACCCGCACCGGCACCGTCGGCGCCGGACGGCCGTTTGCCAGGAACGAGTACCCCAGCGCCCGGTGGCCGAGGAACGCCACGTGTCGCAGACGCGCCGTCGGTTCGCGGGCGACCCCTATTGTCTCCGAGATGTCGAGCCCATGCGCCCAGGTCTCCATCAAACGGGCGCTGGCCAGCGACGTCGACGTCATCGCCGCGGCGTACCAGAGCACCCGGCGGCCCTCGGGTACGTTCGCGATCGCATCGGCCACCCGTACACGGCCGGTTCGCCAACGCCGGAGCAGGCTCGGCGGCTCTTCCAGGAACGCCCGGGCGCCATCATCCACAAAGGAGCCTGGCTTCTCTGCCGCGTGGGCGACGTTGGCCGCGAAGGCCTCCGGATCGGTGATCGCCAGGACCGTCGCGGCGTCGGTCCAGGCGAGGTGGGCGATCTGATGCGCGATCGTCCAGCCGACGGCCGGTGTCTCCGCCTGCCAACGCTCGGCCGGCAGCTCGGCAACGAGACTGTCTACATCGGACGACTCCGCTCTCAGATCGGCCAGTACGCCGGCGACGTGCACCATCGACTTTCTCCTCAGCTGAGTTGGTCGACCAGTTGACGTTTCCAGGCGGCCAGGATGCCGTTGCGCCGGACGGAGTCGTCGCCCAGCAGATTCGCCACGCCGAGCCCCCGGAGCAGGTCCAGCGTCGCCTGCACCGCGGGCCGGACCCCGGGACAGCGCTCGTCCGCGCCGAGGAGGTCGACCGCGAGCCGGTGCATCTCGCGGCCCACTCGCGCTTCCAGCGGTACCAACGCCTGCCGCAAATCGGGATCCGTGCGGGCGGCGACCCAGAGCTCGAGGGCCGCCACGAACAGGGGACCGGTGTACGACGCGACGAAGAGGTCGACCACCCGGTCCACCCGGCCGGCCGCCGGCTGCCCTCGGATGGCGGCCGCCTCCGCCCGGATCTCGCTCGCCCGTCGTTCGCAGAGGTGCTCCACCGCGGCCAGAACAAGTGCGGCCTTGGTCGGATAGTGGTGCAACTGCGCGCCACGGGAGACGCCGGCCCGCTCCGCGACCACCGTCGTGGTCGTGCCGGACCAGCCGTGCTCGACCAGGCATTCGATCGTCGCGGCGAGCAGCCGCTGCTGGGTCGCCCGGCTCCGCTCCTGCTGGGGAGCACGACGGCGTCGGGTGGCGGGGCTGTTCGGCTGTGGGCTAGCTTCCGGCAGGGTCGTGCCGGTCGAACGCGGAGCCCGCTCGCGTTGTGGCGCCCGGTCGTGTTGTGGCGCCCGGTCGTGTTGTGGCGCCCGGTCCTGCTGCTCAGTCGCCTCAAGCGGGATCACGTGTTCAGCATCTGCCCTCATAAACAAACAGTCAAGCCTGCTTTTTTTCCGGCCTACTCGAATGTGTCCACATATTGGGAGCGGAGCACAAGGTCGCCGTCGAGGCATCAGAAGGGCGCCACGCGCGTCGTTTGTCGTACTGAAACACCGATCTTCGGCGGCCCATCCCGGGATGTGAGACGCAAACAACACTGTCACCGCGTTTCGGGAGTCGATCTCGTAACGGCCCCGGGACACCACGGTTCGCGATGCTGCAACAGGCTACTTACCCTTTCACCGCGGCAAGATCTGTTTCTTCCGCCAGAATCTCAGGGAAACTGCACGATCTCGCGGAAGAAACGAATCACCGTTGGCCGCGGCAAGATCAGATGTTGGTTCGGAAGCCGGCTACGTGGAGACGCAAGCCCACCGTTCGGGCACGCAGCTAGACGCGGGCGCGCCGGGCGAGACGCTCCGGGTCGAGGATGATCACGGACTTTCCGTCGAGGCGGAGCCATCCGCGTGAGGCGAAGTCGGCGAGGGCCTTGTTGACCGTCTCCCGGGAGGCGCCGACGAGCTGGGCCAGCTCCTCCTGCGTCAGGTCGTGCGTGACACGCAGTACGCCGCCGTCGCGGGTGCCGAACCGCCCCGCCATCTGAAGCAGGTTCTTCGCGACCCGACCGGGAACGTCAGTGAAAATCAGATCAGCGAGGGCGTCGTTGGTACGTCGCAGCCGGCGGGCCAGCACGCGCAGGAGCTGCTCGGCGATCTCCGGACGGTTGTTGAGCCACGGCCGCAGTGCCTGCTTACGCAGCCGGGCCAGTCGGGTGTCGACGACAGCCGTGGCTGTGGCGGTGCGCGGGCCCGGGTCGAACAGCGACAGCTCGCCCACCATGTCGGAGGGCCCCATGACGGCAATGAGGTTCTGCCGGCCGTCCTGGGCTCGCCGCCCTACCTTTATCTTCCCGCTGAGCACGATGTAGAGGCTGTCGCCGGGCTCACCTTCGCTGAAGATGACCTCTCCCTTGCGGACGTCGATGGTCTCCATGTCCTTGGCAAGCGCCTCGGCCGCGTCGTGATCGACACCTTGGAATATCCCGCTGCGGGCCAGTACCTCGTCCATCGCCCACCTTCTGTCTGGAGAGAAACCCGGCCAGCAGCCGGACTTCACCGCAAGTCTAGGCACACGGGGGTGGGAATCGGGCATTACCCCGGCAACTGCGTAGGCTGCACCGACGTGCCCCCACCGCATCCCGCTATTGATCATCGTAACGAGTCCGGCCGGTTGTTGCCCATACTCGTGTGGCGCTTTGTTGAGCCGGTCCTGAGTGTTGGCAGCGGTCCTCTTGGAGGTGGCCTCGGTCCTCGGAAGTGGGTCATCAACGCAACGGTCGAGTCGGAGTACGAACGCCTCGACCCCGATCGGCATCTTCGTGACCTCGCTAAGGGGGCGGGCCTGACCGGCCACGGCGTCGGGATGCTGACGGCGGTCGATGTCGCAACACACGTGACGCGGGTCGACGGTGGGGTGATCGCTGATGCGACGGTCGGGCTCGGTCACCCGACCTGGGCCGCCGCGCCCGACGGCGACCTCCGCGAGCTGAGTCCCGGCACGATCAACATTCTGGTCTGGGTGCCCGTGGCGCTCTCCGAGTCCGCACTCGTCAATGCCGTTGTTTCGGCCACCGAGGCCAAGACGCAGGCCTTGTGGAAGCATGGCCTGGATGCAACGGGTACAGGCAGTGATGCGGTATTTGTCGCATGCGATCAAGAGGGTACGTCCGAGCCACACTGTGGACCGCGTTCAGTTTGGGGAGCACGCCTTGCCCGGGCGGTGTACGCGGCGGTGCATGACGGTGCACGCCTCTGGCTCGGACCGACGTAATCCCGGCAGACTTCACCGGCGCGACCGGCATCCGATAGCCTCGGCGAGACTCGTGCCGCACCCCTCTGTGATGGATCTGTTGTGACGCTGTACGGCTATCCACGCGAGACGCCCGCGCCTGACGACATGCCTTCGGTCGATAGGGAGCGCGTCCCACCGTCGCTGCGGGCGGCTGGACGGGCGAGCCTCCACGGCGGCCCGTACGATCAATCCCCGCCGCCGAACGATTACCGCGGTACGAGGCGGGCTGCAGACGACGATGTCGACCCCGGCTGGTCGGAGCCCGCGGCGGGCGGCGACGGATTCGAAAGGTTCTCGCTGGGCGGCCATTCAGCGCACCGGAGCGGCGGATCCACTTCGCCGAACGGATTCACACCGGACGCCTTGGCCGCGGGCATCGTTGATGTCTGGCCGGAGCAGATCGCCGCCGCGACACCGGACCGGCCCGCGCAGCCCCCCGAAGACGCGGTGGCCGACAGCGCCGCGCTGACCGGCCGGGCCGCGTTCACCGACAGCGCCGCGCTGACCGGCCGGGCCGCGTTCACCGACAGCGCGACGTTGACCGGCCGGGCCGCGTTCACCGACGGCGCCGCGTTGAACGATCACGCCGCCTTTGCCGACAGTGCTGCGTCGACGAACGGCGTGGGGCCTCAAGTCCTGCCGGCGCCTGCCATGGGCCAACCCGGCCCTCTGCCCGACACGTCGCCGATGGTCCGGCCGGGCGCGATGCCGCGGCGCGCAACCGGTGTGCCGTGGACCGACATCGCCATCCCCGACGACGACCTCGAGATCGCCCCGTGGGACCGGCGGCCGCTCATGATCGTCATCGCCGCTGCCGCGATCCTGGTTCTGATCGCCATCCTCTCGGGTGTCGCCGCGTCGGCATTGTTCAACCCGGGCAGGACGACGACGACCTGGCGACCGGCCGGGTCCGCGTCGGTGAAGCCCTCGCCGAAGGTCGCCCAAGGAGCGCCGACCGGTGCCGACATCGTCACCCTCTCCGGCGTCGGCGATGTGATCATGGGAACCCAGCCGGATCATCTCCCGCCGCGTAAGGGTTCCGGCATCTTCGATCCGGTCAAGGCGTGGCTCGCCAGTGACCTCGTGATGGGAAACCTCGAGACCCCGCTCACCGCGGACACGGGCTACGCCAAGTGTCGGATGGTGACAGCGACGCCCACGCCCGGCGGCCCGACCCCGACGCCGGTCAGCGACCCGAACTGCCACCAGTTCTACCTGCCTGCGTCGTACGCCGACCGTCTGCGCGATGGCGGCTTCCGGGTGATGAACCTGGCCAACAACCACAGCACCGACATGGGCTCGGCCGGACTCGACAACACCCGCTCTGCGCTGAAGGCGGCCGGCCTGCAACCCACGGGCGGTCGAAACGAGATCTCGTATGTGTCGGTCAGGGGTATCCGCCTTGCGGTGCTGGGCTTCTCGGTCTACAGCTCAGGGGCAAACCTCAACGACATCGCCGCCGCGACCGACCTGGTGCGCCGGGCGACGCAGCACGCCGACGTGGTGGTCATCCAGATGCAGGCCGGCGCAGAGGGAGCGGACCGGACACACGTGCGGCCCGGGCACGAGTACTTCCTCGGCGAGGACCGTGGCGACGAGATCGCCTTCACGCACGCGGCCATCGACGCCGGAGCCGATGTCGTATTCGGACACGGCCCGCACGTGATGCGCGGGATGCAGTTCTACAAGGGCCGGCTGATCGCCTACAGCCTGGGCAACTTCTGTGGCTACGGGGTGCTGAGCGCGAACGGGTACCTCGGTGTCGGCGGCATCCTACGGGTGAGCCTGCACAAGGACGGAACCTGGGCCGGTGGTTCGCTGGTCCCGACCGAGATGATCCGCGGTGGCCTGCCGACCGTTGATCCTGGGAGGCGGGCGATCGATTTCGTGAACGGGTTGTCAACGGCTGACTTCGGCGCGACGGCAGCCCGGCTCTCATCCGTCGACGGCACGATCACCACGCCCACCCTGTGACCGCGGTCGTGTCGGAGGCGGGCGGTAGCTTAGGGGCGTGACCGAGCCGACAGCGAGTGAGCATCGCACGGCCGCAAGGCCTTTCCTGGGGTGGGCACCGGGGTCCCCGCGGAGACGTGGATCGCAGCGGAGCAGCTTCGGCGAGCTTGCGAGCCGAACATCGCGGCACTTCGTGGGGTGGCAGGTGCGGAGCGAGCGCGGGGGCGAGCCGGCATGACGGAGACCGATCTGGGCCGTAAACGGCGGGCCCGCCGGATGGCACGTGAGCTGGCGAAGATCCATCCCGATGCGCATATCGAGCTCAACTTCGCGACCCCGCTGCAGCTCGCGGTGGCGACGATCCTCTCCGCTCAGACCACCGACCGGACCGTCAACGAGATCACGCCAACGCTGTTCGCCAAGTACCGGACGGCGGCTGACTACGCCGGGGCCGACCGTGCCGAGATGGAGGAGATGCTCAAACCGACGGGCTTCTTCCGGAACAAGACAGATTCGCTCATCAAGCTCGGCCAGGCACTGGTCGATCGTTATGGGGGTGAGGTCCCTAGCCGGATGGCCGACCTGGACTCCCTGCCCGGCATCGGCCGCAAGACCGCCAACGTAATTCTCGGCAATGCCTTCGGCGTCCCCGGCATCTCGGTCGACACGCACTTCGCTCGTCTGGTCCGGCGCTGGCAGTGGACCGACGCGACCGATCCCGTGAAGATCGAGACGAATGTCGGGGCTCTGATCGACCGTCGCGAGTGGACGATGCTCTCGCACCGGGTGATCTTCCACGGCCGGCGGGTGTGCCACTCCCGTAGACCCGCCTGCGGTGCCTGCGCCCTGGCCCGCGACTGTCCGGCATACGGAACCGGACCGACCGACCCTGCCGTCGCGGCCGCGCTGGTCAAGGGTCCACGCGCCGCGGAGATCATCGCGATGGCGCGGTCGGCGTGATCCGGAGGACGACCGCGGCCGTCCTGTTTCCGGCCGTACTCGCTGCTATGGTGGCGTGTTCGAACGCCGGGTCGCCCGGCTCCGGTGGCATGACCGGAGCATCGCCGTTCGCACCCTGCCCGGTCGCGACATCGCCCAGTCCGCAACGTTCGGCGACCGGTGTCGGGCGGCCGTTGCCGTCGGTACGGCTGCCCTGCTTCACCGGCGGTGCCGCCGTCGACCTGGCCGCCCTCGGTCGACCCGCCGTGGTGAACTTCTGGTCGTCGAGTTGCGCGCCGTGCCGCAAGGAGATGCCCGAGTTGCAGCGTTTCGCCGACGCGGCTCGTGGCCGGGTCCTGGTGATCGGAGTGGATACGGCCGATACCCGCGACGCCGCCTCAGCGGCCGGCACCGACTTCGGCGTCTCGTACCCGGTACTGTTCGACCCGCGCAGTCAGCTGCTGACCGCGTGGGGCCGCAACGCGCTGCCGGTCACCCTGCTAGTCGACGCCGCCGGGACCGTGAAGCACGAGGACGTGAGTGGAGCGCTAACGCGGTCCACATTGGATCAGCTCAGCGCGAGATACCTGGGGATCGCGCCGTGACGGAGTTGCCCGACTGGTGGGAACCACTGGCCAGCCGGGCTGTCGTCGCGCGCCGGTCGGACTTCTCCCGGTGGCCGACGCCCGTGGGTGGGCGCCGTTCCGCCGTACTCATCCTGCTCGGCGAGGAGCCCGAGACCGGACCCGATCTGCTGATACTGCAGAGGGCCGCAACGTTGCGTAACCACGCGGGACAGCCGGCCTTTCCGGGTGGCGCCAGCGAACCCGAGGACATCGACGCCGCCGCGACCGCGCTGCGCGAGGCCACCGAGGAGGTCGGTCTCGATCAGGCGACGGTCACCGTCGTCGCTACCCTGCCGCGACTATGGATCCCGGTCAGCGGGTATGTCGTTACCCCGGTGCTGGCCTGGTGGCACGCACCGCATCCGGTCGGCCCGATCGATCCCGGTGAGGTGGCCGCCGTCCAGCGACTCCCGATCGCCGAACTGGTGGATCCGTCCAACCGGCTGCGCATACGCCACCCGAGCGGTTATGTGGGTGCGGCGTTCGCCCTGCGCGGGCTACTCGTCTGGGGGTTCACCGCGGGCGTCATCAACACGCTGCTGGAACTCGGCGGGTGGGCACGGCCCTGGGATCAGGGCCGTGTCGAGGATCTGCCGGTTTAGACTCCCAACTCCGCTTGTTAGCTGAGCGAGCGCGAGGAGCGGGCGTCAGCGAGCACCGCAGCCTGCTCGCGGTTCTTGGCGGATCGTCACCCGCCGTACGGTGACCGGTGTCACTCCGGTGGAGGAGTGTGGATCTGCGACCGTACCCTGACGGGGTGCGCGGGAGCCTTGTCGACCTTGTCCTCATCGCATTGATGATTGTGTTCGGGGTCAACGGGTACCGGCAGGGATTCGTGGTCGGAGCACTCTCGTTCGTCGGTTTCTTCGGCGGTGCCCTCGTCGGCCTGCAGGTCGCCCCACTCCTCGTGGACGCATTCTCCGACCCGCTGGTGCGGGTGCTGATCTCCATTGGCTCCGTATTCGGTCTCGGGCTGCTCGGTCAGACCGGGGCGGCCTGGGCCGGGACCAAGTTACGCCTTTCGATCCGATCCGAGCAGGCCAGGCGCTTCGATGACGTGGGTGGCGTCTTCGTCTCCGTGCTCGCCCTGCTCCTGGTCGCGTGGATGGTCGCTGGGCCGCTAGCGGTTTCGCAATTTCCCGGACTGTCGCGCTCGGTTCGTAACAGCGCCATTCTCGGCGTCGTCGACGCGGTCATGCCCAACAGCGCTCGGGCACTCTACAACAACCTGCGCGACACGATCGCGAACGGCGACTTTCCGAACGTCTTCGGCGATCTGACCCCGACCCGGTCGCGGGACGTTCCTGCGCCAGACCCGGCTCTGGCCAACTCGGCTGTCGTCAGGACAGCCCAGGCATCGGTCGTCAAGATCACCGGTACTGCTCCCTCCTGCCGCCGCCGCATCGAAGGCTCGGGCTTCGTCATCTCGCCGCACCACGTGATGACCAACGCCCACGTCGTCGCCGGGACCGAAGGGACCCTGCAGGTCGCTCTGTCAGGTCAGACGTATGGCGGTCGGGTGGTCTGGTACGACCCGGAGGAGGACCTCGCTGTCGTCTACGTCCCAAGTCTGGATGCACCGGTGATGAGCTGGGCGGCATCGCAGGCGTCGACCGGCGACGACGCGATTGTGCTCGGCTTCCCACTCAACGGACCATTCACGCCGATCGCTGCCCGCGTCCGCGACCGCCGCAACGTCACTGGTCCCGACATTTACGAGGACCACACAGTCATTCGCGAGGTCTACACGATCCGGGCCACCGTCCGAAGTGGAAACTCCGGTGGTCCTCTCCTCGACGCGCACGGGAAACTGCTCGGAGTGGTCTTCGCCGCGGCGCTTGATGACGACGACACCGGTTTCGTCCTCACGGCCCGGGAGGCCCGACCGGTCGCGAACGTCGCTGCCGACCGTACCTCGGCCGTCGACACCGAAGCCTGCGTCTAAATGCGTTTGCGCTCGCTTTCGCTCGCGCGAGCCGCGGGCCCTTGAGGGCGCCGCCTTCCCTCGTCGCTGGCTCCTTGCGTCGCTCGACTCCTCGGTCCAGGAGGCGCCGGCCTGGTTAGCCCACCCCAGCTCAGGTCGGCAGGAGGTAGGCCAATTGGACCAGGCGGGAGCCGTCACGCCTGGTCACCAGCCAGCCGCGACCGGGTGGTTGCGGCGCCGGCCGGACGGGACCGACGAGCGGACCCTCATCCCGGTCGCCTGACATCACCAGTCCGGCCGTGCCGAGCTCACGGAGGCGCTGCAGCACGGGCTCGAACATGGCCCGGCCGGCGCCACCCGCTCGTCGGGTGACGACCAGGTGCAGACCCACGTCGCGGGCCTGGGACAGGTGCGGCAGCAGCGCCGCGACCGGATTGCTGGAACCGGCTGTCACGAGGTCGTAGTCGTCCACCAGCACGAAGCACTCCGGGCCGGTCCACCACGACCGGTTACGAAGCTGGTGCGCGGTGACCTCGGGGCCAGGACGACGCTTGTCCATGTATCCGGCCACCGACTCGAGCAACGGGCCGGCCGTCTCGGCATCGCCGCAGTAGCCGATCAGGTGCTCGGATGCCACCGCTCCGAGCAGCCCTCGCCGGTAGTCGATCACCAGAATGCGGGCCTGTCCCGGGGTGAAGCGTCGCGTCACCGACTCGGCGATCGACCGCAGCAGGCTTGACTTGCCGCACTCCCGATCGCCGAAGACCAGCAGGTTCGGCTCGTCGGCGAAGTCCACCAGGACCGGACGCAGGTCGGCCTCACCGATCCCGATGGGTAGCCCGAGGCCGGATCCGATCGGAGCACGGTCCACGCCTACCAGATCCTCGTAGGGGAGCAGGCCCGGCAGCATTCGTACGGCCGGTGCCCGCGCAGCGGTCCACGCGGCCGCGACACCGGCGTACAGCTCGGCCACTGAGTACCCGTGGGCATGTGGCAACGCGACCATGATGTGTAGCCCGTCGGGCGACAACCCGCGACCTGGAGCGTCGGCCGGCACGTTGGCGGCCAGGCGCCGGTTGATCTGCGAGTCGACCGGGTCACCCAACCTCAGTTCCAGTCGAGAGCCGAAGAGGTCCTTGACCGCGGTCCGGAAGTCCGCCCACCGGCTGGCCGCGGCGATGACGTGCACGCCGTAGCTCAGTCCCCGGTCGCGATGTCGGTCAGCACAGGCTCGAGGTCGTCGTAGTCGTTGCGCAGAGAGGCCCAACCGTCGACCACAAGGAAGACATCGCCGAACCCGTCCTCGGGGACCCCTTGCCTCGCGTCCACATCGGACGGTCGTCGTAACCGGCGGAAGGTCGTCATCGAGTCGATGCCGTGTGCGGCGAAGCGCCGCTCACGGTCGGCGAGGAGGGTCGCCATCTCACCGACCGTACGGCGCACCGTGGCCGGCTCCAGGCGACCCGCGACTCCACCAACATGGGGGAGGTCGCGCAGCGCGGCGAGCGAGCCGCCGCCGAAGTCGAGGCAGTAGACCTGCACTTCGGTCGGCGTATGACTGAGCGAGAGTGCCGTGATCAGCGTGCGGATCGCGGTCGACTTGCCGCTCTGCGGGCCGCCCACGACCGCCACGTGGCCGGCCGCGCCGGCGAGGTCGAGCCAGGCGGTATCGCGGCACTGCTCGAAGGGCCTGTCCACGATGGCCAAGGGGACGCGGAGGCGGCCGCGCAACGCCGGCTCCGCCGTGGTGACTCCGCACGCAGGGTCACGGACGAGGCCGCCGAGCAGCGTGTCGATCGCGGGGGCCTCGGCCAACGGAGGCAGCCACACGCGGTGGGCCGGCGGGCCCTGGCCGGCAAGCCGGTCAACTACGATGTCCAAAAGGGACGGTCGCGGCGCGTCGGGCACCTCCGGCGACGCGTCCGCTTGGCCGACGTATCCGCTGGAGTACGGGTACATGCGCCGGCCGGTCGCGATGGAGCTGACTTGGGCCGCATCGTACGGTCCCGAGACGTACGCTGCCTTGAACCGGCGCAGCGGCCCGGTGCCGACCTTCAGGTATCCGTGTCCGGGCGAGGCGGGCAGTTCGGCGGCGTCGGACACGCCGAGGGCGATTCGGGATTCCGCCGCGGAAAACGTGCGTAGCGCGATCTTGTAGGACAAGTTCGACTCGAGGCCCCGCAGTCGTCCCTCCTCAAGACGTTGCGTGGCGAGCAGCAGGTGAACGCCCAGCGACCGGCCGACCCGGCCGATCTGCAGGAACAGGTCGATGAAGTCGGGCTTTGCCGAAAGGAGTTCGGTGAACTCGTCGCAGACGAGGAGGAGCGCCGGCATCGCCGGCAGGTCGCTTCCGGCGGCCCGCGCCCGGCTGTACTCGCGCAGCGAGGCGAGGTTGCCCGCCCGGCGCAGGACCTCTTGGCGGCGGGTCAGTTCGCCGGCCAGGGCGTCGTTCATCCGGTCCACCAATGGCAGCTCGTCGACGAGGTTGGTGATGACCGCCGAGGTGTGCGGAAGACGGTCCAGGCTGGCGAACGTGGCACCGCCCTTGAAATCGACCAGCACGACGTTGAGCGCTTCTGAGGAGTGGGTCGCAGCGAGGCCGACCACGAGTGTGCGCAGCAGTTCCGACTTGCCAGAGCCGGTCGCTCCGACGATGAGCCCGTGCGGGCCCATGCCGTCCTGCGCGGCCTCCTTGATGTCCAGGTCGACACGGTCGCCGTCGGGCCCGGTGCCGATCGGGATACGTAGCTCGTCCCGCGGATCCCGTGGCGCCCAGAGGTCGTGGGCCGGCCCATGGACGATGTCCCGGATGCCGAGCAGATCGACCAGGTTCCGGTCGGCTCCGGGCGAAGTATGCGTCCCGGATGCCGACGAGAGGCGCAGCCGGGCTAGCCGTCTTGCCAGACTCTCGGCCTCCACGATGCTCAACTGGTCAGGTTGACCGATCGTCATCTGAGCGTCCGCAGTGGATCCATTGAGGATTCCGTCTCGCCCGATCCGCAGCGCGATGCCGGCTCGTTCATCCATTGTGGAGTCGCTGTCGAGGTCCAGGATGGTGAGATCGGCGAGGCCGTCCGGGGTGCCGAGCCGGGTCTGCGGGTCGTCGATGCGCGCCGGGGCGTCGATGACCACGACGATGTGGGGCGTGACCGATGGCCGCGCCATACGACCGGCAGGCGGTGAATTCAACCGGCTCCGTGACCCGAGTATCTCGGCCAGGAGCTCGTCCAGGTCGGCGAGATTCTCCGCCACGAGCCGACGCGGACCGGCCGCGTCGGTGCGGGTGGGATGCAGGTTGTGCGGTAGCCACTTGAGCCAGTCCCAGTCCCGGCGGCGTTCGGTTGCGATGCATGCCGCGATCACCAGATCATCCGGTCCGTGAAACGTGGCAAGCTGCCCGAGCAGGGCGCGGACCAAGGCCCGTGCGCTCTCGCCGAAGTCGTGATCGCTGCGTGCCCGGATGCGGGCGAACGAGCGCAGGGCAAGTGAGACAGGCAGGTCGGGGACCACGGCGTAGGTGTCGAGGAAACGCCGTAACGCCGCCGCCGTGACCGGTTCGAGGTCGACCGTGGGCTCGACGACGGGTGCGATCAACTCGGTGGCGAGGGCCTGTTCGCCGACTCCGATTCGGACGACGGCGAAATCGGTGTCGGTAGCTCGGCGCTCCCACACCCGGTCGCCGATCGCCACGGCCCAGAGCGATTGCGGTTCTGGGTTGCGGTAGGCCGCCGCCTCCCGCTGTTCTGCCATGACGGCCCGTACCCGCACGCGCACCCCGGATAGATATCGCAGGTAGTCCCGGCGCGTCTGTGCGGTGTCGGTCCTGCGAGCTCCGGTGCCGATGTTGAGCACCAGCATGCCCAGGGTTGAGAGCCCGAATATCCCGCCGACGACGTACGTGTAGGCGCTGCCGCCGTCGCGGCCGCCGAACATGAGGGCCGTCGCCAGGGTGCCGGCCAGCATCGGCAGGACCGACAACCACTGCTGCCATCGCGTTCCGCCGGCGACCGGCATCGCCGGCGGCGGCTCGAGCGCCAGCTCGCCACCCGGTACCGGAGGCGCAGCGCGCCGCGGCGGTCGTGCGATGACATCGACACTCACGACCGCCGATGTTAGGGGATGGGTCCGACACGCATGGTGTTGTGTGCGGTGCGCGAGTCGCTGGGGCAGACTGTCCCGGTGAGCACTCCACGCAGCAGCCGTAGAGGCAAACAAGCCAAGAGGAAGTCTGCCCGCCGCGGCGCGCGGCCGGTTGCCGCTCGCGCAGCGAACAAATGCGACTGCCCGTCGTGTTCCGGTGTCGACGTCGACAGGCCCCAAGTGATCGACGACCTGCTCGAGCCAGCGGCAGATCTGGTCGACGTCGAGGATCCGCTGGAGGTTGAGGTCCAGGGCGCGACCATCGCCGTTGCGGCCGCGGATGCCGAGGAGGCCCTGGTCGACGGGTTCATCCCGGAGCTCGAAGCGCGGCCCGGCACCGAGGTCCTCGCGATGCTCCTGGCCATTGGTTCGGTAGCACAGGGTCGCTTCGGCGACGCGGCAGTTGCGGCGGCTCGTCGCCTGGTCGAGGCCGGCGTCGATCGACCGGGATGGGCGGAAGAGCTGGATCAGCCAGTGGCTGTGGGCGACTGTTGGCACCTCGACGACGCGGCGGGCATCGTCTCGATGTTGGCGTGCTCGTTTCACCGAGCCGGGCGCTCGCATGCCGTCGTGATCACCGTGGACCATCTCGACTGCGGCGCCGCCAGCGATATCCAGATGCTCGACGCGGATGGCCTGCCCGAAGTGTTGGAGGCGGCGCGGAAGGAGCTCAAGTTCACGGCCGATGTGCTCGACGCGTCCGAGTTCCGCTGGCGCGTCGAAGCCGCTCTGGACGCGCGTGCAGTTCACGACGCCGACTCTCCGGCCGACATGGCCGAGCTCGAGGCCGACGAGGATGGCCCGAGCTACGACGTGTTGGCGGCGCTGGTACGAGCGCGGATGAAAGCACTACCAATGCCCAGCAAACCCGCTCCGGCACACGCGGAATGGGATGATGGTCGGCCAGCGGTCTCTTCACTTCAGCTATCGCCGCAGCTCGCCGGGGCGACGCGCGGCCGCCGCACTGGCCGTCGGCCGCCGGCGACACGCGGCCGAACAATGCCGACCACTATGCCGCTCAAGCGCAAGAAGTCAGATTATCCCGCGCGCATATACCGGATCATGGTGCGGTTGCGGGACGCGAAACCCCCGATCTGGCGGCGAATTGAGGTCCCGGCGGATATCAGCCTCGCCCGGCTGCACGCCGTCATCCAGATCGCGTTCGGTTGGGATGACAGGTCACCTGCACGTCTTCGAAACCCGGTACGGTCGGTTCGGGATGGCCGATGCAGAAAGCGGCATCCGCGCCGAGGCGCCGGTGACCTTGGAACAAGTCGCGCCAGACGCGAACAGCCGGCTGAGCTACCTACGACTTCGGCGACGACTGGCAACACGACATTGTCGTGGAAAAGGTGCTCCCTCGCGACCCTGCGGCCGCGTACCCGCGGTGCACTGGTGGACGACGGGCGGCGCCACCGGAGGATTGCGGCGGCGTCTGGGGATACGCCCAGCTTGTGGAGAGCCTCAATGACCGCAACCACCCAGAACACCGTGACCTCGTGGAATGGCTGGGACTGGATGACGCCGCCGAGTTCGACCCGGACCGATTCGATGCCGCGCCGGTGACCCGCGCGCTATCAGCGATGCGCTGACCGCTAGGCGACTCGCTCGCGCAGGAAGATCCGTTTCTTCCGCGAGAGCGCACATTTTTCTTGACGTTTTCGCGGAAGAAACGGATCTCGGAAATCCGGTTCGACGTCCGCGGCACGAGCGCAGAGAGCACCACGTGGCAGACTCCCGAGATGGATTCCCCGCGCGCCCCGTCCCCGCGCCCCAGCCCGCCCGGCCTGGATCTGGATCGCTTGGCCAGGTACGTTACCCAGGCCGCGCCCGGCATCCTGGACGGACCGCTGACCGCCGATGTGATCGTCGGCGGTAAGTCGAACCTTACTTATGTCGTCCACGGAGCCGACGGCGCCTCCGTCGTCCTGCGGCGGCCACCGCTGGCGCACGTACTCCCGACCGCCCACGACATGAGCCGCGAGTACCGGGTCATCGCAGCGCTGCATCCGATCGGGTTCCCGGTGCCCGAGCCGCTGCATCTGTGCCTGGACCCTGGCGTGATCGGATCGCCGTTCTATCTGATGTCGCATGTGGACGGTCGCGTGCTGCGCTCCGCCGAGGACATCGAAGGGCTCGAGCCCGCCACAGCCGCTCGTACCGGCGAACTGCTGGTCGACACGCTGGCCCGGCTGCACGAGACCGTACCGGCGGACGTGGGCTTGTCTGATTTCGGCCGGCCGGAGGGCTACCTCGAGCGGCAGGTCCGCCGGTGGTACGAGCAATGGCAGCGGTCCAAGACCCGGGAGCTGGAGAGCCTGGAGCAGGTTGCGGCGGCGCTGCGCGCCTCGGTACCGATTCAGCAGCGCAGCGGAATCGTGCACGGCGACTACCGGCTCGACAACGTCATGGTCGACGCCGGCGTCACCAGGATCATGGCTGTGCTCGACTGGGAGATGGCCACCCTGGGCGACCCGCTCGCCGATGTCGGGCTGCTCATGGTCTACACCGAACTGGCGGTGGTGGGTCGTGCCCCGGGCGGACCGAGGTTCGGCCCGGCCCAGGGTTTCCTCTCCTCGGCCGAACTCGCCGGGCGCTATGCCGAGCGGGTACCGGCGACCGACCTCGACGGGATCGGCTGGTACGCGGCCCTGGGGTTCTACAAGCTCGCGGTCATCAGCGAGGGCATCCATGCCCGATTTCTGCTTGGGAAGACCGTCGGCGAGGGCTTCGACCACATGGGGGCGAGTGTGCCGGACCTCATCGACCGGGCCCGGGCTGCTCTTTCCCGCTAAGTGGGCGGACATCGACCGCCGGCGTTGCCATGTGGCGCGGGATGGTAGGCCTTCAGAGTGTTCGCTCCGGCCAGCGGCTTCGCCCGCCTCACCATCCGCGCGCCGCACCGCCGCATCGATCTGGCCGTACCGCACCAGGTGCCGCTCGCCGAGTTGCTGCCCGACCTGGTTGTCGGTGCGGGCGAGGTCACCGGGCCGCAGACGAACGGCTGGATGCTGCGGAGGGCCGACGGGACGCAGCTCGCCGGCGACATACCCCTTGCCGCCCAGGGCGTACGCGACGGTGATGTGCTCTATCTGGTGCCGGGGGGAATCAGGTGGCCCGAGCCCGTGTACGACGACATCGCGGAGGAGATCGCGGTCCATGCCGGCGCACACGGTCGCGCGTGGGACGCGGCGGTCACTCGGTCGGTAGCGTTGGCCGCGGCCGGAGTTGTCCTGGCCACGGGGTTGATCATCCTGGTTGTCGGATCCTTCGACGGGCGACCCGGATTCATCGCGCTCGCTGTCGCGCTGTTGCTGGTCACGGCTGGTGTACTGGTCTCGCGGGCGGCCGGCGACGGTCCGGCTGGTGCCGTGACCACGGCCGGGGGCGTCGCCTATGCGGCGGCCGCCGCCGAGCTCTTCGCGTCCGCCCGACCCGCGGCTGAGCGCCTACTGGTGGCCGGTAGCGCGCTCGTGTTCTGCGCCGTGGTCGGGG
Organism: Actinomycetota bacterium; assembly: GCA_046728155.1. Lineage (GTDB taxonomy): Bacteria > Actinomycetota > Actinomycetes > Mycobacteriales > Micromonosporaceae > CAWDLX01. Next base: position 37,456 of record JBKPDY010000084.1, read on the forward strand.
CGCTCGCGGTCGGTTACGGCGTGGCGCTCTTCGCGGCCTGCATAACGGCGGGTGTGCTCGGCACCGCCGCCGGCGCGCTCGCCATCGCGGTCGGTCTGCCCCGCGCCGCAGCTGCCGTCGTCGTCGTTCTTGTCGGTGGCACCGGTCTTGCCCCGTCGCTCGCCGTGCGGCTGGGTCGGTTGCCGATTCCGATGTTCTCCGCAGACCCGGCAACCGTCGCGAAGGAGCCGCGGCCTTCGTCGGTCCAGTTGCGCGCCGCTGTCGTTCGCGCCGATCAGATCCTGGCCGGCGGCCTGGCCGGGCTCGCGGTGGCAGGACTGCTGTGCGTCGGCATCCTCGCCACCGAGCCCGGAGTCGCGGGGCCGCTGCTGGGCACCTTGGCATCTATAGCGATGCTGCTTCGGTCGCGCCTGTTCCCCGGGGTCGCCGCGCGGTTGCCGCTCGTGACTTCCGGCGCCCTCGGTCTGGCGATGACGGCGGCGATTCGGCTACCCACCGCCGTTGCGGCGGCCCGGGTCGCGGCGATCTTCGGCGCAGCGGCCGCCGTGATCGGCCTGCTCGCGGTAGCGATTACAGGCTCACGCCGCTCACCAGGTGCCAGCTCGCCATATCTGAGCCGGCTGGCCGACATGATCGATGTCGCGGCTGTCGTGGCGTTGGCCCCGCTCGCCTGCGGCGTTCTTGGCCTCTACGGCGTGGTCGGTGGCCTCCTCGACTGATCAGCGGCCCGCTTGTCCACGAAGGACTGATCACGGCCAGTCACCGGTGGCGACCGCATCGGCGTAGCGCTGGCGGGAGATCTCGATCTCGGCTTCCGCCGCGTCCCGCCCGACCCAGGTCGCTCCCTCGACGCTCTTGCCCGGCTCGATTTCCTTGTAGACCTCGAAGAAGTGCTGGATCTCGGCAAGATCGAATTTGGGGAGATCGTCGATGTCCTGGATGTGCGCCTGCCGAACATCATCGGCCGGCACGCAGAGGACCTTGTCGTCGCCGCCCTTCTCGTCCGTCATCCTGAACATGGCGATCGCCCGGCAGTGGATCAGGCACCCGGGAAACGTCGGCTCCTGGACGAGGACCAGGGCGTCGAGGGGATCGCTGTCGTCACCGAGCGTCCCCTCCACGAATCCGTAATCGGCCGGGTACTGCGTCGCGGTGAAAAGGGTGCGATCGAGCCTGATCCGTCCGGTCTTGTGGTCCACTTCGTACTTGTTGCGCTGACCCTTGGGGATCTCCACCGTGACGTCGAAGGACAGCATCGGGTGCTCCTTTGGGCATTGCTTGATGTTTAGCTAGTGTCACCTACGCTCGGGGCGGCGCGGAGGAGGGGTCGGTGGCCCGACCGGAGATCCAACCGGCGGTGGACGGCGGTGACGAGGGCGGACGCCCGGACGACGGGAGTCCAGCCGGCGATGCGGGTCGCCCTGGTACTGGTGTCGTTCGTCCGGGTACTGGCGTGGTCCGGCCGGTCGCCACCACGGGTGTGGTTCGTCCGGCCGCCGGCGGCGGAGTAGCCGCGGAGTCCACCGCCAAGGCCAGCGCCGCCGTACCGGACGCGCCGGAGGCGCCGCTCGAACCGATCCGTGTCGTCCTTCCGGTGATCCCGGTCAAGCCGGTGAAGCAGGGATTCCTCGACCGTCTGGTCGCCCCGAAGGACAAGAAGGAGCCGAAACCCAAGAAGGAGCCGAAGCCCAAGCCAGAGCCGAAGCCCAAGCCAGAGTCGCAGCCCGGAAAGGTGTCGAAGGGCCGCAACGAGGGTGACGACACGTCTGGACCCGGCGGACGAAAGGATGACCCACCGACCGGTGTCCGCT
>JBKPDY010000085.1:0-10983 GCA_046728155.1 Actinomycetota bacterium
GGTGTGGTGGATGTCGTAGTGCAGGCCGGCGAATGCGGCGCGCAGCCACAGTGCGGTGGAGTAGAAGCCGGCCGGGCCCGGAACCCGCGACGACGGTGGCTGGACCGGGTTCTCGCGGTCCGCGGCGTGCGGGTGATACAAGGAGTCGAAGTCGGCCCGGTCCCCGCCGGCCATGGTGTGGATGCTGCGCACCGCAACCGTGTTCGGGTCGGCCGACACGGCGGAGGAGGAACTGGCGGTCATGATGACTCCAATCAGATACAGTTTGACTGTATCTGAATCTTGGAGCCGGCGGTGACGGAAGTCAAGAGATCCTACGACGCGTCCAGACGGCGCGAGCAGGCCCGTGCCCGGCGCCTCGCCGTGGTGCTGGCCGCCCGTGACCTGTTCGAGCGGGACGGGTTCCGCCCGACGACGATCGCCGCGATCGCCGCGCACGCGGGCGTCTCGGCGGAAAGCGTCTACAAGGGCTTCGGCAGCAAGGCCGCAGTGGCCAAGGCGGTGTTCGATCTCGTGATCGCCGGTGATGACGAACCGGTACCGGTCGCCGAGCGCCCGGCGATGCAGGCGGTGCGCGACGAGCCCGACGTCCGGCGCAAGATCGCAATGTTCACCCAGGGCCTGGCGCAGCGGCAGGCGCGCTCGGCGAAGGTCCAGATCCTCATCCGCGACGGCCGGCACGTCGACGACTCGCTTGCCCCGATCTGGGCGAAGCTGAACGACGAGGGCCTGGCCGGCATGACGATGCTGGGCCGCCACTTGCTCGACACCGGCCAGCTCCGCGATGGGATCGGCCTCGACGAGGTCCGCGACGTGCTGTGGAACTACCTCGCGATCGACACCCACGAACGGCTCGTCCTCACCCAGGGCTGGCCGCTCGGCCGATACTCGGTGTGGCTTGCCCATGCCATTACCAGCGCCATTTGCCCGTAGTCAGTTTGTTTGCCGGGCCTGCCCGGCTGGCCGCTGTTCTGGTGAACCGCGGTCGTTCAGACTGGGCCGGTGGCCGAGCGTGTGCGGGTGCGTGAGATCGATGATGAGGAGGGCCGTCGGCTGGTGCGGATTGTGCGCCGTGACAGCGGGTCGGTGGTGACCTGGCGGCGGGCGCAGATGGTCCTGCTGTCCGCGCAGGGCATGGACGTGGCCGGGATCGCGAAGGTGGCCTTCACCAGCGAGGACCGGGTCCGCGATGTGATCCATAACTTCAACGCCGACGGGTTCGATTCTCTGTATCCGAGGTACCAGGGCGGTCGGCCGCCGAAATTCACGCTGGCGCAGCGGCGGGAGATCAAGAAGACCGCCAAGTCCCACCCAGCGGACCATGGCCTGCCCTTCTCGACGTGGAGCCTGCCGAAGCTGGCAGAGTTCCAGGTGGCTGAGGGGGTGGTCGACGACATCTCCCACGAGGGCCTGCGCATGCTGCTGCGCGAGGAGGGCGTCACCTTTCAACGGCTGAAAACCTGGAAGGCCTCCACCGACCCGGACTACGCGGTGAAGAAGGCCCGGGTCGAGCACCTGTATGCGATCGCCGACCGTGAAGTCGTCCCCGAACCCGGCGAACCGGAGATCGTTTTCTGCGTGGACGAGTTCGGGCCGCTGAACCTCCAGCCGCATCCGGGGCGGCAATGGGCGGCGGCCGGCGGCAAGAACAAAGAACCCGGCCGCAGACCACGGCCGCGCCGCCGGTCCACCTACCGGCGCACTGCCGGGGTGCGCCACCAGTTCGCCGCCTACGAGCTGGGCGAAGACAAGCTCTATGGGCACATCAAGCCGCGCAAGAACCGGGCCCGGTTCCTGGAGTTCTGCCGCTACCTGCGCACCCTCTACCAGCCCGATGTCCGCATCGCGATCATCTGTGACAACTTCGCACCCCACCTGACCACCCGCAAGGACAAGCGCGTCGGCCAGTGGGCCGCGGCAAACAACACCGAGATCGCCTACACCCCGACGAATTCATCCTGGTTAAACCGCATCGAGGCGCAGTTCACCGCGCTGCGGTACTTCGCTCTCGACGGCACCGACCACCCCAGCCACCGCGAGCAGGCCAGCATGATCCGCCGGTACATCATCTGGCGCAACAACCACGCCTACGACCAACGACTCCGCCAGGTCGTCGCCAGGGCAAACGTTGCCTGAAGCGGCACTAGGATGATGGTCCTGGCAGCGCGCCGACCTGCTGCAAGACTTGTGCGACGTCCACTACTGACCAGTACTCGACGATCTTTCCGTCCCGTACCCGGTGGATGGCGATACCCGTTGTCTCGACGTCCTTGTTCGTTGCGGGGATGCCGAGCAGATCTCCTTTGTGAATGCCACGGCCGATGATCTGGCTTACGACGAGGTCACCCTCTGCCACTTGCATGGTGATTTCGTGACGCCCCGGAGTTGCGACGCGGAAGATCTCGCTGGCCTGCTTCATCCCGTCGCGGTCCAGCGTAACGCCGGGGAAGGGAGGATTATGCGCAACGAAGTCCTCGGCGATGTACTCGTCGATCACACTCCAGTCGTCCGAATCGTTCGAGTCGACGGCCTGGATGTAGCGCCGGATAAGCTCCTTGTTCTCCCCTGCAGACATATGCATCTCCAATTGGTTGCCGGAACGTAAGACTAGGCCGAGGCGGCCAGCGGCGGGCTATGCACTAGCGGGGCGAGGGCCTTGGTGGCCAAGGCGACGGACTCCGGCCTTGCCCCGCCGGCCAGCTCGACGATGAGGTGCTGGACGCCGGCGTCGAGGAAGGGCCGGATCATGTCGGCGATCTCGGCGGGCTCGCCGACGAACGCGCCTGCCTCGGCGGCCGGCTCGCTGATGCCGAACGGCAGGCCCCACTGGTCCCAGGCCGCCCGCGCCTGGCCGCGTGACTCGGCCACCGCCATGGTTGCTTTGTAGGTCACCGTGATCAGTGCGGGGTCGCGGCCGACGGTCGCGCAGTGCTGGCGCAAGACGTCGAGCTTGTGCGGGATCCGCGCGAGACCGTCGCCGGAGGGCAGCGACAGGTTGATCATGTCAGCGTGCTTGGCCGCGATGCGCAGCAGCCGCTGCTCGCCGCTGCCGGCCACGAGCACCGGGATGCCGCCGGCGCGCAGCGGCCTGGGCCTCTGCGGCGCCCCCCCCCCCACCGGCTCAGGCCCGATCATCGACCGGATGACCTCGAGCGCGCGGTCGAGCATTTCCATCCGGGTGCCTACCGGCGGGAACCGGTAGCCGTAGGACTCGGCTTCGGCCTGGGTGCGCGGGTGCCCGGCGCCGATGCCGAGGATGGCGCGGCCGCCGGACAGCACGTCGAGCGTCGTGATCATCTTCGCCAGGAGCGCCGGGTTGCGGTACACCACCGAGGTTGCGAGCAACCCCAGGTCGAGCTCATGGGTGCGGGCGGCGATAGCCGCCAGGACGAGGTGAGACTCTGGCATCGGGTCGGCCGGCCCGCCGGGGCCAATGTTGTGGACGTGGTCGGTGAGCCACAGCGCGCTGAACACGCCGGAGCCCTCGGCCGCCATGGCGACGTCGCGTGTGTAGGCGGCGATCGAGCCGCCCGCCTCAGGTACGGGGTAGTTGGTCAGGTGCAATCCGAAGGTTGTCATGGCACCGAGACTGCGGCAGCACCGCGGCTGCCGCCATGCCAGTTTCCTGGGGTGTCAGTCCGGCTGGTGGTTCCGTACCGTGGGAACCATGCCCCAGGTACCAGCCCAGCGCCGGATCGACGCGCTCACCGAGCGCTGCTATACCGGCCTGGACGCCATGACCCTAGGGCGTGAGGTCGTCCGCCGCCTAAGGCGGGTGCTGTGGGTCGATGCCGCCTTCGTCGCCACCGTCGACCCAGCGACGCTGCTGTTCACGTCGGCGGCAAGCGAGGACCCGCTCATCGGGGCTGCTCCGCTGTTCCTTGCCAACGAGCTCGGCGGGCTTGACGTCAACCGGTTCACCGACCTGGCCGCCGCCCCGGTTCCGGTGCGGACGCTGGACCAGGCCACTCGCGGCGACCGGGACGAAAGCGCCCGGCACGCGGAGATCATGCGGCCGCTGGGCCTCGGCGACGAGCTGAGGGTCGCGCTGCGGACCCGGCAGGCGTGCTGGGGAGTGATGTGCCTGCACCGGGAGGCCGGAGCGGCGGGGTTCTCCCAGCAGGACCGCGACATCGTCACCAAGATCGCGCCACATGTGGCCGAGGGGCTGCGCCGGGCGCTGCTGGCCGGGCACGCCCAGGACCCGCGCCCGGCGCTGGGGCACGGGGTGGTCATACTCGACGCGGCCGGCTCGGTCACCTCCGTGAACGACGCCGCGGAACGCTGGCTGGCACAGATCCCCGACAGCGACTGGCCTAGCTCATGCGAGCTGCCGGTGCCCCTGCTCGCAGCGGCCGCCGCAGCCGGCCACGCCGGGGCGGGCCAGGGGCACCCGGCGGCCGCCGTCCGGCTGCGCACCATCGGCGGGGACTGGCTGTCGGTCCACGCCTCGCGGCTGCACGGCTCCGGTGACCGATCCACCGTCTTGGTGCTCGAGGAGCCTGGCCCCGGCGAGGTCACATCGTTGATCCTGGACAGCCACGGCGTCACGGGCGCCCAGGCCAAGGTGGTGGCGCTGGTCCTGCGGGGATACTCCACCAAGCAGATCGTCAGCCAGCTGGCCATCAGCCAGTACACGGTCCAAGAGCACCTCAGGGCCGTGTTCGACAAGCTCGGCGTCCGCAGCCGCCAGGAACTGGCCGCCGCCCTGCTCCGGCCCGGGCACTAGGCGCTCCGGTCGCTGCCTGCGCTGTATTAGTCATCTTGATCGCCTCCCCCGGCTGAGCCGACGACCGCGCTCGCTGACGGTTCTGCCAAACCCGACTCGAAGCTCGACTTCCAACCCACTATCCGACAACGCCGATCCCGCAGTGGCAAAGGCATAGACCCCAGCGCACGCCGACCAAAGGTCCCGCATGATCGGGTTCGCGTCTCGAACCGACCGATTCCGGGACGGCTCGTCGGCTACAGATCTATCTACCCCGGGCGTACAGAACTCGCAGATCTGGACGGTCTTTGGTATGCCCGCACTCAGTTACATGACCGCGCCTAACGGCGGATCCGGTGCGCCCCTCTGACCTTCGTCACGGAGCGTGATGGACCATTAAGGCTTCCGTGGTTGCTGAGCTGATTGGCGAAGCGCGACGTCGCGACAAGTGAGTTCGACACTGTGTTCGTTCATTCGAACATCAGCGTCGGCGGTTAGGCGCCGCGGTCGGATCAGGCCTTGTCCGCTGCGTTGGGTCGTAGTCGCGGGAAGAGCTCCTGCGCGGACACGCCGGGCAGGTGCAGGTGGACCTCGGTGGAGTGGCCGGCCGCGGGCCGGGACGCTGGGAGCGGCGGAGCGGCCCGCACCAGAATGGGAACACTCGGGGCCTGGTGCGGGCCGCGTCCAGCCGCCCGCGGCGTCACCGCCCTACGACGCAGGGACCAGCCCGATACGGCCAGCCCGGACGGCGGCGCTTACGGTCGCCGCTACCACGATCAGGGGCAGGTAAACGGGTACGGCCACGGCTGTACTGCCGGCCGGTGTGGTACTGGCCCGGGCAAGCGCGGTAACAGATGCCGGGCTCGCGCCGGTTGACAGTTACGAGACCCTGGGGGGCGGTCGCGCGAATCCTTCGGGGTTCCTCCCGCGTGACCGGGGGGAGCCCGCGGCGCCGTTCCTGCCCCCCGGGGTCTGGTGTCCGCGGGCTCTCACGAGCCGTTAGGGGACGTCTGGCCCGTTGATGTTCGGTCCCGGCCGTGTCTCGCGGGCGAGGATAGCGACGTTCGGCGGTCAGGCCGCGCAAGTGCAGGTGGATTTCGGCAGGGTGGCCGGGCGCGGGCCACGAGGCTTGAGCCGCTGATCTGAACGTTGGGTAAATGCGCGGTAAACGCGGCGTGTCGCCGGCCGGACGGGCGTAGCGTCGCGTTGCTCCCCGTACAGGTCTGGGGCTGGGCCTGCCCCCGTGCTCGGCCTCAGGCCCGGCCCGCACGAGACCGGCGGTAACAGATGGAGGGTTCCCGTCGGTGAAAATTACGGGGCGGTCATGCGGGATCTCCGGAACTCTGTCCGCGTGACCGAGGGGAGACCGGGAGCCCGCGGTGCCTTCCTTCCCCCGGGGTTCTGGCGTCCGCGGGCTCCCACCGATCTGTTATGGGACGTGCGCGGGGCCCGGCCGGTTTACCTCTGGTCCCGGCAGTGTTCCCGGGCGAGGATGGCGGCGATGTCCTCCGCGCTGACGCCGTGCAGGTGCAGGTGGACCTCCGGCGCGGGTTCGATCGCTCGCCGCTGCGGCGCTGGGAGCGGGTGGGCGGCCCGCACCGGAACGGGGGATTGCGGGGGGACGGTACGGGCCGCGCCTGCCAGTGTGCGCCGCAGCCGTCAGGCGGGCAAGGCCACCAGGCCCACAGTGCCGCCGGATGCCGCTATTGCTACGGCCGCAAGTGCTCCGTCGCTGAAGTGAGTTGACGATGGAGCTTAGGTGGCGACGGGTGATCGAAGGATCAGGCGGGGTGCTCAGGCTGCGCTCTTATGGCTTATCGCTCTTGGGTTGCCGTATCGGGGTAGAGGAGCGAGATGGCATAGCGCCATGACCCGTCGTCGCGGCGGATCACGTTGATGGCGCGGCCTGCCAACACCAAGGCGGTGTCACGAACCTGGAGAACCCGCCGGGGGTCAGCGAGATACAGGCGCTCGGAATCCCACAGCTGGGCGGCGGCCCGGGCGATCTGCCGGCGGCCGCGGGCCTCCGGCAGACCGCCGCCTACCACCAGCATGGCGCCTGGCTGGAAGAGCTGCGCCAGGGCCTGGGGGTCGTGGAGCACGAAGGCGTCCTCCAACAGGGACTCCAGCTCCTCGGGCGTGCGTGCTCCCGCGGCCACAACGGCGCCTAGAACCGCAGCCCGTGCCGCTCGAGGATGGCTCCTGTGCCTTGGAAGTCGACCTGGCAGCCGTAGCGGGCGGCCAGCGCCGGGAGCGACGCCGGGTCCATTTCGACGCCGGGGGCGCCGAGCTCGCGGAACAGGTCCTCCAGGCCGGCCGGGGTGATGAGCTCCAGGATCCGCGTCTGGGTGTCGCCGGGATTCCAGAAGGTGTGCCACTGGCCGCGGGGCTTGAAGACCAGATCCCCGGCCTCGGCGAAGACCTCCTGGTCGCCCAGCAGCGCCCCCAGGCGGCCCTCGAGCACGTAGCTGTACTCGTCCTCGCGGGAGTGGTAGTGCAGCGGGCCGGCGAGGACGTGGGGGGCCAGGGTGTGCTCGACGACCGAGAGCCTGCCCGCGGTGTCAGGGCCGTCGATCATGAACCGGTCGGTGCGGAACTCCGGCGCCCCTGCGACCTCCCCGTCCTTGGGGCCCAGTACGCGCGCACCCCTGGTGGGTTCCTGGCTGGTGTCCATCGGTGCTCCCTTCCTGCTGGGTGGGCTGCGTCGACGCTAAGTCCCGGCGGAAAGGCTGCCCATTCCAGAAAGGTGGTATTTGCGGTGCCGGACGCCGCCCGTACAGTGTCCCCATGACCTCGGTGAGCGGGGGCGTCAGGCGGCGGGCCAGCGACAAACTCGCCCGGCTGGCCGGAGGTGGCCTGGACCTGGTGAGCTTCTGGCGGGCCTCCACCGAGGTACTCGACAGCACGGTCCCCCACTACTGGGCGCCGTGCTGGTTCACCCTGGATCCGGCCTCGCTGCTGGTCACCAGCCACTTCGACGAGGGCATCCCCGAGCTGCCCGACCAGTGGCTGCTCGACGAGTACTACCAGGACGACGTCAACAAGCTCGCCGACGTCGCCCGCTCCCAGCGCGGGATCTCCACGCTGCACGAGGCCACCGGCGGCGACCCGGCCAGCAGCCCCCGGTGGCATGCCAACATGACCCTGGGTGGGGATCAGGAACTGATCGCCGCCCTGCGCACCCGGACCGGTGAGGTGTGGGGGGCGCTCGGGCTGTACCGCGAGCCCGGCCAGCCGATGTTCGACGCCGCCGAGCTGGCGTTCGTTCAGGCGGTCGCGCCTCACCTGGCCGAGGGGGCACGGCGGTCGTTGCTGGTCGGTGAGGCGGTAGACCCCGAGGGGCCGGACGCGCCCGGCCTGGTGGTGCTCTCCCACACCGGGCAGGTCGAGTCGGCCACGCCCGGCGTGGAGCGCTGGATACAGGAGCTGCCCGACGGCGACTGGGACGGCGGCAAGCTGCCGTCGGCAGTGCTGGCGGTCGCGGGCCGGGCGCTACGCACCGCCGAGCACCCGGGCGAGCCGGGGCAGGTCGCGGTCTCGCGGGTGCTGTCGCGCTCGGGCACCTGGGTGGTGCTCCACGGTGCCTCCTTGGTCTCTGGCGCCGCCCACCGGGTGGCGGTGATCGTCGAGCCCGCCCACCCCGCGCGCATCGCCCCGTTGCTGATGTCGGTCTACGGGCTGACCGAGCGCGAACAGGAGGTCACCCGGCTGGTGCTGCAGGGCAACTCCACCGCCGAGATCGCCGACCGGCTGGTGGTCTCGGCTCACACGGTCCAGCAGCACCTCAAGAGCGTGTTCGGCAAGACCGGCGTGCGCAGCCGCCGTGACCTGGTCGGCAAGGTATTCTTCGCCTACTACGAACCTCGGCTGCGCGACAACGAACGCCGCGTGATCGCCGACCAGCCACTGCGGGGCGGACCCTACGCCCCCTCCGCCACCACCTGACAGACCTGGCCGCAAGGGCCGTTGCCGGCGAGTCCGCTCGGCCAGCTCAGTTACCGCACGCTGGAACGCTGTCTGCGGCAGCCAGCGACAACACCGAAATGGATGACCAGGTCCTCATTGGCTGATGTGTGACCATGGCTGATGCCTGCCGCCGCCGCGCTGCTCATCACCCCGGACGACCTGGCCGAGCTGCACCGATGGGCACGGTCCGCCCAGCTGCCAGCCGTGCTCGCCCAGCGCGCTTGCATCCTGCTCCTGGCCGCCGACGGCGTCGCCAACACCCAGATCGCCCAGCGGGTCGGCGTCTCCCGCCCAATCGCGATGGCCTGCCGACGCCGGTATGTCCGCGGCGGGCTGGACGGACTACCCGATCGGCCACGACCGGGCAGGCCGCAGACGGTCCGTCGAGCCCGCCGGGCTGAGATCTTGTCGGCTACCCTCAACCCGCCACCGGCCCGGCTAGGGATCACCCACTGGTCGACCCGGCTGCTGGCCCGCGAACTCGGTGTCAGCCACGACACCATCGCCAGGGTCTGGCACGCGCACGGCGTCCAGCCCTGGCGCGTCGGGACCTTCAAGTTCTCCACCCACCCGGAACTGGCCGCCAAGGTCCACGACGTCATCGGGCTCTACCTGCACCCACCCGATCGCGGTCGTGCTGTGCGTAGACGAGAAATCCCAGATCCAAGCCCTCGAGCGCACCCAGCCCGTCCGCCGCGTGTGGCCGCGACGCCCCGAGCAACGCACCCACGACTACACCCGACACGGCACCACCACCTTGTTCGCGGCGCTGGAGGTCGCGACCGGACGGGTCATCGACCACTGCGCACCGCGCCACCGCCACCAGGAATTCCGGGGGATTCCTCAGGCAGGTTGCCCGCGCCCACGCGCGCCGCCAGCTGCACCTGGTCTGCGACAACTACGCCACCCACAAGCACCCGGCGGTCCATGCCTGGCTCGCCAGCCATCCCCGCATCCGGCTGCACTTCACCCCAACCTCAGCGTCGTGGCTGAACCTGGTCGAGGTGTTCTTCTCCATCGTGGAGCGCCAGGCGCTGCGCCGCGGCGATTACCCCAGCGTCACCGACCTCGTCGCCGCCATCAGTCGCTTCTGTGCCGCCTGGAACGAGCGCTGCCAGCCATTCTCCTGGACCAAGTCAGCCGGCGAAGTCCTCGCAAAGCTCGACCGTCAAACCACCTCAGCGACGCAGCACTAGCGCAGGGCCATGTAGATCGCGGTGAACACTAGGACGATGCCAGCCAGGGGCGATGCCGCCGCCAACGAGCTGGGTGGCATTGAGCACGACAAACCCTTGCAAGCCGCCCCACGCGGCGCTTCAGCTGGCCCGGGCCTCCAAGGTTGCCGGGGCCGCCTGCAGTTGCACCTCACCTGCGGTGCCGCCCCCGTGTTCTGAGCCCATCCCAGGGCGCTTCCGCAACGTCTGCCCGGTGGCCACCGGCAAACATGACCTGCGGTCGAGGCTGGCCTGGAAGACCAGGTGGGCTGCGGCGCTGGTCTTGCGGACCCGGCAGCCGCGTCTCAAGCCATATCCCGCCCACAATGGCCACCAGCACGATGATGCCGGTGACAATAAAGGCGAGAAGGGGCCCGGTCGTCATGGCTACCTCCGGCCCTCCCGCTGCCCCACCTGGCGGTATCCAAACTGCGGCACACCTTTTGGCCGAGGACGGGTGCACTGCGCTGGGGGCGATGATCCCGCTCGGCCCTGGCAGAGCCACGACCCGGTCAGCGTGGCGCGGACTTCCTGACGGCCTGATCATGCCTCACCATCTCCGCCAATCACCTGCATCAGGTGGCAGCTTCGGGCTGGCAAGCGGCTGCCGCACGGGCATGCTGCCCGTGCCTTCCTAACTGGTGTGCATGCAGACCAGCGGGATCCCTCGCATCTGGCGATGGCCCGGCGCGGGTCGGCCGACTGGAAATCGTGGACGCACTGATCACGGGGCATCGCGGCCAGGCCCGCAACATCTACCTATAGCTGGGCGGCTATTCGCGCGCTCGCGCCGGCCAGCGTCAGTCACGGAACGTGACTGGATTCCTTACCGCCGCAGCGCCGGATCGCCGACTCGGCGCGGCTGCCGTTCCCGCCTGCCGGGTAGATGACGGCGCCCCGATGATCCTCTTATGTGCTGGATTGGTCATCGTGCAGGTCGGCGGGGTTGGATCCGGTTCGTGTGAAGGCTGGGCCAGGCTGTTGCACCGGACTGTGATTGTGGCCGGTGCCTTGTCGGGCTGCCACGTCAGGCAGCGTCGGCACGCTCAGGATTGCACGGTACCGCCCCGCGGCCCCGGGGGCACGTGTCTGCAC
>JBKPDY010000086.1:0-13024 GCA_046728155.1 Actinomycetota bacterium
CACCAAGGCGCACGATTGGCCAGCCTCGCTGATTCGTCGTGCTACGTCAGCGATCCGCTCGTCGGCGTGGCTCCAGACCACCGGACGCACGACGTCTCGCACCGATGTAGTCGGTCTAATCAGCGGCCCGGCGCCCAGTAGTCTTCGCCGTGGCGAGGTGGGAGCGATCCGCGCGAAGCTGAGCCGCTGTGGTTCGGCCAAGAAGGTCCGAGGATCGGCGATGCGAAGGCAGAGACTCTCCTCGTGCGCTCGGACCAATGAACCGTGGGGGAGCTGCGACAGCAGGGCGATGTGGCCGACGGTATCGCCCGGGAGGAGCAGGTCAACGACCCGGCCCGCATCGATAACCTCCAGTGCTCCAGCGCGGATGACCAGGATGTGGTCGAGTCGTTCGTCGGCACGGACGACCGTTGCACCGGCCGCGAAATACTCGACCTCCACATGCGTGGCGAGGCGCGCGAGGTCATCTGGGGTCAGCGCGTCGAATGGTGGCTGGCCGCTCAGGAAGTCGATGAACTCCTTCACACAAACCCGCGATCCCCGGTCCCCTTTGGTCGAGATCTTCGCGCACGAGGACGATCGTGTCGAGACCGCCGCTGAGCAGAGTTCACCTGAGGCCGGTCCTGGCATACGGGGTGACAGGGGCCATGGTGCCTGAGGTCTGACCGATCGAGGCTTAGCACATGGCGGAACAGATCTTCGACACCCGCGCCGGTGCTCTGGCAGCCGAGTTTCATCGTCCTGCAATCACCTACGCTCTGCTCGACGACAGCGCGGTCGGGGCAGTCCGTTCAGACCGTGCTCCGCATCGGATACCCCATCACGCCGGCCGCGCGGACACCTCGACGGCCACTGGAGGATGTACTCCTGGGTACCACCCCCGGCATCGCGCCAGGCTGAGCGTTCTGTCAGCGGCTATCGATGTCCCCGGATCCATCTAGCTCTTCGGCTCGGACGCTGCGGCGTGATCGACCTTCCGCGCAGCCGACGACCGATTGGCTCGCTTCCCAGGTTCGTCCGACACATCGGCCATGGTGGCGATCAGTTGGACGATGTCCCCGCCGGTGATCATCCCAACGGCGATGCCGGCCCGGTCGATGACGGCTACGGCATCGGCGCCGTCGACGTACATGACCCGGGCCGCGTCACGGATGCGAGCACCGACACCGACGACACACGGCCGTGAAGCGAGGAGCCGCTCCACCGGAGTCGTGGAGAGCGCGGTCGGCCGGACCGCCCAGAGTGAGGCGATCGCGCGATCGCTGAGCACCCCTAGGCATCGCCCCTCGTCGTCGACGACGACCATGTGGCGCAGGCCGACTCGTACCATCGCGGAGAGAGCGGCGTCGACCGTCAGGTCGGCCGCGACGGCGACAGCCGGCGAGCTCATGATGTTGGCGACGCTGTCGGTCAGATGCGCTGACCGCGTCGTGGTGGTTGACATGGCGGGCCTCCGATCTGTTTCTCCACTTCCAGCCTCGGGGGTGACCACCGAGCGGCCCAGGGCCAGCGTTCCCGCTGGCCCTGGGTCCTTCGGCCCTATATGCCCCGCTTGCCCCACTACAACCGGCCGAGATGGCCGGCTCGTCAACGGGAGATCGTTTGCGCAGGCCGGCGCAGGCCGGGTCCGGCTGCGGGCACTACACCAGCCCACGCGTGCACGACGAAGATCACCGGCTGACGAGGACCTTTAGCGCCCCGCTCGCCGCGGCGTCGTCGAAGGTGTCGTAGGCGGCCATGAAGTCGTCGAATCCGAACCGGTGGGTGATCAAGGCGTTGACGTCGAGCTGACCCGCGGCCAGCATCCGCAGCAGGGTCGGGGTGGTAGAGGTGTCGACGAGGCCTGTGGTAATCGTGACGTTCCGGATCCACAGATCCTCCAGGTGCAGCGTCGCCGGCTTTCCATGGACACCGACGTTCGCCACGCGCCCGCCGGGCCGGACCATGGTCGTGCAGAGCTCGAACGTCGCCGGCACCCCGACTGCCTCGATCACGAGGTCGGCGCCGAGGCCATCGGTGATGGCCCGGACCACCTCGAGCGGGTTGCTGTCTGGGGTGAGGACGACGTGCGCTCCGAACTGGCGGGCCGCGTCCAGGCGGGTCTGGACCTTGTCGATGCAGATGATGTGCGACGGCGAGTAGAGCTTCGCGGTGAGGATGGCGGCCAGGCCGATCGGGCCGGCGCCCACGATGACGACGGTGTCGCCGGGCCGTACCTGGCCGTTGAGCACGCCTACCTCATACGAGGTGGGTAGTATGTCGGCCAGCATGACCGCGGCTTCGTCGCTGACCGTGTGCGGCAGCCGGTAGGCCGACATGTCGGCGAACGGTAGCCGGGCGAACTGCGCCTGCACGCCGTCGACGAGATGGCCCAGTATCCAGCCGCCGCCGTTGCGACATTGACCGTATCGGGACTGCCGGCAGTATGCGCATACGCCGCAGGCAGAGATGCACGACGCGAGTACCCGGTCGCCTTCGACGAGTCCGGTGACGCCGCTGCCGATGTCGACGATCGTGCCCACGGCCTCGTGGCCGAGGATCCGACCTGCTTCTACCTCCGGTACGTCGCCGCGGAGGATGTGAAGGTCGGTCCCGCAGATGGTTACGGCGTCGACCTGCATGATCGCGTCGCGCGGATCCAGGATCTTGGGGTCGGCGACCTCCGTCCAGCTCCGCTGACCGGGACCGCCGTACACCACCGCTTTCATCGTGTCCTCCAACCGTTGGATGACAATTCCAGCGTGCCTGTCGGGGTCGACGCGGCAGAGTGCGCTTTGGCCCGGACGGACCAGGTCGAAGGTCCCGACCGTGTGTCCGCATGAGCCTGAACGGTCGGTGGCTCTCGCCGATCATGTGGGGTCGGAGCTTGGGCGCTGGCCACCCGGACAACCGAGCTCAAGCTCCGCGGTGCATTTAAGTCCACAGTGGATAAGCCTGACAAGATCATCAAGGCCGGCGCGGGCGTGGACAACCGGACCCATCAGGGCGCAGCTGTCGAGCTCGGGCAGCGGGCGGTCTCGTGCCACTGGCGCCACGACACTCGCTGCACCCGTGCCATTGGAGGGGATTTCTCACCCTGGGGAACAGGATCCCCTTCCCGCGTGCAGCGGGCCGATCGGCCCTGCCGATGAGTGTCGGATCCGACAATGTTATGTAGTAGGCACCGCGCGGAGGGAGACGACATGAGCATGAACCCCCACGCTCCAGTTGTGGTCGGCATCGATGGCTCGGACGAAGCGGCATGTGCGGCTGACTACGGGGCATGGGAAGCCCATCGCCGGGGCGTGCAGCTACGGCTGGTGTACGCCCATCATCCGGCGCCGCTGTGGGGTCCGAGCAGCTTCATTCTGGACGAGTACTCGTGGACGCGGGACTGGGTGCGGTCCCTCCTGACCAAGTCCGCCGACGAGGTTCGGGCGTCACACCCTGACGTTACGGTCCATTCCGAGGCTAAGGCCGGGGGAGCGGCTGGAATCCTCGTGGCAGAGTCGGCGAACGCCAATCTCATCGTGGTCGGCACGCGCGCCACGGGCGGCGTTTTCGGTCACCTGGTCGGGTCGGTGGCGGCCCAGGTCGCGGCGCATGCGTCATGTCCAGTGATGGTGATGCGTGGGACCTCTGGGCGCCGTTGTGACATGACATCGTTCACGGGCAAGCCGGTGGTGATCGGCGTGGACGGGTCGCAGGAGTCCCAGAGCGCGATCCCGTACGCGGTCGAGCAGGCCGTGGCCCGCGACGCGGATCTCCACGCCGTGCTCGCCTGGAGCCTCTTCGACGTCCACGATGTCGGTGAGATCATCCCGGAGGGTTACGACATCGGAGAAGAGGAGGCCAAGGCGGATCGGCTGCTGGATGAGGCGCTTACCGGATGGCTCGACCGATACCCCGATCTGCGCGTCCATCGCCACGTCGTGCACGAGCTCGACCCGGTCCGCGCGATCCTGGACGAAAGCTCGGACGCGGGCCTGATCGTGGTCGGATCCCGTGGCGTCGGTGGCTTCGTCGGCCTTCTGCTGGGGTCCACGGTGGATAGTCTGGTCCGTCAAGCACCCGTTCCGGTAGCTGTTATCCACGCTGAGACCTCCGGGCACTGACACCGGGGTCCACAAGGAGGCTTGCGCACATGACCGCCGTCGTCGACGACGTACCCGCGCACCCTGACCATGCGAATTCGTGGCCGCCCTCCGGCGTGGATGCGGTGGCCGCAGACGGGCGCGTCGTCCGCATACGGCCCGTCCTGAGCACCGACGCGGGGGAGCTGACCGAGCTATACGAGCCCGTATGCTCATCGACCAGCCGCTGCCGGCGGGCGCACGGCTGGCTATCGTGGGCAATGCGGGCGGCATCAACGTCCTGTGCGCCGACGCGGCCGAGACCGCCGGGCTGATCCTGCTCCCGCTGCCGGACGAGGTCGCCGCCGCGATTCGTGGGGCCGCTCCGTCGGCGGCCGCCGTTACGAACCCGGTCGACCTCGGCGCGGCCGCCACTCCGTCGGCGATGACGGCGGCGATCACCGCGGTCGCTCCGCGTGTGGACGCGATCGTCGTCGCATTCGGCCCGACCATGGCGAACGACGTCACCGGCATCGTGGTCGCTATCAGCGCGGCGGTGGGCGCGGTCGCTCTCCCCGTTGCCGTGGTTTTGATGGGTGTCGATGAGGCACCGGTCGTGGTCGGGGACCGCCGAGCGCCGGTATTCGCCCTACCCGAAGACGCCGTCCGGGCCTTGGCCCACGCCGTAACGTACAGCCGCTGGCGCGCGACCCCGGTCGGCCGCCGACCTCAACTGTCCAACGTGGACAGCGTGCGGGCCAGACAGGTCGTGACCGCCCGTCTGGCCGCTGGCGCCGGCTGGCTGACCGCCGCGGACGGCGGTGACCTCCTGTCGTGCTACGGGATCGCGGTGACGGCGGAGCGTACCGTGGACTCGGAAGCCACGGCGGTCGCGGCCGCCACCGAACTCGGGTTCCCTGTGGTGCTCAAGTCCGGCGACCCGAACGTGGTCCACAAGAGTGACGTGGGCGGCGTCCGGTTGGATCTCGGCGATGGCGTTTCCGTGGCGGCGGCGTACCGGGAGATCGTCACGAATACCGCCGATCCACGCGTCATCGTTCAGCACCAGGAGGCGGCCGGCATAGAAATGGTCGCCGGTATCGCGCACGACCCCGTGTTCGGTTCCGTGATCATGTGCGGGCTCGGTGGCGTGCATACCGAGTTGTTCCGCGACCGTACGCTGCGACTGCTGCCGGTCACCGATTACGACGCGGCGGCGATGTGGCGCACACTGCGGGCCGCCGCGCTGTTGACCGGTTACCGCGGCTCGCCCGCGGTGGACACGCGTGCATGGGAGGATCTCCTGCTGCGACTTGGGCGCCTCGCGGAGGATCTCCCGGAGGTGGCGGAGCTGGATGCGAACCCGGTCATCGTCATGCCGGACGGCGTGGCGGTTGTCGACGTCAAGGTGCGCCTGTCACCTCCGGGCGATGAGCCCGACCCGTCGCTGCGCGCGCTACGGGGCGCATGACCAACGGCCAACGTTCTGCCGTCGACGGACTCTTGGAGTGATCGGTCAGGACCCGATGGCCGCGCCCTGCGGGTCCCGTGCGGCGCCGCGGTGTCCCGCGGTGCGCGAACAGCTCCGCCTGTGGCTACGCCGGCACGCGCCGCCGGACATGCTGCCCGCCTCGGCCGCGGCGTGAGTGGTCGGGCGACTCCGCGGCGGCCGGTGGAGGACGTGCTGCGAGCGGCCGACGAGCCGGCACCAAGGCCGAGGCTGCCGGCCGACTGATGTGCGAAGCGGTCCAGGCAACGCGTCCGGGCTGAGTAACGACATAGCCTGCGGGCATTGCAGCCCTCAGGGTCAGGACCTGTGGCCCTGACGTCGCCACCACGATTCGGCGATCCTGAATATCATCGATCACGATGCAAGGAGGGTCATTATGTCCCCACGTAGCATCATTGTGGGAGTCGACAACTCCCCAGGAAGCCATCAGGCGGTGCATTGGGCCGCCGAGGAGGCTAAACGCACTGAGCGCGAGCTTGTTGTTCTGAGTGCGTTCGACTGGCACGTCGTGGGCGCCCGGTTCCAGGTCAGTGGTGCGTACGCCGATGCCTTGCGTGACGCGGCCGAAGAAACAGTGCGGTCGTCTGTCGCCGATGCGCAAATCCAAGCGCCCGGAGTAAATGTACGCGGCCAGACCGCGGTCGGACCGGTGGGTCGGGCGCTGGCCGAAGCCGCCGCTCCCGGCGACATGATCGTCGTGGGCAACCGGGGCCGAGGTGGCTTCGCCAGCCTCCTGCTGGGCTCGGTCGGCCACTACATCGCCACCCACGCGTATGTTCCGGTCGTCGTCGTACGCGGACGTCGGGACCCAGACACCGGACCCGTGGTCGTCGGAGTCGACACCGCACACTCCGACACGGCACTCCAGTGCGGGTTCGAGGAAGCCAGCTCGCGCGGCACCCGGCTGGTCGCTGTCCACGCCTACATGCCGTTCGCGCCCGTCGTGGCCTACGGCGTGCTGCCGGGCGCGGAGGAAGACCGGCAGCGGTGGCACGACGAGGCGCTGAAGACGTTGCGGGAGGCCGTAACCGTGTGGGCCGAGAAGTATCCAGACGTCACGGTTGAGCTGGCCGCGGTTGTGGGACACCCGACCGAGGTGCTCGTCGGATTGTCCACCACGGCGCAGCTGGTTGTGGTTGGTCACCGCGGCGGCGGGCTCGGGCAGATTCAGCTCGGGCGGGTGGCGTCGCAACTGCTGCACCACGCCAACAGCAGCGTCATGATCGCCCGCACCTCGGACGAGACAAAGTGAATACCCAAGCACTCCGAATCCGGCGCACGACCGCGCCGCCGTGCGCCGGCTTGTTGCCGGCCCTCGCGGAACCGGGGTAGCCAGGCCGCGTCTGGAGCCAACCGACCAGGACTGGTCGGTACTTCGGCAGTGCTGCGTCCGCGGTTCGTGGTCGACACTCGAGGGGAGTGTTCGCGCGAAGGGAGCGTTGAATGAGCTACCGGGTCGGTCTATGGTTTCGGCCGGATCGGCCGCGGCTTCGTCCGGTGTCTCGTGGAGCCTGGACTGCTCGGTGAGAGCGTAGACATCGTAGCTGTCAACGACTTGTGGCGCTATCACAGCGGTGCCCCTGCGCCGGTTGATCTCGGACAAGATCGCGACCAGGCTGCCCCGAACTGTCCTTTGTAGACCTTGACGAAGAGCCGATCAAACGCGAGCTGGCTCGGATAACGCTCACTCCACACACCGGACCGACCGCGGAAAGCCTGCTGCGGGAGGTTTCGCCTGTGGGTCGCGAGCAGGGGGAGCTCGCGATGACACTGCAACGCACCAGGTTCTACCAGGTTGGCCGCTGGGCCGCCGGCAATCGACCACCGGGCTGACCGGGCCCTCGGCCTAGGCCGTTGGACTCTGGCGCGTTACCCCGGTCAAACGCATGCTCGATCTGTTCGGCACGACAGCATGGGAGGTCGACGATGAAGCGTTGGGCAGTTCACGATGTGATGACCAGTCCGGCGGTCAGTGTGTCGGAATCAGCCAGTTATCACGAGATAGTCGACACGATGGTGAGTCGCGACATTAGCGCGGTGCCGGTTGTCGACGCCGACGGCTATGTCGTCGGGGTCATCTCGGAGGCAGACCTGCTGCACAAGATCGAGTTCGCCGGAGTCGTCCCGGCGCGTCGACTGCTGGAGCGTAAGCGCGCGCGGGCCGGCCGGGTCAAGGCCGACGCAGTCGTCGCCTCCGATCTGATGAGCGGACCGGCCGTTGTCATCCGGCCGGCGGCCTCCATCGGCGAAGCGGCGGCACTGATGACTGTGAAGGGCGTCAAGCGGCTACCGGTCGTGGATGGCGAGGGCTACCTGGCCGGCGTCGTGTCCCGATGCGACCTCCTGCGGCTCTACGCTCGCCCCGATGACGAGATCCTTTCCGAGATCCGGGACCAGGCTCTGCTGCGTACAGTGTGGGCCCAGCCCGACGCGTTGTCGATCGAGGTCAAGCAGGGAGTGGTGACTCTCGCCGGTACGGTCGACCGCCGCAGCGGCGTGACTCTGCTCGAACTGCTCGTCCGGGCCGTGCCCGGTGTCGTCGATGTGGCCAACAACCTGACATACCGGTTCGACGACCGGCGCGATCGTCCGCACCTCCCGTCCGTCGCCTGACAGTGCGGTGATTGTCGTGAGCACGCTTGTGTCGCCCGGTCGGCGCTCAGGCTCCACGGTGGACCCGATGCGCGGTGCCGTACCGGCACAGATGGCGTATGTGCCGTCGGGCTGGTTGAGTGTGGTGGCCGCTGTGGCCGGAACATGGACTGTCGTCGGCGAGGATCTGTTGACCGGTCCCGCGGTGAGCAACGGCTCGGCCCGGGCACGGCACTGGTGATGGCCGCCACTGCGATCGGTGTGCTGCCGTTTCGATGCTGCTGGCCGGGTGGCGCCTGGTCCCCTTGTGGGCCTACCTGAAGGGAGTAGGACGGCATGACTGACCAGCCGCCTGTCCGGGTGTTGGTGACCTACGGCACGCGGAACGGATCCACCGCGAGCATCGCCGAGATCATCGGCTCGACCCTACGGCGCGACGGCGTCGACGCTGATGTCCGATCCGCGGAACAGGTCCGCTCGGTCACCGGGTACGACGCCGTGGTACTAGGTGCCGCCCTCTACACAGGACGGTGGCATCGCCACGCCCGGCGGTTCGCCCGCAGATACGGGAAGGCGTTGCGTGGCTGTCCGGTGTGGTTGTTCAGCAGCGGCCCGTTGGACGAGTCGGCCGAAGCGAGGGACATTCCGCCCGTTCCTCAGGCCGGCGCCGCGGCCAGCTACCCAAACGCCCGTGAGCACGTGACCTTCCACGGTCGGCTGACCGAAAACGCCAAGGGCTTCGTGGCCCGGTCGATGGTGCGCAACGGCCGCGGTGGCGACTTCCGCAATCCCGACCGCATCCGAGCCTGGGGCAGACTCCATCGCGGCGGCGTTGCGTGAGCACCCGATCGCCTGAACGCGAGGCAAGCAGGCGCCAAGCTGCGACGAGCCCGGTGACCATCGAATCTTGGGCTACCGTCGACTCTTGGCAGTCCGTCGAGAAAAACTCAGGCTGTGACGAGACATGTGCGACACGATCAAACAGCGGTTCCGATGCAGCGACGAACGAAGGGGCGGCGGGCCTGGAGCGGTAGGTCGAACGTCCGCGGAACGGGGTGCCTATTCGTTCCAGCGGCATCACTCTCGGCGCCGTGCCGTCTCGCTTCTTGATCAGGAAGTGGGCGCCATAGCTTACGCCATACAGGGCCCGAATGGCGTCGGCGAACTCGGGGCCCTCCGGAGCGCTTCGGCGTACGTTTCCCCACCGCTCTCGCCGATCATGATTTCGACTCGCCACTGCTTCATCGCTGGCATGAGAGCCACCCTTTTCCACTGAGCACGATGCTCTCCTCTATGGCCAACGCTATCTGGCGGTCCCGTCGGCGGCGGGTGTCCGCTGTGTACCCCTCGTATCGCATACACCCGACGACGGCCCGGACCAGACTCGTGTCGTCATCGACGACCAACGCCCGCACCGCGGTCTACTCGCTGCCACGGGTCGGGTGGGCCCATGTCACGTGTCCTCCTTGGCGATGAACCGGCCATGCCAAGAGTGGTACCAGACCCGGCCGGTGGTGGAGTTGACCGAAAGCATCCCGTTGATGGTGCCGTTGCTCGTGGTCGTCTCCGATGTGTAGTAGCCGGGGTACGAGTCCGGTGGTTGGGCTATCCGTCCAGCCAGATTGGTGCCCAGCCAGTCGGTTGCGATCTGTAGGGCTCGTTGTTCATCGATGACCGGGGCGGCGCCCGGGCCGTTGGCGAGGTTGTGCATGCCGTAACGCGTGTTCCACATCATCGCTGGACCGGGCTCGGTGAACACGGCACCGCCGGTCGGCTCGACGATCACCTCGGTGGCCGACTCGTCCGCGGCGTCCTTGAGCTCGACGTAGAAGCCGTTGTCGAACCAGATCACTTCACCGGGGTGCAGACCCGCAGCCGCGCCCGCCTTGGCGGCTCGGTCGCGGGCGATGGCGATCGACGTGACCGGAGCGCCGTTGCCCGCGAGCCACACGGTCCCCATCATTGCTCCGCCGGTGCCGCCCATTGCCCCATTCACGCCGACGAACGCACGCGGACCGCGACCCGCGTGGTCGGCGAAGACCGCTACCGATGCGATCAGGACGCCGACCGCGGCGATGAGGCCGAGACCCAACCACACACGGCGCACCGCACTCACCGCCTACGCCCGCGCGAGTTCGCCAATGCGGTGCGCTGCGCGGTGTACGTCTGTTCGTCGATCTCCCCGCGGACGAACCGGCGGTCCAGGATCTCCTCAGGCGAGTCGCTCTGCCCGGGGGCCACCGACCGGTTGTCCGGGCAGCAGCCGCGCGACGAGCCACACGATCAGCGTCAGTAGGGCCGCCCAGAACAACCCCATGAACAGCCAGGCACCGAGGCCCATGCCGCCGTACCAGCCCATCATGGTCCCCACTTCATCCTCACGCGAACATGTTCGTCAACTTCAGTATCGGAACCGACCCTGAAGATCTTCCGGCGCACCCATGAAGATTCGACGAAGACCACGGGATCGCCGATGCAGCCACAGCAGCCCCCCAGGCTGACGCACTCCGTCGCTCCGGACATGACCTCTAGGCTCCGCGCGAACACCCCGGGCGGGTAGGGACCCATGGCTCTAGAAAGGGGACATCAGGCCCGCTCAGCTGTCGGAAGTCTCGACTGAGGTCGGAATGCCGTTGGGGCAGGTGATCGTCACCTGGTACTCGTTGGCGTGTCCGTGCTGCACGTCCAGCTTGAACCGGACCCATGCCGCCGACGCAGGGCCAGTATCGTATCCGTCGAGTCGGAACCCCTGGCGTGGCGTCATGGTGTCCAGTCTTGCTTTGCCCTCGACGCACGAGGCCCACACGCCGCCGCCGGACGTGGTGAAGTACTGACGTGTGGCCGTTGCGGTGGCCGATGTGGACACTCCTGGTGTGGGCTTGGCAGAGCTGGTAGGGCCGCCGTGTGGAGTTGCCGCGGCCTGCGCCAGTCTGTCACTGACATCTTGCTGGCTGAGCGGCGCCCCAGGCCCATCTCCAGAGCCGACCGCGCTGATGGCGGCGACGCCGAACGCCGTCGCCGCCGCGACGGCGCCGACCCAGCCCGCCGCGATGATCAGCCCTCTGCGCATGGCGTCAGTATCCGCGCCCTTCCGATAAGGAATGGATAACGACCGGCTATGAAACGTACATGGACCGCACCGGAGTGCATGTCGCCGCCGACGATCCCTGGCCCTCGACCCGGGCGCGCCACTAGCGTGGCCGCATGTCCAAGGTGTTGATCGTCGAGGACGATCCGACGATCCGGACGGCGGTGGTGCGCGCGCTCGGCGAGCGGGGCCACGCGGTCGCCACCGCTGCCAATGCGTTGACCGGCCTCCAGCTCGCCGTCGCCGAGAGACCCGACGTGGTGTTGCTAGATCTGGGCCTGCCCGACCTGGACGGCCGGGAGACGCTGCGGATGCTACGGGCGGTCAGCGGGGTACCCATCATCGTGGTGACCGCGGCCGGAACCGAGCCGGACATGGTGCGCGCCCTCGATGCAGGCGCAGACGACTACATCGTAAAACCATTCGGCGCGGGGCAGCTCGACGCACGCATCCGGGCGGTGTTGCGCCGGGTCGGGCCGGACGAGTCCATTCCGCGGTGACCGCACCGCGAACGGCGTGAGGCGGGCGTACGCCCGCCTCACGCGCCTCTGTGTCCCGCCCGACGGCGGTCCGGGTTCAGATGAGCCACCGGTTGCGCTGTACGAACCGCAGCTTCGCCCACCAGCGGCCCAGACCCCAGGTGTGACCAGCGTAGGTAAGTGCCAGTACTACCGCGATGACGGCGTAGATGAAGTGGTAGTCGGTCAGCGGGTTCGTCGAGCCGCTCGCGGCACCCGTGGCGGTGTGCTGCGCGAAGGGGAACTCGGCAAACCACATCAACCCCATGATGGCGACGGCGGCACCTGCGGCGATGCGCAGGCCGATGCCGGCGATCAGCGCCACGCCAATGCCGAGCATGCCGAGCATGAACAGCCAGTTGGCCCACCAGGTCCCGGCGATCGAGTTGTACCAGGACTGGAACGGGCCCAGGTCCACCGACGACAGGAAGCCCTTGGTGGGGGATCCGCCGTTGATCCAGGCCCTGGCCGACGGCGTCGAGTAGCCCAGGCCGAAGGTCTTGTCCAGGAACGCCCATAGAAAGACGAACCCGGTGGAGACGCGCAGCACGGCCAGAGCCCGGGCTGCGGTGTGAGTGAGCATGGACCCCGGCGCCTCAACCGATTCCGGCCGGACCGAGATCATCGTGCTGTCGCGTGTTGCCACGATGTCCTCCTGTTTCTCGTATGTCTACGGTTTGATTGTCGGTCAGGGTGCTCGCCGGGCACCCGGGTCCAACCGCCTTATTGCATGAGACCAATGGCCCTTTCCCTGCCAGCACGGCGCGGCGCTGACCTGTTACATCAGGCCGGCGCCACGACTATCTGATCAACTCTCTTTCACGATCTTGATCTCCTTGACCGGCGGCGCCGCCTTCAGTGGCACGGTGATCTCGAGGATTCCCTTGCTGTAGCGGGCCTTGGCCGTATCCTCTTCGGCGTTGGCGGGCAGTCGGACCGTGCGCTGCATCATGCCGTAGCGGAACTCGGTGCGGTGCCGGGTCTGCCTTTCCTCCTTGCGCTCGGCGTGGATCGTGAGCAGCCCATGCGAGACGGTGATCTGCACATCCTTCTCGGGGTCCAGACCAGGCAGCTCCGCCCGGACCGGGTACTCGGTCTCCGTGACCTGGGCCTCGACCCGGAGCAGCCCACGCGAGGCTCCGTCGAGGTCGAGCCATTCGGCCACGTCACCCCAGAGGCGTGGTACCAAGGTGGTCATGACAACTCCCTTCGGTTGACATCAATTCCATGTCACACCCGGCGACGTCGCGGGCACAGGGCCAGG
>JBKPDY010000087.1:0-20519 GCA_046728155.1 Actinomycetota bacterium
GGGATCCCACAACTACCTCGCCGACGGCGTGATCGTGCACAACTCGCCGGAGACCACCACCGGTGGCCGCGCCCTGAAGTTCTACGCCTCGGTCCGGCTGGACGTGAGGCGCATCGAGACGCTGAAGGACTCGACCGAGGCGGTCGGCAACCGGACCCGGGTCAAGGTGGTCAAGAACAAGTGCCTCGCCGAAGGCACCACGATCTTCGATCCCGTCACGGGCCGCGTGCATCGGATCGAAGAGATCGTCGACGGCCGCATGCCGGTGTCTGTCGTCGCGGCCGGGAAGGACGGGACGTTGCACGTGCGTCCGGTCACCTCCTGGTTCGACCAGGGCGAGCAGGACGTCATCGGCATCCAACTGCGCGGTGCGGGGACCCTGTGGGCCACTCCCGACCACAAGGTGCTCACGGATCGGGGCTGGAAGCTCGCCCGCGAACTCGGGCTGGGCGACCGCGTCGCCCAGCCTCGAACGTTCCTGGGCTTCGGCGCGGAGCAGCCTTACTCGCCGGATGCCGCCAGGATGATCGGCTACCTGATCGGAGACGGCTACGTCGGCGGCCGGACACCGATCCAGTTCATCAACGTGCAGGACTCGCTCAAGGCCGACGCGTCGCGGATCGCCTTGTCGCTCGGCTGCAAGACGCACGCGCACACCGACAAGCTCGCGATCTCGTTCTCGCATCAAAGGGGGGTGAAGAATGGGCTTCTTGACCTGTGCCGGCGTGCCGGAATCTACGGCAGGCTCGCCTGGGAGAAGACGATTCCGGCCGAGATGTTCGATGCCAACGTGTCCCGAGACGTCATCGGCAATCTGCTCTTCGGCTTGCTGGAGACCGACGGCTACGTGAGTGCCGAGCAGACCGGCGCCGTCCGCGCAGGGTTCACCACGACCTCGGAGCAGCTCGCCCATCAGATCCATTGGCTTCTGTTGCGTTACGGCATCGCGTCGTCCGTCCGTCGCTACGACCCAACCGCTCAGCGGCCGAGCATGATCAAGGGACGCCCGGTGCGGGGACGGAGGCCGATATACGAAACCCGTGTCAGCGGATCGGACAACATCGAGGCGCTCGCCGAGGCGATTCCACTGTGGGGTCCGCGTGGACACATGCTCCGGCGGTCGCTCGACGCTTCGAACGGACGCCGCCGGGGTTCACAGTCCGTCTACCTCTCCGGAGATGTCTCGGCCGCCGTCCTCGCCCACCTCGCCAACCGGGGAGTGACGCCCATGCTGGCGGCCCGGCTGATCGGATCCATCGCGGGGGACCCCCGGGGCGGCATGAAGCAGGTGCTGGGCCTTCGCCGGTTGCGGCGGGATCGGGTCCAAGTCCTCGCCGATGCCCTGGATGACGCCTTCCTGCTGGAACTTCTCGGCGATCAGATCAGGTACGCGAGCGTCCGGGCGGTCTTGCCGTCGCGGCGGGCACGGACCTTCGATGTCGCGGTCGACGAGCTGCACACCTTCGTGGCCAACGATGTGATCGTCCACAACTGCGCCTCCCCGTTCAAACAAGCCGAGTTCGACATCATGTACGGCAAAGGGATCTCTCGCGAGGGTTCGCTCATCGACGTGGGGGTGGAGCAAGGGATCATCCGCAAGTCGGGCGCTTGGTACACCTACGAAGGCGACCAGCTCGGTCAGGGCAAGGAGAACTCCCGTGCCTTCCTCAAGGAGAACCCTGACGTGGCCTCCGCGATCGAGAAACGGATTCTGGAGAAGCTCGGGGTGGGGCAGTCGACTGATGCGACGGGTGGCCCGAACCTGCCGCCCGTCGACTTCTGAGCCGGGGCCGAGTCGTGGCCGGTAGGCCCAGGGCCCGTACCGGACGGGGTTGGGACGCGGCACCGCCACGAATGCGGACCGGCGACGGGTTGACGGAGCCGAGCGCCAGCCCCGCCGCGACCTCGGGCCAAGCTGCCCGATCGTCCGTCCTGGGTGCCCGCTCCGGCCGGGAGGGCCCAACGGCCGACTCGGCAGTCGCGCGCGCCGACAGGGCGCGGGAGATCTGCTTGCGTCTGCTCGCGGTCAGGCCACGAACGCGACAGGAACTGGCGTCGGCGCTACGCCAGCGCGGAATCCCCCGTGAAGTAGCCGCCGACGTCCTCGAGCGGTACGGCGAAGTCGGCATGGTGGACGACCGGGCGTTCGCCCGTGCCTGGGTGACCAGCCGGCACCATGGCAAAGGCCTCGCCGGACGGGCGCTCGCCCGTGAGCTGCGCCGCAAGGGTGTCGAGTCCGACGCGATCGGTGAGGCCCTGGACGAGATCGGCGGCGAGATCGAGGCGAAAACGGCCCGCGAGCTCGTCGATCGGCGACTCACCAGTGAACGGAGCGGGCACGCCGACGCCACAATGCGTCGTCTGGTCGGTATGCTCGCGCGCAAGGGCTACGCCCCTGGCGTCGCCTTCCGGGTGGTGAGGGAGGCGATGTCGTCGCGGCAGCCCGGCGACGCATTGGATGCCGAGGAGCTGGAGGAGGCCCTCGAAGCGGCGTCCTTCGAAGCCATCGTCGACGAGTCGGATGACTGACTACTCCGAAGGCAGCGTTCGTTCACGCGCCAGCGAAGATCGTTTCCGTACAGCATGGCGTTCTCGCTGGGGGAGCGTACGGAAACTCAGGCTCTGAACTCACGCGACCTAGATCATCTGTCCTTGACCAGAGGGTAGGTGTGCGCCTAGCCTCGGCTGTACCGGGAGCTAACCGAACCGCCGCGGGACAACCGCACAACATAGATTCCATAACGAAACAACATCAAAAAGCGCCGGCCGGCCCACCTCGAGACCTGCGTTCTCGCTGGTTGCGAGGAGGAGGCGGTCGACGCGTCATATCTGGTCACTGTACGTCCCTGTACCGTGACGCTGGCGGTTCCGCGCGATCGGCGGTGGCGCCCGTTCATCCGGCGGTGCCGCCTGCCGGGTGAACGTGACCCCGTCGCCTGGTGGCTCGTGAGACTCCCGACCCAGAGACCTGAGTCGCGTCCGGGGCGCGACCACCGGGGAGGGATGGTGCGCATGACGGCACTCGAGACGGTGCTCACCGTCGTCGTCCTCCTCCTCGGGGCCAGCCTCGTGGTCGGCATCGGGCTGGCCGGCCGACTGCTTCGCGTGGTCCGCGCCGGCACTGCACGCGACGGCTCCGCCGGCTCGGGTGTCAGCGGATTCGTGAGCGGGACCAGCGGCATGTCCGGCATGGCCGCGGCCGACGCAACCGGTGTCGTCCGTCGCGAACCGTCCGAGGCGGTCATCAACGACGCCGCCTTGACGGAATCTGCGTCGAGTCGGGACGACACACGCGCGACGATTATCAACGCCCGGAGTGAGGCAGCGGCGGCCAGGGCCGACGCGGCGGCGGCCAAAGCTGAGGCGGCTGCGGCCCGCGGGGAGGCCCGCCGAATACTGGAGAGCGCGCGCGGCGAGGCCGACGGCGTGCTTGAACGGGCTCACAAGCAGGGCGAGCACGATGCCGAGCAACTCCGCGCCTCGGCCCGGCGAGCAGGCGAGCGGGAGATCGCGACGTTGACCAGTGTCGCGAAGGAACAAGCCGCCGACGCCGAACGCCGCCAGCAGCGCCTCGACGACCGTGAACGCCTACTCGCCGAGGACGCGGAGCGACTGGCCGAGCGCCACCGTCGGGTGACCACCGCGGAGACCGAGCTCACCGACCGGGAAGCCTTGCTCGTCAGCCGGGAGCAGGAGCTCGCCGCAGCCGCCGATATCCACCGACGCGAGCTGGAACGTGTCGCCGGGCTGACCGCGGAGATGGCCAAGGTTGAGTTGATCGAGGTCATCGAGGCCCAGGCCAAGCGCGACGCCGTCATCCTGGCCCGGACGATCGAGCACGAGGCGCGGACGAACGCCGAGGAGCGCGCCCGCTCCATCGTGGTCGAGGCGATCCAGCGAGTCGCCAGCGAGCAGACCGCGGAGAGTGTCGTGAGCGTGCTGCACCTGCCGTCCGACGAGATGAAGGGCCGCATCATCGGCCGCGAGGGGCGCAACATTCGTGCCTTCGAAACGGTCACCGGCGTGAATCTGATCATCGACGACACCCCCGAGGCCGTCCTGCTCTCGTGTTTCGATCCGGTCCGGCGTGAGGTGGGCCGGCTCACCCTGGAGAAGCTCGTACTGGACGGACGGATCCACCCGCACCGGATCGAGGAGGTCTTCGAGATCGCGGGGGGCGAGGTCGAACGGCTATGTCAACGCGCGGCCGAGGACGCTCTGATCGACGTTGGCATCACCGACATGCACCCCGAACTCGTCACCCTGCTCGGGCGACTGCGCTACCGCACCTCGTACGGGCAGAACGTGCTCAAGCACCTGCTCGAGACGGCCCACGTGGCCGGCATCATGGCGGCCGAACTGCGCCTGGACGTTCCGCTGATCAAACGGTGTGCGTTCCTCCACGACATCGGTAAGGCGCTCACCCACGAGATCGAAGGCAGCCATGCCATCATCGGCGCCGACATCGCCCGGCGGTACGGCGAGAGCGACGAGGTGGTGCACGCGATCGAGGCGCACCACAACGAGGTCGTCCCGCAGACGGTCGAGGCGGTGCTGACCCAGGCCTCTGACGCGTGCTCCGGCGGTCGACCCGGTGCTCGACGGGAGAGCCTGGAGGCGTACGTCCGGCGATTGGAACGGATCGAGGAGATCGCCGGTCGCAAGCAGGGCGTGGAGCGCGTGTTCGCCATGCAAGCCGGACGGGAGATCCGGGTGATGGTCCGCCCCGACGACGTGGACGACATCGGAGCCGCCGTCCTCGCGCGGGACGTCGCGAAACAGATCGAGGAGGAGCTGACCTACCCGGGTCAGATCCGGGTCACCGTCGTCCGAGAGTCGCGGGCCACCGAGGTCGCGCGCTGAGCCGCTCAGCGAGCCGCACGGACCACGAGCCCGTCCAGCAACTCCTGAGTCGCCGCCGCCACCGCTCGTACGGCCTCTTCGAAGACCTGGGCGTTGTGCGCCGCCGGCGCACGGAAGCCGGAGACCTTACGCACGTACTGCAGAGCGGCCGCGTGCACGTCGGCGGCGGTGACCGCGGGGGTGAACGGTTCGCGAAGGGTCTTGATACTGCGGCACATGCTCCCATACTGCCTGCCCGCTACCCTTGGTGGCGACGAGAGGGGCGCGGGTGCCGAGGACCTTCACGGTCGTCACATACGGCTGCCAGATGAACATGCACGACTCCGAGCGGATCTCTGGGCTGCTCGAGTCGGCGGGGTACGCACGCGCGGACTCCGATGACGCGGATGTGGTCGTGTTCAACACATGCGCCGTACGCGAGAACGCCGACAACCGCCTGTACGGCAACCTCGGTCATCTGCGCCCGGTCAAGGACGCACGCCCCGGAATGCAGATCGCGGTCGGCGGCTGCCTGGCTCAGAAGGACCGCGGCGATATTGTCCGGCGGGCGCCCTGGGTCGACGTCGTGTTCGGCACGCACAACATCGGGTCGCTCCCCGTGCTGCTGGAGCGGGCCCGCCACAACGCCGCGGCCGAAGTCGAGATTCTCGAGGCGCTCGAGGTGTTCCCGTCGACGCTGCCCGCCCGCCGTGAGTCGACCTACGCCGGCTGGGTCTCCATCTCGGTCGGCTGCAACAACACCTGCACCTTCTGCATCGTGCCGGCCTTGCGGGGCAAGGAGAAGGACCGCCGGCCGGGCGACATCCTGGCCGAGGTACGTGCGCTGGTGGCCGAGGGGGTGATCGAGGTGACCCTGCTCGGGCAGAACGTCAACTCGTACGGGCTGGAGTTCGGCGACCGGCGGGCGTTCGGGAAACTGTTGCGCTCCTGCGGTGAGGTCGAGGGACTGGAGCGGGTCCGGTTCACCAGCCCGCATCCGAAGGACTTCACCGACGATGTCATCGCGGCGATGGCCGAGACACCCAACGTGTGCCACAGCCTGCACATGCCGCTGCAGTCCGGTTCGGACTCCGTTCTGCGGGCGATGCGACGGTCATACCGCTCCGAGCGCTATCTGTCGATTATCGACAGTGCCCGCGCCGCCATGCCCGACGCCGCTATCACCACGGATATCATCGTCGGTTTTCCGGGCGAGACCGAGGCCGACTTCGAGTCCACTCTGGATGTCGTACGGGCGGCCCGGTTCTCGTCGGCGTTCACGTTCCAATACTCCAAGCGACCAGGTACGCCCGCGGCCACCATGGACGGACAGGTGCCCAAGGAGGTGGTGCAGGACCGGTACGAGCGGCTGGTCGCACTCGTCGAGGAAATCAGCTGGGCCGAGAACCAATGCCTCGTCGGATCAACTCTCGAGGTCCTGGTCGCGGTCGGTGAGGGGCGCAAGGACAGGGCCACCGGCCGGCTGTCCGGGCGGGCTCGGGACGGCCGGCTGGTCCACTTCACGGCACCGTCCACGTTGGACATCCGGCCCGGCGACATCGTCGAGACCAAGGTAACGTACGCGGCGCCGCATCACCTCAACTGCGATGGCCCGGTGATCTCCCACCGGCTGACGACGGCCGGTGACGCCTGGGCCGAGGGCCATGTCACGCGAACCCCCGGAGTCATGCTGGGCCTTCCAGCGGTCGGCGCCCCGTCGCGCTAGCCACGGCAGACACTCATTTCACACCGGCAACGTGCAGAGCGGAAGCGGTAAAGCGACCGTCCGTCAGCCCGGGTGTTCCGCCAGCTCGAGGAATCGTCTCTTCTGCGCCAAGGCCTGCTGTGCTTCCCGGATCCGTTTCGCGTCGCCGGCCGCTTCGGCCCGGGCGACCCGTTGCTCAGCCTCGGCCACCTGATCGCGCATCTGGGCCAACAGCGGGTTGCTGTCAGGAGTGGTGCGCCGCCAGGCGGTGTCCATGGCGCCGCGGATCTTGTCGTCGACCGCGCGCAACCGCCGGTCAAGATTCGCGGCGGTCTCGCGCGGGAGACGGCCGGAGTCGTGCCACTGAGCCTGAATCTCGCGCAGCCGCGCCTGAGCCGCCCGCGGATCGGCCTCGACGTCGAGGCCCTCGGCCTCAACCAGCAGGGTTTGGCGCCGTTCAAGGCTGGCCCGCTGTTCGGCGTCGCGGGCCGAGAATGTATCGCTGCGGCGGGCGAAGAAGGCGTCCTGAGCGGCGCGGAACCGGTCCCAGAGCTTCTGCTCCACATCCTTGGCGGCCCGCGGAGCGCTCTTCCATTCGCCCATCAGCTCCTTGAGCCGGTTCGCAGTCGCGGTCCAATCGGTCGACGACGCGAGCGTCTCGGCCTCGGCGACCAACTCCTCTTTGCGGGCCGTAGCCTGCTTGCGCTGTGAGTCAAGGCTGGCGAAGTGCGTTCCCCGGCGGCGGGTGAAGGCGTCCCGCGCTGCCGAATAGCGCTTCCACAGCTCCCCGTCGGCCTTCTTGTCGATTCCTTTGATCGTCTTCCACTCGTCCAGGATCGCGCGAAGGCGGTCGCCGGCCGCCTTCCACTGGGTAGAGTCGGCGGCGATCTTCTCCGCCTCCTCCGCGAGGGCGGTCTTACGGGCGAGGGCATCGGCGCGGGCCGCGTCGCGGGCGACCCGGGCAGCTGCGGACTTCTCCTCCGCAACCAGGCTGAGGCGGTCGAGCCGGTCGGCGAGACCGTCCAGATCGCCGACTACGTGGGCGTTGTCGAGCGAGGCGCGCAGCCGGCGGATGGACGTGAGCGCGTGGCTCGGATCGGCCGCGCCGCTTCCGAGGCGGGCTTCGATCAGATCGACTTCGGTGACGATGTCGGCGAACCTGCGGGCAAAGTGAGCCAGTCCCTCCTCCGGCGTCCCGGCCTGCCACGACCCCACGACGCGCTCACCTGCGCTGGTCTTGACATACACCGTGCCGTCGTCGTCGACTCGACCGAAGGACGTCCAGTCGCTCATGTTGTCCACCTCGTTCGTACCGGCGAGCGGGTCCGCCGCCCGTTCGCCGCCATGTGCGCAGCCGTAACAACACTATGGGTCACCAACTCGCTCAACGCGAGAGTGCGAGCGCCCCCAACACTGTGTTGCCGTTGCATTCTCACAGGTCATTCATGGTCGGCGTCGAGCGCCCCAAGGGCCGACGCCCGCCAGTGCCGCCGAACCGTGACCTTCACCGCCAATGGAAACGCTCCCATAAGGGCTCGGCCCTGGTGAGCTACGGTGGCGTCGTGCGGCCTTCGTCAGTCGCCCTCCCGCCCGTGGTCGCCGTCATCGGGCCGACTGCAACCGGGAAGACGGCGCTGGGCCTGGCGCTCGCCCACCGGCTGGACGGCGAGGTGGTCAACGCCGACTCGATGCAGCTCTACCGCGGAATGGACATCGGCACCGCAAAACTCCGCCCGGCGCAACGGCAGGGCGTGCCGCATCACGTCCTTGACCTGTGGGCGGTGACCGAGCCGGCGAGCGTCGCGGAGTACCAGCTGGCCGCGCGGACCGCTATCGACGCCGTACGGGCGCGTGGCCGGACACCCATTCTCGTCGGCGGTTCCGGACTTTACGTTCGAGCGGCCCTCGAGCGCTTCGACTTCCCCGGTACGGACGCCGCCGTCCGCGCCCGACTCGAGGCCGAGCTGGCCGCGGTGGGGGCGCCGGCCCTACACGCCCGGCTCGCGGCCGCGGATCCGGCCGCCGCGGCGAGGATCCTGCCCGGTAATGGCCGGAGAATCGTGCGCGCGTTGGAGGTACGCGAACTCACCGGAGCCGACTTCATGGCCGAGTTGCCCTCGCCCCGACCGTTCTACCCAGCTGTCCACATTGGAGTCGATCTCGACGGCGATGTCCTCGACGACCGGATCGCCCGCCGCGTCGACCGGATGTGGGTCGAGGGGCTCGTGGCCGAGGTACTGGGGCTCGAGGCGCACGGGCTGCGCGCCGGGCGGACGGCCTCGAAAGCGCTGGGTTATCAACAGGTGCTGTCGTTCCTGGACGGAGAGTGCGACGAGGATGAGGCGCGGGCCGATACGATCCGGGCGACCCGACGGTTCGTCCGACGCCAGCGTTCCTGGTTTCGCCGCGACCCGCGCATCACCTGGCTCGACGGGGCCGACCCGGATCTCGTCCCGGCAGCGATGGACATCGCACGCGGTGGGGGATGATGGAGCGGATGCGAACCGCTTTCGCCAAGGGCCACGCGACCGGAAACGATTTCATCGTCCTGCCTGATCCGGACGATCTGCTGGAGCTCACGCCGCAACGGGTGGCCGCGCTCTGCGACCGCCGATTCGGGCTCGGCGCCGACGGGGTGTTGCGTGCGGTCCGGGCCGCCGCCGTGGCCGAGGGGGTTGGCGACGCTCGGGCGGAATGGTTCATGGACTACCGCAACGCCGATGGAACGCTCGCGGACATGTGCGGCAACGGCGTGCGCCTGTACGCGAGCTACCTTGTGCGCTCCGGCCTCGCCACCGGGTCGCGGGTGCCGATCCTCACCCGGGCGGGACTCGTCGTGGCCGAAGTCGCCGACGACTCGGTCGCCGTCGACATGCCGCTACCCCATCTGGACGGCCACGGCGCGGTACACGTATCCGATGCGGACTTCAAGGGCACGGTCGTCACGTGCGGCAACCCGAACCTGGTGTGCTGGGTCGAGGACCCCGACGTACTCGACCTGTCCCGCCCGCTCGGACTGGACACCGGGACCTTTCCGGAATCGGCCAATGTGGAGTTTCTCCAGCGGATCGGTGATCGGCACATACGGCTACGGGTGGTCGAGCGCGGTGTCGGCGAGACCCTCTCGTGCGGCTCCGGCGCGTGCGCTGCGGCGGCGGTGGCGCTGCGCCAAGTCGCGCTCGACGGCGACATCACCGTCGATGTCCCGGGTGGACGGTTGACCGTCACGCTCACCGCCGACCGCTGTGTGCTCGCCGGCCCGGCCGTCTTCGTCGCGAGCGGCTCGCTGGAGATCTGACCGCGGTCAGAAGCCTGAACGCCGTCGGCTCCGCAGGAGTCCGGCGATGCCGGCCGTGGCCAACCCGAGGCCACCGACGGCGAGGCCAATCAGCGCCCAGCCCGGAACCGCCTCCAACGCCCGCGCCAGTCCCGGCGTCGAGGAGGGGGCCGCCGTCCCAGGAGGTGCAGCAGTGGTCGTCGCGGCCGGCGCCGACCGACCAGACGGCATATAGCGGAGCAGCGTCGCCGGACCCTGGGCGTCGCTCACGGTCAGGAAGGCCGAACCGTCCACTGTGTACGCGATTGCTTCGCCCTGCGGCTCATTGGGAAGGGGCGTGATCCGCGGTTCGGTTGTCGTTATCGCCTTGACCGGGTCGCCGTCGGGCACATCCCATTCGTACGCCGCACTGTACGTGCGGAGGACGACGCGGCGGCGATCGGGAGACGTGGCGGCACCCGTGACGAGGACTTCGCCGATAATCCCGAAGGGATTGGATACGTTCCGCGGCACCGGAGCGAACTCGCCAACCTTTCGCAGTGGCACGCCCGCGGCCGTGCGTGCTTGGACGGCCCTGGCCGGCTCGTAGAGGCCCGCGATGCCGGTGATGTCCTTGGTGACGATGACCGGCGTGGCGTTCGCGGTGAAGAACAACGCTTCGGCATCGTGCGGACCGTCGGGGTAGGTCAACCGGTAGATCACGGGGGGGCCGCCGTCCTGGGGCACGTGCCACAGCGCCACGGTCCTACGCCGGCTGGTGTTGTTGAAGTTGTCGCCTGTGTCGGCCACCCAGAGCGTCCCGTCCGGAGCCTGCGCCACATCCTCGGGATCGCGCGCCGCGGTCGGGTAGCCGAGCGTGCGGGTCACCCGGCAGCTCCGGTCAAGGTAGAAGATCAGAATCTGGCTCGGGTCGTCGCGACTATCGGTGATAGATACGTACCCGTCGCCGGTCGCGACCAGACCGGAGAGTTCGATCGCGCGCGGGTCGGTCACGGTACAGACCGGCGTCGCCTTCGAGACGGCGGCCGGGCTCGGCGTCGGCCCCGCGGCGGCGCTCCCGACCGGTATCACCAGCGCGATGAGCGCGCCGAGCGCGCACGCGACGACTCGCATGATCGTCGCGGGCCGTCGCATGTGGAGGAGTGTCGCAGGGTGCCGGCGTCAAGTTCTGTACGGGTCAGAAAGTGTCCTGGGCCTCCGCGGTGGAGGCTGCCTTCGCGACGGTGCGGACGGCCTCGGCGACAGCCGGGGCCACCCTCGGGTCGAACACGCTCGGCACGATGACGGAGGCGTTTGCCTTCTCGGGTCCGACGGCGTCGGCGATGGCGTGCGCGGCCGCTATCGCCATTTCCTGGGTGAACGCCCGCGCCCCCGCGTCGAGCATGCCGCGGAACACGCCCGGGAACGCCAATACGTTGTTGATCTGGTTGGGCTGGTCCGAGCGACCGGTAGCGACCACGGCGGCGTGCAGCCGGGCCTCGCGCGGATCGACTTCCGGGTCGGGGTTGGCCAGCGCGAACACGATGGCGTCCTTGGCCATCGCCGCGATGTCGTCACCGGTGAGCAGGTTCGGCGCGGAGACGCCGATGAATACATCCGCCCCCCGAAGGGCCCCGGGTAGGTCGCCGGCGTACCCCTCGCGGTTGGTGTGCTCGGCCAGCCAGCGCCATGACTCGGACATGCCCTTCAGGCCTCGGTGCAGGGTGCCGCGCCGGTCGTACATGATGACGTCGCCGACGCCCTGGCGCAGCAACAATTTGACGATGGCCGTTCCGGCGGCGCCCGCCCCGGAGACGACCACCGCCACGTCGCTGAGCGCCTTGTTCACCACGCGCAACGCATTGGTCAGCGCGGCGAGCACGCATATCGCCGTGCCGTGTTGGTCGTCGTGGAACACCGGGATGTCGAGCATCTCCCGCAGCCGTTCCTCGATCTCGAAACACCGGGGTGCGGCGATGTCCTCGAGATTGATGCCGCCGTAGGCGGGTGCCAGCGCCTTGACGATCCGGACGATCTCGTCGGTGTCCTTGGTGTCGAGCACAACCGGCCACGCGTCGACACCGCCGAAACGTTTGAACAGAGCCGCCTTGCCTTCCATCACCGGCAGTGCCGCCGCCGGCCCGAGGTCGCCGAGACCGAGCACGGCGGTCCCGTCCGTCACTACGGCGATCGTGTTGCGCTTGATGGTCAGCCGGCGGGCGTCATCCGGGTTCTCGGCGATCGCCAGGCAGACTCTGGCAACGCCAGGGGTGTAGGCCCGGGAGAGTTCGTCCCGGTTGCGTAGGGCGACCTTCGGCGTCACCTCGATCTTTCCGCCGAGGTGGAGCAGGAACGTCCGGTCGCTGACCTTGCGGACATCGACGCCGTCGAGATCCTCCAGCGCCTGGGCCACCTGGGCCGCGTGTGCGGAGTCGGCCGTGTCACAGGTGAGGTCGGCGATGATCATGGTTGGGTCCGAGTCGACCACGTCAAGGGCGGTGACGATGCCACCGGCGTCGCCCACGGCCATCGTGAGGCGACCGATCGCATAGGCGTCGGCGACCACGCTCACCCGTACGGTGATGGAAAATCCCGCGCTCGGCAGGCGACCCATCAGCGCCATCTAGATCCTCCCGGCCCGAAGTCCAGACTGCATTGTTCCGTGCGGCGGCGCGCCGGACCTAACTCAGGTGCGTGGGCCGGCCGCGGCGTGGCACCATCGAAGTAATGACAGAACATCAGGTCGTACCGGAGTTCGATCGCTCAGTCCGCCAGGTACCGCTCGCAAGCTGCGGGGCCTCGCCCCGCTCGGCTCCTCGCGCGAGCTCCGACGGCGAGCGAGAGGACAGGTGGGTCGGCGTGCAAGCCTCCACCGGCGAGTGGGACCTCGACGACCGCAACGCGCTGCGCCGCATCGCCGGCCTCTCCACCGAACTCACCGACATCACTGAGGTCGAGTACCGGCAGCTCCGCCTCGAACGCGTGGTTCTGGTCGGGGTGTGGACCGAAGGCACGTCGACCGACGCGGAGAACTCCCTTGTCGAGCTGGCCGACCTGGCCAAGACGGCGGGGTCGGTGGTCATGGACGGCCTGATCCAGCGACGTGGCCGCCCGGATCCGTCCACCTTCATCGGCCGGGGCAAGGTGGAGGAGCTGCGCGCGGCCGTAGTCGATTCCGGCGCGGACACCGTGATCTGTGACGGTGAGCTCTCCCCGTCCCAGCTGCGGACGCTGGAGGACGACCTCAAGGTCAAGGTCATCGACCGGACGGCGCTGATCCTCGACATCTTCGCCCAGCACGCCAAGAGCCGGGAAGGTAAGGCTCAGGTCGAGCTGGCCCAGCTGCAGTATTTCCTTCCGCGGCTGCGCGGCTGGGGCAGCGCGCTCTCGCGTCAGACCGGTGGCAGCGGC
This sequence comes from Actinomycetota bacterium, assembly GCA_046728155.1. Taxonomy (GTDB): domain Bacteria; phylum Actinomycetota; class Actinomycetes; order Mycobacteriales; family Micromonosporaceae; genus CAWDLX01. Next base: position 13,215 of record JBKPDY010000087.1, read on the forward strand.
CGCGGCGGCGGGGCCGGCGGCGGCGTCGGTTTGCGCGGGCCCGGCGAGACGAAGATCGAAACTGATCGGCGAAGGATCCGGACCCGGATCTCCCGACTCAAGGGTGAGATCGCCGACATGCGCACCACCCGGGACACCAAGCGAGCCGTACGTCGGCGTAACAACGTGCCCAGTGCGGCGATTGCCGGTTACACCAACGCCGGGAAGTCATCGCTTCTCAATCGCCTCACCGGCGCCGGCGTCCTGGTCGAGAATGCCCTCTTCGCCACCCTCGATCCGACCACACGACGCACCCGGACCAGCGAAGGGCGGGTGTTCACCCTCTCCGACACGGTCGGCTTCGTCCGCCACCTGCCGCACGAGCTGGTCGAGGCGTTCCGCTCGACGCTGGAGGAGGTCGCCGACGCCGACCTCATCGTGCATATCGTCGATGGGGCGCACGCCGACCCCCAGGAGCAGGTGCGGGCCGTCCGCGAGGTGCTCGCCGACATCGGTGCGGAATGCGTCCCCGAGCTGCTCGTGGTCAACAAGACCGACGCCGCGGGCGAGGAGACCCTCCTGCGTCTCAAGCGCCTCTGGCCCGAGGCGACGTTCGTCTCCGCGCGGACCGGCACGGGACTCTCCGACCTGCGGGCCGCGATCGAGGCCGGGCTGCCTCGACCCGCGGTCGTGCTGGACGTACTCATCCCGTACGAGCGAGGGGATCTGGTCGCCCGCGTACACGAGCGCGGTGAGGTGCTCCGATCCGACCACACCGGTCACGGCACGCAGCTTCGCGTACGCGTCAGTGAGTCGATCGCCGCCGAGCTCGCACCGTTTGCGGCTACTGCCGCGTAAGTGGCACGTGACTCACTGTTAGGTGCCACACGCGACTTCGCAGTGCCCTGCTAATTCTGACAGACTGGGCGCCATGCGCGGTCACCCCCCATCCTTGCGCAGGGCCCCTGCTCTCCTGGTCGTCGCGACGGTCGTCGTCGCTGCCGCCTTTGGGCCCGCCACGGGCGTGTCCGCGGCGCCGACGACGCCGCCTCCCAGTCCCGCAGCCGGTGGTAGCAACGCGAACCAGGGCCCGCCAACCGCCGGTAAGGCGATATGCACCGTGAAGAACACGTCGCTCAACGAAATCACCGGAATGGTGGCGACCGACAACGCCATCTACGCGGTACAGGGTGGCGACAGCCAGGATCCGAACGACCTGGTGCTCTGGACGATCAATCCGAAGACGTGCGCCACCAACGCGGTCGGCTATGGGCTCAACCCGGTCGACCCGCAGGATCTCGCGATGGGCAGCGATGGGGCCATCTGGGCGGCTGACATCGGAGACGGGGTTTCCGGCCAGCCCAACTCGCGCGGTTGGCTGACATTCGAACAGATCACGCTGAACCAACCACCGGCCACGCCGTGGCGCGTGCTCTACCCGTCGAGTGGAAAGTTCGACGCCGAGGCCTTCCTCCTCGACAAGGGCGACACGCCGATCGTCATCGCGCGAGCGGCCACGAACGGCAAGGTCGCGATCTACAAACCGAACAAGAAGATCCAGCCCGCCACCCCGGCGCAGGCACAGCTGACCAAGGTCGGCGACTTCACGCCGCTCGCCACTGGTACGGACACCCCTCTTGGGGCGGTCGTCGGGAATCTCGTCGTTACCGGCGCAAACAAGTCACCCGATGGCTCCAAGGTCGTCATCCGGACCTTCTCCGATGCCTACGAGTTCACGATCGGCGCCGACGGCGACATCGTGAAGGCGATCACCAATGGCACGCCGGTGATCACGCCGTTGCCCAACGAGCCGTCCGGCCGGGCGATCACGTACAGCTCCGACGGGAAATACTTCCTGACCCTGTCGGCGACCGATCAGCCGAAGCTCCTGCAGTACACGCCGTACGTGCCGCAGCCGCAGCCGACCGACGGCGCCTCAGGCGGCAACGGTCCGGCGGACCAGGCGACCGGCGGCGGGTCTAGCTGGCTCGCCAAGCTGTCGCTGTCCCAACTCACCCGCATCGTCGCCGCTGTCGGTGCGGTTGGGCTCGTCCTCGCCATCGCCGGCATCGTCGGCATCCGCCGCGCCCGCAGACGCCGGCGTGAGGAGGAGGAGTACGACGACTACGACGACTACGATGACCGGCCGCGACGGCGTCGGGGTGGCGGTGGCTCCGGATACGGGCGCGACTCAGGATTCGGGGAAGGCTATGGGAGCGGATTCGGCGACTCCGGCTACGGTCAGGGCGGCCAGAACGGGTATGCCGGCGCCGGTTACGGATCCAATGCGTACGACTCCGGCGGATACGGCGCCAACGGCTACGGCGGCAGCGAATATGCCCAGCCCGGGTACGGCGACCAGTCGACCGGATACGTCCAGCCGACGTACGGCCCCCAGGGCTACGGCGGCGAGTATGGCGGCCAGCAGACCTACGGCGGCGGCGATTACGGCCACTACGGCGGCCAGGGCTACGCCAACCCCGGCGGCCAGGGCTACGCCGACCCCGGCGGCCAGCAGCAGTACGGCGACTACGGGTACGGCGGCCAACAGGGCGGATACGAGAACGACTTCGATCCACTTGATCCACGCCGACGCTGACGCGTAAAGAAACACCAACCGCGCGGACGGCCGAGCCACGCGGGCCAGCGATTGCTCCCGGTCCTCTCTTGGCAAGCCAAACCTCAGCCTTGAGTCCGGCCGGTCACACGCGCCGCAGAACCGCCACCACCTTTCCCATGATCGTGGCCTCGTCGCCAGGGATCGGATCGAACGCTGGGTTCTGTGGCAGCAGCCACACGTGCTTGTCCTTGTACCGGTACGTCTTTACGGTCGCCTCGTTCTCGAGCAGTGCCGCGACTATCTCACCGTTGTTGGCCGTCGGCTGCTGACGCACGACAACCCAGTCTCCGTCGCAGATCGCCGCGTCGAGCATCGAGTCGCCCTTGACCTGCAACAGGAACAGCGTCCCCTCGCCGACTATTTCGCGCGGTAGCGGAAACACGTCCTCCACCGACTGCTCGGCGAGGATGGGTCCGCCGGCCGCAATCCGACCAAGCACCGGGACATAGGCCGGCGCGGGCCGGGCGGCCCGCACAGCTTCCTCGTCGTATGCGAGTTCGCTCGGCGGCCTGACGTCGACCGCGCGGGGTCGGTTCGGATCCTTGCGCAGGTAGCCCTTGCGCTGGAGCACGCCCATCTGGTAGGCGACGCTCGACGGGGATACCAGGCCCACCGCCTCACCGATCTCGCGGACCGTCGGGGGGTAGCCGCGGGTCTCCACGGTCTCGCGGATGTAGTCGAGGATGTGGCGTTGGCGGGCGGTAAGGTCCGGTGCGAAGACCTCTGGTAGCGCGCTCATCACCGCCTCGACGGCACGGAGCTCGCCCGCGCTGCTGCGGCGTCGCATGCGAGCGCGACCTCCATCGGCATCGGATTCCTCGATCGAACTGGACGGCTCGCCACCGCGGTCGACCGCGCGACTGTCCACTGCGGTGGGCATTGGTGCTGACCCCGCCGAGGTCTCTTCGCGCCGCCGCCGGTCCTCCGTTGCCACGTCACTCCTCCTCCTATGACGGGTGCCGGTGCCACGACACCCGGGGTGGATGGGATTCGACCATTCCGTACCTCGAACAACTGTATCGGTACTTCACGAGAATTTCAAACAGCTGTTCGACCGCGTGTCGCGGTGCTGGAGGTACCTGTCACAACCGTTATCTTCGCACGTTTGTTCGATCTCGCATGGGCACGGTGCGGCGCGGTCGTCGGACCGCGGACCGACCGGTCAGCTCCGGAACCGCCGAAAGATGTCGTACGCCAGGCGTGAAATGAAGCCATGAGCGGGCGCGTGCGACGACGGACGATTCGCGGAGGGACTTGCAAGACGCCGCCGGGCGAGCTAGCGTCCACCACAACATCTAGTAGTTACACAAGTGTAGTTACCCACAACCTGGGGATAAGCTGTCCACAGGCCATCGGGTGGACGATCGAGGGAGGTGGCGCCATGCGTTGCCCGTACTGCCGATACGCGGACTCCCGCGTGGTCGACTCCCGCGAGGCCGACGACGGTGCTCTGATCCGTCGGCGTCGGGCCTGCCCGGAATGTGGACGACGGTTCACCACGGTCGAGGAGGCCGTGCTCGCAATCGTGAAGCGCAGCGGAGTGACCGAACCGTTCAGCCGTACCAAGGTCGTCTCCGGAGTACGAAAGGCCTGTCAGGGTCGGCCGGTCGACGAGGACTCGATCGCGCTGCTCGCCCAGCGGGTGGAGGAGACCATCCGAGCCCGGGGCGCGGCGGAAGTGCCCAGCCACGACGTGGGACTGGCGATCCTTGGCCCACTGCGCGAGCTCGACGAGGTCGCGTACCTGCGTTTCGCCAGCGTCTACCGGTCGTTCGATTCGTTGGCCGACTTTGAGCGCGAGATAGCCGCGCTCCGGTCACGGGCGGGGTCTGACGACGGTGAAACGAGCGACACGGGCTCCACAGTGGATGACCTGGCGGGCGAGCCGGGGTCGGGCGCACGCGATGATCGCCCGACGCGCTTGTCAGACAACAGACGCCAGGTCAGGGGTCGGCATCCCCAGCCAGTCCCGAACGGGTAGGCAAGGGGCACGCCGACCGCGGAGCAGAGCGACAACACGGATATACCACGCACCAGCATGGACGAAGCAGTCACGACGAGCGGCGACCACGCCGCGACGGCACACAGGGAGACGGGCATGACGCGAGCAGTGGGGACACCTTCGGGGGGCGCCGGGGACTCTGGTTCGACGAAGGGCCGCGGTCGCGGGATGGCGACCGGTCTTCGGCTCGAACGCGTCTGGACCACGGAGGGCGTGCATCCCTACGACGAGGTGACCTGGGAACGGCGGGACGTCGTCATGACGAACTGGCGCGACGGGTCGGTCAACTTCGAGCAGCGTGGCGTCGAGTTTCCTGACTTCTGGAGTATCAACGCTACGAACATCGTCACCACGAAGTACTTCCGCGGCGCGGTCGGCACACCGCAAAGGGAGACGAGCCTGCGGCAGATCATCGACCGGGTCGTTCGCACGTACCGTCGCGCTGGCGAGGAGTGTGGGTACTTCGCGACCGCCGAGGATGCCGAGATCTTCGAACACGAGCTGACCTGGATGCTGCTGCACCAGGTGTTCAGCTTCAACTCGCCGGTCTGGTTCAACGTGGGTACGACATCGAAGCAGCAGGTCAGCGCGTGCCAGCCATATCACTCGTTGGTGAGCACGCCGGCTGGTCTCGTGCCTATCGGTAAACTCGCCGAGGAGAACGCCGTCGGGACCAAGGTATTCGATGCGGCCGGTGTCACGAAGATCGTGGCGGCGAAGGCCAACGGGATCAAGGAGGTTCTTCGTTTCCACACGAAGGCCGGGTACACGCTCGACGTGACCGCTGATCACCTCGTATGGCTACGCACGAGCGAGAAGGCAGGTCACTTCGTCGAAGCCGGCACGGTCAAGGCAGGCGACAAGTTGGAGTGGCATCGCCGCGAGGCGTACGGCGAGACAGCCATCGATATGCGCGACTACGCTGAGGCCGCGTTGGCCGGTTGGCTGCAATCAGATGGATTCGTCGGGCAGTACAAGGGTACTAACCGGTCGTTGACGATCGAGGCGATGACCGTCAATGACGCCGAGCTGCGCTGGGTGACTCAACACCTTGATTACCTTTTCCCCACCGCCCACCGCCACGAGCGCGTCTTGGCAACTCAAGACAAGCGCCTCGACTGCCGTCGCACTCGCATCTATGGCGAGTCGGTACTTGGCGGGCTCGTCGAGCGTTGGGGCCTGCGTGCGCGGGGAGTGGACATGGTGGTGCCCGAGATGCTGTTCACCGCGCCCCTGCCGGTCGTTGCTGCGTACCTACGCAGCATCTTCCAGGCCGAGGGTTACGTGAGCAGGCGCGAACGGTCCACACTCGTCGCGGTCGACATGATCTCCGGTGAGCTTATTCGGGGAATCCAGCGTCTCCTGCTGCGGTTCGGCATTTTCTCCCGCGTTGGCTACCGGGCAGACCGGCGGGACGACCGGCATGGTTGCTGGTCGGTGCGCGTTCAGAACGCAGGCGACCGCCGGAGGTTTGCCGACGAAATCGGCTTCATCGACGAGATGAAGACGGCGAGGCTCGAAGCGAGCTTCGACCTGCCGGGGCGCGGTGCGGCCGATACAAAGCGCCTCGAGATCTGCAGGGTCGAAGCGCTTGGCCCTATGGAGGTCTACGACATTCAGACTGAGAGCGGTGAATACCTCTCCGACAACCTGCGAGTGCACAACTGCTTCATCCTCTCCGTCGACGACTCGATGGATTCGATCCTCGACTGGTACAAGGAGGAGGGGCTGATCTTTCAGGGTGGCTCCGGAGCCGGGGTCAACCTGTCCCGCATCCGGGCGTCGAAAGAGCTTCTCTCCTCGGGCGGCACCGCGTCCGGACCGGTCAGCTTCATGCGTGGTGCCGACGCGAGCGCCGGCACGATCAAATCTGGCGGAGCGACCCGTCGGGCGGCGAAGATGGTCATTCTCGACGTCGACCACCCGGACATCGAGGAGTTCGTTTCCCTCAAGGCCCGCGAGGAAGACAAGATCCGGGCTCTTCGCGACGCCGGCTTCGACATGGACCTCGGCGGCAGGGACATCGTCAGTGTCCAGTACCAGAACGCGAACAACTCGGTCCGGGTCTCGGACGAGTTCATGCGCGCGGTCGAGGATGGCTCGCCGTTCGACCTATTCGGCCGCCTCGACGGCAAGGTGATCGACACGGTCGACGCGAAGACGTTGTTCCGCCAGATCGCGCAGGCGGCCTGGGAGTGCGCCGACCCCGGACTGCAGTACGACGACACGATCAACGACTGGCACACCAACCCGGAGACCGGCCGGATCACGGCAAGTAATCCCTGCTTCACGGCCGACACACTTGTCCACACGGACAAGGGCCTGATCCGCTTCGACGACCTGATCGACCGCGCGCGGGCCGGTGAGTCATTCGGTATCTACACGCACGACGCGACCAACCGGGACGCTCAGGCCGATCGTATCGAGCTGACGAGGCCCGACGCGTTCATGATCACCGGAGTCAACGAGATCGTCCGGCTGGAGTTCGGGAACGGCATGGTGCTGCGATGCACGCCCGGCCACCGGATCTGGACGACCAACCGCGGCTATGTCCAGGCGAAGGACCTGACCGAGTCGGACCGCATCCTTGCGCTGACGCTGCCGACGCCAGCTACCGCGGCGTCGTATGCGTTCCGGCTCCGTGACGGCTCGACGATCGAGGCAGGCGCCCGGATCAGGAGCGGACGCGGACCGGACACCCGGC
>JBKPDY010000088.1:0-35597 GCA_046728155.1 Actinomycetota bacterium
ACGACCGACCGCGAGATGCCCATTGACGCGCACGCTCCACACGTCGTTGGCAACTCCGCCAGCGAGCGGTTCGATGCGAGCAACGTCTTCACCCCACTGCCCGAGTGCCTCCCACCCCACTGGCCACATCCTACGGGGTTCCGAACATCACTGTTCTCGGCATGTGAGCGCGCTCGTGCCCTGGCCGGGCGGCCGGTCGATTCCGCACATGGCGTCGCCGGAGCTGCTTCGCAGGTTCGTCTTCAGAGCAGCGCGGGGTGCGGGAGGTAGGGTTTCATTGGCCCGGTGTTTCCGCGTCGGCAGATTAGTCCCGTGGCCGCCAGTTGCAGGCCAGCGTGGATGGCGACATCGATGGCCCATTGTTGATCGGCTCGTAGGTTGTGCACCGTGACGTTTCCGTCCGGGCTCTCGGCGAGGGCCGCCCAGAGAAGCTCCCGAGCTGTCGCGAGGTCGGTGGCGGCGACGATGAGGGGCTCGCGGCGCAGGACGGCGTACCCACGATGCGGACCTTTGTTGACGATGAGCAGGCGGGCACCCATGTCGAGCAGCAGAGTCAGGTCGGGTCCATGCGGTCCGCCTCGCATCTCGCGGTCGAGGTCGGCCACCAAGTCGAGCTCGGTTGGGGCGCCGGCCCGGACTCGCGGGGTTCGGGGGACGGCATGGCGGCGCGGCCGACCCGTGGCCATCAGGGCCGGTTCGAGGTCGAAGCCGGCCTTCTGGTAGCAGCGCATGGCATGCGGAACGAGCGAAGCGGGCAACACCATGCCGCGCTGACGCGCCGTAGCCCATCGCAGGGTCGAGCAGGCGGCGCCACAACCCGTGTCCTTGAGCGGCTGGGACAAGGTGTAGCTGCGCGAGACACCAGAGCCCTTCGCGTAACCCGGATATGGCGGCACCCACCACTGCATCGCCCACGACCGCGACGAATGCTCCGCCAGCATCGAGAGTCAGCAATTGGCGCAGAATGGCACCGCCGACCTCCTCTCGCCGGGGGTCGACGTCTTCGGCGGCTACGGATCGTTGCAGTCGCTCGTCGAGGTCGCGGAAGGCGGCCTCGGCCGACGCGGCCACGCCAGACAGGTCGTCGATCGTCATGGTCCGGATGACAGGGCGCATCCAGGCATTGTCCTCGCCCCACCGGTGCATGACGAACGGGCGGAACACGGCATAGAAACGCGTTCAGCGTGTCTGTTGTGGGTGCGGGAACGTCCTTCTATGCGCTTGTCGGGCTTGGTGTCTCATGCGCGGAGGAAAACGTTCCTGAACAACTGCAGTGGGGTTCCCGGAGTCATCGCAACCGCAACGCCCGTCCGGGTCGGCTGCGGGCCGTGGTGCCGATGACCAACGCGGTCGTAGAGATCGACCTGGCCGATGTGAAGCAAATGAGCGTGGTCACTGATCATGGCTCGAAGGTGTGGGCCCGCAAGACGTTCCGGTGCCGGGCGTGCGATCTGGGCATTGCGTTTGGATTGGGCCATCTCACCCATGCCGACACCGTGACATCCCTGGAATGTCGCGCTCGACTCGCGCAGACGAGGGCGCCCGGCCTGCAGGAATCAGTGCATGCCGCGTGGAAGCCGATAGTTCCGCGGTGACACGATCGCTCCATGCGCCCACCCGACGATCCCTATCCTGATGCACTGGCTCGGATCATTCGCGCCCGTATCGTGCGCGACGATGCCACGGCATTAGCCGAGATGGACAAGATCCGTTTCGTACAGCCGAGCCGACGAACGGAGCAGTGGCCGGCGATGTCGGTCATAGCGAGGGTCTACGCCCGGGATCGCTACCAGTGCCGTTACTGCGGCGAACGTGTCATCCTGACGGCCGTCATGCGCCTTGTGTCCGTGCTGTATCCCGACCCGTTTCCCTACCATGCGAACTGGAAGGCAGACTCGACCCACCCGGCCTTCGTTTCTCGATCCGCGACGCTTGATCATGTCCAGTCCATCGCCGACGGAGGTGATCCCGTGGCATTGGAGAACCTCGTGACGGCGTGCTGGAACTGCAACCGGCGAAAGGGAGATCTCCGTCTGACAGAGCTCGGCTGGTCGCTGATCGAGCCTCGCGACAAGCACTGGCAGGGATTGACCGAACTGTTCCGTCCGCTCTGGGAGGCAGCCGGCCAGCCATCGCTGAGCGAGACAGACCGAGCCTGGATGCGGGCGGTCGAGAGAGCCCGGACCGAGCACCACTGACGATCGGCCTGGAATAAACCAGTGCCATACGCCAGGAGGCAGCCGCTCGCATCGCGGCATGAGCGAGCGCGTCGGTCACGCTCGCAACGGCGGCTGGCGGGCAATCACTCGAAAGATATGCCAGCGTTTGGGGCCGCCGAAGGCAGGGCCGTCCAGTTCCTCCTCGGTGAAGCTGGCCACCTCCAGGCCATCGAACAGTCCGCGCGCGCTCGACTCAGTGAAGAAGGTCATGTTCCGGCTGCCGGCCCATGCGTCCCGCTCGCCGAAGAGGTCGACGGCCATCCAGGCGCCGAGTCGCAAACTGTTTCGAATCACCGTCCATATCTCCGGGAACATGTCCGGATGAACGAACGGCAAGGAGTAGCCGGCATAGAACAGATCCGTTCGCGGTAGGGTGATGAGGTCGTGAAAATCCCCGACGTCAATGCTGAGTCGCTCTAACCCCACACCGGCCGTGGTCATCAGGACCCGGGCACCAGTGCTGGGCGCGGTATCGATTGCGTGCACGTCCCACCCTGCCTCCAGCAGAGCGCGAGTCTCCACACCTGCCCCACAACCGAAGTCGATAGCGACACGCCCAGCACCATCGCCGGCGAGGGCGATCACGTTAAGGCACAGGGGGCGAACGTCACGGCCAACCTGGTGATCGTTGTACGCCGCCCAATCCACATCGAGGTCCTCCACACTCCTCCAGTGATCATTTCATATTCGGCGCTACTCATCTCGGCATGATCGCGAGCGTCGCGGCAGACGAGGATGCTGTAGTCGGATTGCGGGACACAGCGATGCAAAACGGGGTCAACTCACCGGCGGCGCTGAACGCCAGGATCAGTCCGTGCTCAAGCGATGAGCGTTTTCTTCGGACGCAGGACGCAGAACTCGTTTCCCTCGGGATCGGCGAGCACGGTCCACGACTCCGTGCTGCTCTGCCCGATGTCGACCCGGCGCGCGCCGAGCGCAAGAATCCGCTCAACCTCGGCGTCGCGTCCGTCAGGGCCGGGGGTGAGGTCAAGGTGCAGGCGGTTCTTCACCGCTTTGGTGTCGGCCACTGGCATGAAACAGATGCCCACTGATGCGGTTTCGTCGGCGCCAATCACGACCTCTCGCTCATGCTCAGACAGGATCTTCCAGTTCAGCACCCGGGCCCAGAACCGGGCCTGAGCCGATAGATCGTGCGCATCGATGACGATATGGTGCAAGGATACGGTCACATCTGCGAGTGTGCCAGGGCGCGGATGACCATGCGGTGACGCACCCGCACGACGACTATGTCCCGACGGGTCAGGGTCTGCGCGCCTCGCGGCATAGAAAGACATTCTGCGTGTCGGTCGCGGGTGTACGAACGTCCTCCTGATGCGCTTGTCGGGCTTGGTGTCCCATGCGCGAAGGAGGACGATCATGAGCAACGGTACTGGAGTTTCCCGGGGCGACCGCAACCGCAACGCACGTTTGGCTCGGCTACGGACGTTGGTGCCGGCGAGCAACACGATCGTGGGGATCGATCTGGCCGATGCGAAGCAGATGGCCGTGGTCACCGATCATGACTCGAAAGTGCTGGCCCGTAAGACGTTCCGCTGCCACGCCTGGGATCTCGGCGCGGCGTTGGACTGGGCTGCAGAGCGGGCCGCGACGAAGCGATGGGCGGGGGTGACGGTGGCGTGTGAGCCCACTGGGCACCGCTGGCGGGTGCTCGGGCAGCTCGCGGATGATCGGTCGATGCCGTTCGTGTGCGTGCAGCCGATGCTCACGTCGTGGGCGCGGCAGCGTAAGGCGTCCTTGTCAAGCTCTCGGTCGGTGCCTCGTCCGTCGTCTGTCCCTGCGTAGCGGTGATGGGGTTGATCCCAGCAGCGTGTAATCGGGTTGATGAGACGACGGGCGGGGCTGCCCATGATGAGCGTCGAGGTAACCGTGGTTCCTCAATGCCGCGTAGGGCTCGCCCCGACCGACAGCGTGAGCGTCGCGACGAACGTCTATGGTCTAGGCGGCGAGAGGCATTCGCCGACGAGAGTGATCGGTGCCGTGGGTCGCGATCTGCGGTCCCATGGTTGACCGGTGGTAATCACCGCGTGCAACTGACGTAGGATCGCCGCGGCGATGACGGTCTGCGCTTGGGTCGCGGTGAGCTTGTTGGTTTCCCTTGTGGTCAGGTGCTGGTAGCGGGCCGCGTAGACCGGGTTGGCACGTTGGGCGCCCCAGACCGCGCGCCAGGCGGCTAGGCGCAGCCCGGCTCGGCCTTGGCCGGTCAGTTTCGCACGACCGACGAAGTTGCCGGACAGGTCTCCCGCGGTGCCAGACCGGCGTGCTTGACTAGGGCGCGGGCGGTGGTGAACCGGTTTGGATCGCCAGTCTCGGCGAGGATCGCCGCGGCGCCCACCGCTGACAGGCCGGGGATGGATGTGGCCAGTTCGGTCAGCTTAAGTTCGTGGAGCACGCCCGTCATCCGGGTCTCGGTATCGGTGAGCTTGTCGGCCGCGGTTTGCCAGTCCTGCAATAGGAACCCGACCCGTTCCAGCGCACCGGGCCGGTGAGCGGTCACGCCGGTTGAGTCAGCCAACGCGGTGAACAGCTGACGCACGATGCGCAGCGAGGGTTTGCGCCCGCCGCGGCGGGTGATCTCGCGGCGCACCAGCTGCTCGAACCGGGCCTCACCGAGGCGTCGGGTGCGCGCCAGGTCACCGCCGTCGCGTTCGCAGATCACCGTCATAGCGGCGGTCCAGGTGCGCGATCGAAACGGCTGCCTGGCCGCGTCGAGCGCGGCGGGCCACACGCACTCAAGGAGCGAGCGCATCTGTTGGACCTGGCTGACCATCTCGACGATGAGCTGTTCGCGACGGGCACCGAGATGCCTTAACCGGCCCCAGGTCTCGTCGACCGGCTCCGGCACGTAACAGCGCAGCTTCGCGGCAAGCCGGGCGATCAGTACCGCGTCCTTCTCATCGGTCTTGTCGAAGGTCAGGTCCTCACTACTGATGAGCAGACGTTTGGGTGACATGCTCGGCTGCGCCGAGACCGCCGACCGGCACACCATCCGGGCCCGGCTGTTCGACTTCCACACCTGGTGCGCCGACACCGACGTGCCCGAGGTGCACACCCTGGCCGCACTGATCGAGACCTGGTGGCCAGCGGTGCTCGCGTTCCTGCAGACCGGAGCCACGAACGCGACCGAGGGCACGAACAGGCTGATCAAGCAGGCAAAAAGACAGGCCTGCGGGTTCCGCAACAGAAGCCACTACAGAGACCGCGTGCGCTTCCACTGCACCCGATCACGGGAGCGAACAAGACCGAGAACAGGCCGACTGCCCGCTCAACGTTGAAGAGTCTGCAATGCCGATCGAACCCAGAATCGTCTGTGTCCATGCGTGTGAATGCGATCAAATGCCCGTCACCGTCGACGGCCGCGATGTTCATTGGCACACCCATCGCATCGCCGCGCGAGATCGCCCGGTCGACGATGGCGGTTGCATCGCTCAACGAGATGTTCAGTTCCCTCTTTCTGCGCTCGATATTCTGCGACTAGATCCAGACGTATTCCTCAGCGATGGCGCCGTCGCGCCACCTCGCCACCGTCACCATCTGGCTACCGTCCTCGAGTTCGCCGACCACGCAGGTCCACTCTCCTGATCCGAAGCGGATGGGATGAGACTTGACCTGGACGGGCGCGCCACCAGTGCTCTCGACGAACGCTCGCATCGCCTGGATGTGCTCACGTATGCCATGCGTCGGGGGCTGCCTATGCACCTCTACGAGAACGTCATCGGTGTGGTGGCGAGCGAAGACACCCTCCCAGTCCGCTCGGTTCCAGCCCGTGAAATCGAGCTCGTCCATGTTTTCGAGATTGTGCGTTACCGTGTCGTCGGCCATGACTGTTGCCTCCTTCTAGGTCCTTCTAAATCGGGTCTCCGCATCACGCTGCTGTCGCAGTAGTTCGAACGCGAGCGAACCGGGAGGCGCGGCCGCTTCGGACCGGGTCGCATGTGCCACGATCGCGTCCACAATGAAGCGGTCTCCGGCGGGCCTCGGGAAGGCGGCGAGCACCTCTTGCCGCGATCTGTCCGCGATGGCGTCCGTGATCCGGCCGGCGTCTATGAAGACCCCCTTGTGCGTGAGGTAGGTCAGCAGACCGCGACGGTCGGCGATACCGACAGACGAGTGGAGAGCGATCGCCTCCCAGACTTGGTCAATGTCGGGTTCGGCAACGCCGTGCTGCTTGAGGACGGCGGCAGCTAGATCGGCGCCTTCGACCTCGAAGCGAGCCTCGCCTGAGGCGTGCTCACCGAGTCCCAAGTCATGCATCACGGTCGCGGCGAAGAGCAGGTCCTCGTCGTAGCCCGCGTCATTCAGATGGCCCTCTTCGGCGGCCAACAAGCGGGCGAACAGAAAGCTCCGGATGCTGTGATCGAGGATCGTCTGACTCTCCGAGGCGCGGGCGATCGCAAGACTCGCATCGGCGAGCGGCCCGGCGGGGAGCACGAGGATCTCGTTCATGGCGCAAACGTATGGACATCGCGAGAAGGTCAACAGTGGCCCGAGGGCCATTTACCGCTACGATCAGGCCATGACGCCCCAGCGCCCCCATCGGGTGGCCGTGCTCGGTCTCCCCAGCCTGATCCCACTGGAGCTCGGGATCGCGACGGAGGTCTTCGGCCGCGAGCCGCACTACGACGTGACGGTGTGCGCGGAAGGTGGGGTGGCACGGGGAGTCGGGCCCGGCATCACCGTCACCACATCGGCTGGCCTCAACGTTCTCCGCGAAGCAGACACCGTGATCGTGCCCGGCTACGAGGACCTCGACGCCACGCTGTCGGCAGCGGTGCTGGACGCCTTGCGACTGGCGCATGGTCGCGGCGCCCGCCTCGTCTCGATCTGCACGGGCGCGTTCGCCGTCGCCGCAGCCGGGTTGCTGGACGGACGTCCCGCCACGACCCATTGGCTGTGGACCGACGAGTTACAGCGTCGCCACCCCTTGGTCGAGGTGCTGCCCAACCGTCTGTTCGTCGACGACGGCGACATCCTGACGTCCGCTGGCATGACGACCGGCATCGATCTGTGCCTCCACCTCATCCGACGCGACCACGGTGCCGCCGCGGCCAACTCGGCGGCACGGGTCCTCGTCGCGCCGCCACAACGTCAGGGAGGACAGGCGCAGTTCGTCGAACGGCTGCGCGCCGAGGCCACGGGCGATCAGCTCGGGCCGCTTCGCGACTGGATGCTGGAGAACCTTGCCCTTCCGGTCGACCTCGACACGCTCGCGGAGCGCGCGCACACGTCTCGACGCACGCTCACTCGTCGGTTCCGCGAGGAGACCGGGGTCGCTCCGATGGCCTGGCTCACCGATGCGCGGATCGACCGAGCACGCGTGCTGCTGGAGACGACCACCGAGCCGATCGAGGACATCGGCCGCCTCACGGGCCTGGGCGCGCCGGCATCTGTTCGAGCGGCCTTCCATCGGCGCATCGGCACCTCGCCGAAGGAATACCGGGCCGTCTTCCACCACCGCGCACCCACGTCGACGTGATCAACACTCAAGCACCGAGTCAGCAACGGTCAAGTACGTACGTAGGGTCGTCGCGCTCGGTGGTCCAGTCGTTGGGATCTGCCCGCTCAACGTTTGAAGAGTCCGTTTAGCGACCTATGACCGCCTTGGGGAACTTGCAGCGCGGCGCCCGCTCATCGGCATGATCGCCCGCCTCGCGGCAAATGAGGGTGCTCGTGGTTCAATGCCTTGCCGGCGATGCTCCGGCCTGACAGGGTCACTCGCGGTGGATAAGAACGAATTCTGGAACCTTATCGACGGGGCGCGAGCCGGGGTTGCTGACCCGTCGGATGCCCGAGCAGGTAGTCAATGAGGCGAGCGCGCCGGTTGGCTCGGGAGCCGGTCTCGGAGATCGTGAGTGCGGCGCAGGCTTCTGGGAGGTGATGGCAGATTCGTATCGGGTCGATCTGTGGGGCGCCGCCTATCTGATCAACGGAGGCTGCTCCGACGACGGTTACGAGTACTTTCGAGGTTGGTTGATCGCCCAGGGACGGGCCACGTTTGAGCGCATCGTGGCCGACCCCGATGCGTTGGCGGACCTTCCGGACATCCGCGTCGCAGCGGCTTTCGGGCGCGACGATGTCGAGTGCGAGTCGGCGCTCGGTATCGCCGACGACGCCCATCTTGTCGCGACAGGCCACCACCTGCCTCCGGGCTCGTTCACGATTCGCCACCCGGTTCTGGCCTTCGACTGGGACTTCGAAGACAACGTCGAAGCGCGACGGCGGCTGCCGCGGCTCATGCAGCTACGCGGGGCGACTAGGTAGTTCCTGGTGATGCCCGCACGGCGAGCGGCAGGCGGAGGCCCGGTCACCGTTGACAATGTAGACGTGGTGACGATCGTGGTCTCAGGCCCTCAGGCGACGGGCAAGACAACACTCGCCATGGCGTTGGGCAGGGCGCTGGGCGCGCCCGTTTTCTCGCGTGATCCGCTGATGGCGGTGCTGCTCGACGGTCGGCCTGGGGTGGACGCGCCTGCTGGGCGACTGGGTACCCGCTACTGCGTTACGGATTCAGACGGTGCTGCTGGTCCGGCAGTTGGACCTCGCTCAGTCTGCGATCTTGGAATGAATTACGCCACCTGCGCTGCGTCAACAGCGCAGGTGACCAGCAAGGCGACCCGGGACCCGCTCAAGAAGCTCGGTGAGAGCCTGGACGGATCGTGACCGCTGCTGTACGGCCTCGATCACGGGGCTTGCGTCGGCCCGGACATGGCCTCTGACCTGCTGCGCGCCCGAAGGGAATCGAACCCCCAACCTTCTGATCCGTAGTCAGATGCTCTATCCGTTGAGCTACGGGCGCGTGTGCTCGACCATCGTACATGGTCACTGGAGCGCGGAGGCTCCGGGATTCGAACCCGGGAGGGGCTTTAAGACCCCAACCGCATTAGCAGTGCGGCGCCATAGACCGAACTAGGCGAAGCCTCCAATGGCGGCCCGATGCGGTCGCCGTCGGTCGAGGATACAGGGATGGCGGAGACCCGGGCAAAGCGACTTACGTCGCACGGATCACCTGCACGGAAACGGATCTATCGGATGAAACGCCCGGGACCCATCTGATCCTCCGTACAGCGGCTACGCTCACCGCCCATGGAGCAGGCAGACACAGGCTCGGCAGCCGAATCCGGCCAGGCTCCAGCGTCAGAGCAGCCGGCGGCGCGCGTACGCGCGCCGCGGAAGTCGACACCACCTAAGAAGACCGCTGCGCTGAAGCCGACGCCAACCAGGAAGACCACCCCGGCGAGGGCAGGCGCGGCCAAGGCCGGCACTTCAAGAATATCGACGACGGACCCGCCCGTACGGGCAACCAAGCGAACGTCCCGGGCGACTGCCGCCTCCACAACGACGGCGCGAGCCGTTCCGGATCAGCACGCGTCGCCACGCGCCGTGCCGGAGGCGCCACCACCGCACCCGGCGGCCCGAACACCCGCCGTGCCGGAGACGCCACCTCCACCGCCGCAGCCTGCGGCCCGAACACCCGCCGAGCCGGAGGCGCCACCCTCAGCCCCGATGCCTCGGGCCCGATCGAATGCCGCGCCGAAGTCCGCCCTCGAACGCCTCGCTTTCGCCGCCGTTCGCGAGTGCGGATCGGCTGCGCGGCTCTGGGTTGACGAGACTCGGCGGCGGTACCCGGCCGCGACGCCGGACGCGCTGGCCCGACTGGCGGCGTGGGAGCTCGCCCGCGCCGGCCGGCGGCAGG
This sequence comes from Actinomycetota bacterium, assembly GCA_046728155.1. GTDB lineage: Bacteria > Actinomycetota > Actinomycetes > Mycobacteriales > Micromonosporaceae > CAWDLX01. The sequence continues at coordinate 9,931 of JBKPDY010000088.1, forward strand.
CGATTGGGACGGGCGCGGTCAGGCTCGCAGGCCCCGTCGTGGTCACCGGCACGCTCGCCCGTACCCAGGCGGAGCTGGTCCTGACGATCGCCGCGGCGTACGGACTCGATCCGGCTGATCCGGAGCGAGCCCGCGACCTGATCGTACTTCTGCAGGCTCCGGTGCTCGCGGGTCCGAAGACCACGGCTGCTGTCCGTACGGCGAGAATCGTGGCCGGCGTCGCCGCGCGACTGGCTGCGGCCAGGCTGGTGGTCCTGGGCGGGGCCACCGTCGCAGCCCTGCAGTCGACCCGCGCGACCGCCGACGTGGCCGAGCGCGCCCGCTCGTACTTCCGCTTTCTACAAGCCCTCGATGTGACCCTTGAGCAGGGTGTAGCCGACGAACGCGCCGACATCGAGCAGCGTGTGAGCGATAACCAGCGGCATGACCCGCTTGAAGCGTAGGAAGAACAGGCCGAAGACCACGCCCATGAGCGCGTTGCCGACGAAGCCGCCGAAGCCCTGGTAAAGGTGGTAGGCGCCGCGGAGCAGGGCACTGGCGAGGATGACCTGCCAGAGTTGCCAGCCCAGTTCGCGCAGCCGGGTGATGAGGTACCCGACGACGACCACCTCCTCGAGGAAGCCGTTCGCGGCGGCGAGCAGGACCAGCACCGGCACCGCCCACCACACGTGGGACAGACTGGCCGCGGCGACGGTGGTGTTGGCGCCGATCCGGCGGGCCAGGAGGTAGAGCCCGACGCCCGGGATCCCGATGGCGATGGCGAGACCGGTACCCGCACCCACGTCGAACCAGGGCCGACGGCGATCCAGACCGAGTCGATCGACCGCGGATCCGTCCCGGTTGAGCAGGTGGATGCAGAGCAGCGCCGGTGCCAGGAGCGGGATCAGCCGGTAGAGCTGAAACGCGAGGTCAAGCCACGGGCGGTCGGGCGTCACGGACGGGTTGAGCTGGACGGTCTGCTGGGAGAGTGCCTTCGCCTCGGTCAGCGCCCTGATCAGATCCAGCACGGAGTAGACCGCGTCGGCGCCGAGCGAAATGCCGAGTACGAGCAGAATCTCGTTACGCAGCACCGGTTTGCCCAAAGTTTCAGGCCGTGACATGTGACCCCTCCCTCTGGGCGTGATGGTCGCACACGCTGTCCGCGCCCGCGGTGGGTCGGGTGGCCAGGGTGGGGTTGGCACCTGGGAGAGGCGGACATGAGCACGCTGGCCGTACTGCTCAAGGAAAGCTGGTCGGCGGTCGAGGACCGGGCCGACGATCTCGCGAACTCCTTCTACGCACGTATGTTCCTGGCCGATCCCGACCTACGGGAGCTGTTCCCGGTCGGAATGGCTCACCAACGCTGGAGGCTGATCGAGGGCATCCGGGCGGCCATCGAGCGGGTGGACGACCCGGACCGCTTCGGTGAGCTGATGACCGGACTGGGCCGCACCCACAGGCGCTTCCACGTCGCCCCACAGCACTACGCGATCGTCGGATCCGCTCTGCTGGGCGCGATGCGCGAGTTCTCCGGCGAGCACTGGTGCATCGAGTACGACCAGGCCTGGCGGGATGCCTACGATGCGATGGCCGCGCACATGCTGACCGGGTCGGAGGATGATCGGCTCCCGCCGTTCTGGGCCGCGGAGGTGATCGCGCACGACCGACGGGGCCGCGATGTGGCCATCGTGCGCTGCCGGCCCGTCCAGCGCTACCCGTTCCGGGCCGGGCAGTATCTGCACCTCGAGTGCCGCTACCACCCGAGGGAGTGGCGGCCGTACTCGATCGCCAACGCTCCCCGCGCCGACGGCACCCTCGATCTGCACGTACGCGATCGCGACGGCTGGGTGTCGTCGGCCATTGTGCGGCGGGTCCGGCCGGGCGATGTCGTCCGGCTCGGCCCACCGTTGGGGTCGATGGCCATCGACCCTCATTCACCCCGCGATGTGGTTTGTGTTGCGGGTGGTACCGGCCTAGCGGCCATGAGATCCCTTGTGGACGAAATGGCTCGACGACCGCACCGCCGTTGGGTACATCTCTTCGTCGGCGCCCGGACCGAGGACGAGCTGTACGACTTGCCCGAGCTGACGAACCTCGCCGCCCGCCATCCGTGGCTCTCGGTCGTACCGGTCTGTAGTGAGGATCCGGGGTATATCGGCGAGACCGGCTACGTCAGCGACGCCGTCGAACGCTTCGGGCCCTGGCCCGATCATGAGTTCTTCGTGTGTGGACCACCCGCGATGGTACGGGCGACGCTGCAGACGCTGTCCACATTGGATGTGCCCACGAACCTGATCCAATACGACGCGTTGACCATGTATTGATCTTGGGCACTCGCCGCCCGATGGCGCGTGGTCGCTTATCCTTCGCCTGTGTACGCCGCCCATGCGGACCCGCTGGACCCCATCCGCGCCGCCCTGGCCGCCATGGCGAACGATCCCGCTCAACCGCCGATCAACGGTCTGGCGCCTGACCTCATCGTCGCCGACGCGACCGGTTGGGTGCCCGCGACGGCCGTGACCTCCGGGGATGCTCTGGACGACCTGCTCTCCGCCGCACGCGTGCACTGGGACGCCCCGCCCCACACCGCGGCGGCGCTGGCGTGGAAGTTCTACACGTACTGGCTGGCACTGCCGGCCGTCGTCGGGTTCGCGGCCTGTCGTCGGGTGCCGTTGCCGGACCCGGAGGACGTCCTGGTCCGCTGGTCGCCGCACCAGCCGTTCCTCCGGATCGGCCTGGCCGGCCCCGAGGTGGCCGTGCTACCTGCCGATCCGGTCGCGGCGGAGGCCGGCTCAGCCCGGGTACCCGTGGTCGCCGACGATGCGGCCCTGCTGGCTCTGCTGCGCAAGTCGATCATGGATTCCCACCTCGAGCCACTAGTGGGGCGGATCCGGGAGCGGGTACATCTCGGTCCCCACACGCTGTGGGGATCGCTCGCCTCGGGGATCGCCCACGGACTGTCCCGAGCGTCCGCTGTGATCCCGGGACCGGCGCTCGACACCGCGAACCAGGTGCTGCAGGCGCTTGGCATCGACGATCTCGTCGAGCTCTCCACTCGGCCCGGCGCGGCCGGCCTGAACATCCAGCGCCATACGTGCTGCCTCGCCTTCACCCTGCCCGAGCCGAAGATCTGCCAGGGCTGCTGCGTCCGTTGAGACGCCCGCGCGGATGCCCCGCGCCTACGGCAGCGGCCACCCTCCGCCGGATAGCATGACGCGATGATTGCCGAAAGCGGTCTGTTCGCTGACGCGTCGCACTTCGATCTGCGGTACGTGAAGGACTACGGTCGGATCACCGAGATCGTGGACGCGCTTCGGGTGCTCGAGCTCAAGGTCGTCCTGACCAGCGGGACGTTCGACATCCTGCACGAGGGTCACTCGATGTACCTCGAGGCGGCACGGGCGTACGGCGATTTCCTCATTGTCGGGGTGGACAGCGACGAGAAGGTACGCCACCGCAAGGGGGCGTGGCGACCGGCTGTTCCGGAGCTGGAGCGGCTGCGGATGGTCACTCACCAGCGCGGCGTCGGCCTGGTCACACTCAAGCACCTCGACGAGCCCCAATGGTCGTTGATCAAGGCCGTCCGGCCGGACGTGTTGGTCGCCACGGCCGACACGTACACCCCGGACGAGATATCAGAGTTGGAGGCCAAGTACTGCGGCCGCGTCGAGGTGCTGGAGAGGATGGCCACGGTCTCCACGTCGGCCCGCCTGCGGTTGCTGCAACTCGGCCTGGGCGAGCGGATGTCACAGCGTCTATCCGAACGCCTGCCCGACCTGCTCCAGGACGTCATCGACGAGATCGGTGGGCCCCGCTGAAGCAGATCCTGCTCTACCTGCCGGTGCTGCACGCTGGTTACGAGGCGATGCTCGACCGGCACCCCGACGCACCGGTGCTGTTGCTGGGCTCGTCGTTTGCTGACGAGTTTCCGGTGCTGCGTAAGGAGATCCGGGCCCTGCCGGCGTCGGTCGCGGCCGCGTATCTTTCCCCGCGCCGAACCGTACGGGTGATTGAGACCGGTGACCTGCCGGGCGTCATCACCGCTGACGTGCTTGTCGTTCCGAACGAGGAGCTGATGCGCTCGGTGGTCTCCGGCTGGGGCCTGGCGGCTGGCCGCACCGTCGAGTGGGAGCGCACCTTCCTGCGGTGGGACCGGGAATGGTCGCAAGCGCAACGTCCGGCCGAGTACGACGGCGCGGTCAGTACGTCCGAACTGGACCGTCAGTTCAGCGCAGCGGCAATCCGCGAGGCCGGGCTCAGCTCCGACTGGTGGCGCCAGGTGGGGGCGATCGCAGTGCGCGAGGGCGAGGTCCTCGCCGTGGGGCACAATGAACACCGCCCCACCGAGTACTCACCGTACATCGACGGCGATCCGCGCAACGACTTCAGCCGCGGCGTACGGCCGGACCTGACGACGGCCCTGCACGCCGAGGCGGCGATCGTGGCGCGCTGTGCGCGCGAGGGCCTACGCCTGGCCGGAGCCGATCTCTACGTGTCGACCTTCCCATGCCCCAGCTGTGCCCGCCTGATCGCGGAGTCGGGGATCCGGCGCTGTTTCTTCGCCGGGCCGTACGCGATGCTGGACGGCGACACCGTGCTGCGGGCCGCCGGCGTGGAGCTGATCTGGGTCGACATCGGGAGCCGGGACTGAGCTCAACCTGGCCCGTACGGGCTGATGGTCCGGATCGTCGACATCGCCCTGAAGGACGTGGACGTGGACGTGCCGGATCGTGCCGCCGGTGAACTCACAGCAGCCATTGCGCACGGCGAGGCCGTAGTACGTCAGTCCATAGTGGTCTCTCACCCAGCGCAGGGCGTTCCAGAAGTCCAGTTGCGCCTCGACCGGCAAGTCAAGGAGGTCGGTGACGTGCTCGTCCGGAAGAAGAAGCAGGTGCAGCCGCGTACCGCGGTACGGGAACTTGTTCTCGGTGACCGTCCACTGTGGGGTCCGATGCAGGACCCGTTGGTCGGCCTCGAGGTGATCCGGGCAGAAGATGCAGATGCCACTGGCCTCCAGGCGCGACATGTCGTCACGTTGAGCATCGTTGCGAGCGTTGCCGAGGTAGTAGAGGCTCGACACGATCAGACCCGCTCATACGTCTGGAACTGGTACCCGTCGGTAGGACGCTCCTCGTCGACGAGGCTGAAGCCGTCGAGCCACCCGGGGTCCAGAGAGCGGTCTCCGTCGAACTCGCCGCGCACCCGGGTGAGATACACCCGCTCTACGTAGGGCAAGGCGGCCCGGTAGATCTCGGCACCGCCGATGACGAACACCTCGTCCTTCTCGTGGGCCGCGGCGGTCTCAAGCGCGTCGGCGAGGGTTTGCCGGTACAGCACATCGTCGGAGTCCACACCGGACACAGTGCGCGTCACCACAACCGTCAGGCGGCCCGGCAGCGGGTGCCCCAGTCTGTTCACGATGGACTCATGCGTGACCCGGCCGGCGACCACGACGTGGCCTGTCGTCAGACGCCTGAACCGCTTCAGATCCTCGGGCAGGTGCCAAGGCAGGGTACCGTCCTTGCCGATCGTGTCCTTGTCGTCGGCAGCGACGATCATCGAGATTCTCACGGCGAGACCGGGATCCGCAGCCCAGGGTGTGGGTCGTAGTCGGTCAGATCGAAGTGCTCGCCGCGGAAGTCGTGGATGTCGTCGACCTTCCGACCGATGTCGTTGAGCATCACCGTCGGCAGCCGGCGCGGTTCGCGGGCAATCATTTTACGAACGGCGTCGACCTGATCGGCATAGATGTGGGCGTCGGAGATCGTGTGGTAATAGACGGCCGCCGGGTAGCCCGTCAAGTGCTCCAGCATGAGGAGCAGAGCGGCGTACTGGACGATGTTGGACGGCACGCCGACCGGTACGTCGCCCGACCGTTGGAACATGTGCAGGTGCAGCCGTCCATTGAGGACCCTGACGTGAACCCAACCGTGGCACGGCGCGATCGTGGTCCTCGGCGTCTTACCCGCGCCGCGGACGTTGTACTGCGGGATCCACGGCGAAACGAAATGCGTTCGGTCTCCGGGTAGCTCGCGGATCTGCTCGACGAGGTGCTGGAACTGGTCGAATCCGATCCCTTCGCCGGTGGGGAAGTCGTGGAACGCCCCACCGTACGAACCCGGCCCGATATCACCAGGCGGCAGCCCACGCTTCGCGGTCTTCTCAGGCGTTGCCCACTCGCCCCACCAGTCACATCCGAACGCCTTCAATCCCTCCACTGTGGTGACACCGTTGATGAACGCGCAGAGCTCGCCGATCGGCTTGCGCCAGAAGCCCTCGATGCTGCGTTCGGTGATCATGGGGAAACCGTTCCCGAGGTCGAACCGCATCGTCTGTTGTATCAAGGTCAGTGCCTCGGGCCCCTGCCGGGTCGAGACCCGCTCGCCCTCGTCGACGATGCGGGAGAGTAGCGCACCATACTGAGCGTCGGGCGTGCGCTGCTCGAACGGCTTCATGACCGCACCCTAACTCGGTGCGGCACACTGGCCACATGACAGGGCCGAAGATCGCATGGGAGAAGTCCGACCGCCTGCTCTCCGGGAGCACTGTCGCCGTCAGAGCGGTCGGTCTGCCCGAAGGGGACGAACTACGCGCCGCCGTTGCGCTCACGCTCTACGCGCCGGCTGGGTCCGTCCAGGTGGCGGACGATGGTTCTGCGACGGTGACGCTGCTGATCGGACCACAGGAGGCGCTCGGCGTGAGCGTCTGGCTTCGGGAGGCGTCCATCGCGGCCAACGAGGTCGGGCCGCCGCTCTACGGCTGGGAAGCGAGTGAACCCTGACCAGACATTGACCCGCGGAGCGAGATCGTCTGGCCGTATGCCGCGATTCGACGGTAAGATCGCCGTTACCGCATCACCGGCGCTGGCAGGCGTCATTTCTGATGCCCCGACACCGATCTTAGGCGGTCATCCCGGGATGTGGGAGCTACGCGGCCGTTCGCCGTCCCACGCGGGCAGTGGCGCGCGGCGTTAGCGCCCGGGGTCTGGCGAACACCTGGCTCTCCACAGTGGACGTGACCTCCGTGACATGAGTGAAGCCGTAACCCGAAAGCCACGTCAACGCATCACGAATCAGGATCTCCGGGGTGGACGCGCCGCCGGTGAGTCCGACCGTGACGACACCGACGAGCCACTCGGGCCGCAGCTCGCTCGCCGATTCGACCCGGTGCGCGGCCCGCGCGCCGGCCAAGAGCGCGACCGGGACCAGCATTGCCGAGTTGTGCGAATTCCTCCCGCCGACCACGACGACCAGGTCACTCTCCGCGGAGATCCGGCGAAGCGCTGCCTGCCGGTTGGAGACTGCATAGCAGACGTCCTCGCTGGGCGGATCTACAAGCGACGGAAACCGAAGCCGCAGTCGCTCGACGACCGCCGCCACGTCCTCACTCGCCAGCGTCGACTGGGAGACCCAGGCGACCGGCTGGCCGTCCGGAACGTCGATGTCTTCGATGTCGTGCGGATGCGAAACCACAATTACGCGATCCGGAGCTTGACCGCGGGTACCGACAACCTCGTCGTGTCCCGACTGGCCGATGAGGAACACCGTGTAGCCGCCGGCGGCGAACCGCCGCGCCTCCCGGTGGATCTTCGTCACCAGAGGGCAGGTGGCGTCGATGACCGCCACGTCACGATCGCGGGCGTTGACGTAGACGTCCGGCTCCACGCCGTGGGCCGAAAGCACCAGCCGGGCTCCGGGCGGCACCTCGTCCCTCTCCTGGACGAACACCGCTCCACGTCGTTCCAGCGCCGCCACCACGTACTGGTTGTGGACGATCTGCCGGCGTATGTACACTGGCGGCCCGAATCGGTCGAGGGCTTCCTCGACCGTACCGATGGCGCGCTCCACACCGGCGCAGAAGCCGCGGGGCGCGGCGAGCAGTACCCGCCGCCGAGAAACAGTCGTCACCGTTGACTCCTCTTGCCGGCCGTACATCAGGCCAGATCGACAGATCGGCCAGCGATGTCAAACTCCGACCTACGTGTTGCGGCGACGTTGGGTTCATTCCACCATGCAGAATTCGGGGTGTGAGCACGGTCGAGGTGGTGATCAGGTCACGGGCGGCCGACGACCTCGACGCCGTTGTCGATGCCCTGAGCCGCGTCGCCCACGCGGATGGCTATCCGAGCCGTTGGCCCGAGGACCCGGCCTCCTGGTTGCGTACCGACAACCTCCTCGGCGCGTGGGTGGCTGACCAAGGCGGAGAGATACTCGGTCACGTCGTGCTTCGCCCGGCGCGGAACCAGCTGCCGGTGCGATTATGGTGCAGCCGTTCCGGCGAGGATCCTGATTCGTGCGCGGTGCTGTCCCGGCTGTTCGTAGCGCCACATGCGCGCCGCCTCGGCATCGGCGGGGCGCTGGTCGAGGCAGCGTGGGACAGAGCCAGGGACATGAACCTTCGTCCCGTACTCGATGTTGCTGAGGCCAACCAGGATGCGATCAAGCTCTACCGCAGGCTCGGCTGGACCCAGATCGGGAGCTACGAGGAGCGGTTCCACGATGGCGGCCCGGCCGAGCTTCTGCACTGCTTCGTCGCGCCATGAGGGTATTCAACGCAAACCCGTCCACTGCCGCGACGGTGAACTCGAGTCTGGCTCGCACTCCGCGACCGCTCGGCTTCTGACCTCCGGCGAGCGTGCCGACTGGCCCTACCGCCGATTGCGTGTAAGGCTCACATCGGTGAGCAGATAATGACGATCTTCTTCCCCGACGTATCGCATTACCAAGCCGGCCTCAGCCTGGCCGGTGCCACCGCCGTCATCGCGAAGGCCACCGAGGGCACGAGCTTCACCGACGCTTCGTACCTGAACTTCAGGAACCAGGCCGCGCAGAGAGGGATCCCGTTCACCGGTTACCACTGGGTGGACTCGGGCGACCTGCAACGGCAGGCCGAACATGCGCACAGCGTGCTCGGCGCCACGCCGACGATGTGGGATGCGGAGGCGGCCGGTGCCACGGTTCCACGGCTGGTCGATCTCACCAACCGGTACCGCGGGTTGGGAGGTAATCCGCGTCTGGTGTACCTGCCGCATTGGTTCTGGCAGCAGCTCGGCTCACCGGACCTTCGCCCGCTGGCCAGCGCCGGGCTGTCACTTGTCTCCAGCAACTACGCCGGATACTCGGACACCGGTCCAGGTTGGGCGCCCTACGGCGGCATGGCACCGCGGATCTGGCAGTACACCGACTCGCAGCTCTTCAACGGCTATCGGGTCGACTTCAACGCCTACAAGGGCACCGTGGATGACCTGCGGGCCCTACTCGGACTCAATGGAGGAGGAGACGTGTCCTTTGAAGACGTGATCGTTGGTGAGTCGCAGCTCTACGACCAGGCGGCGAACCGGTCAACACCCACGGGTCGGAACTTCGCCAATGACTTCTACTCCCTGGTCTCAGCGAGCGTCCGCGACGAGTTCGCGGCCGTCAATGCGGCGCTCGCCGAGATCAAGTCCATGCTGGCCGTACTGGCGCCCGGTGCGCCGTTCCCCGAGCACACGCACCCGGTGACCGGTCAGACCGGGCCTGCGGTCAACACCGCGACGGCCACCGCGGAGATCCCCACTCAGGCGGCACCTGACTCGTAGCGATGACCTATGGCTGCTGACATGCCTGCCCTCGTCGGCCAGTACTTTGCGGACGCCCGCCGGACATCGACGCAATCGTCGCCCTGTTCACAGGACTCTGTCGTGATCGATGAAGGTAAGACTCGTCGCGGGAGCGCCCAGCTGGCCTGGCTCCCGTTCATGAGGGTCGTCTGCCAGGACGGCGCCGGCTGGGCCTTTCCCCAGTCGCGGTCGAGCTAGCGCTCGGCGACGACCGCCAACCGACGCCGAACCGCATCGTCGGCGACTAGCTGGCGGCTTCGAGGACGTGCTTTAGCCGGGTGAGGTCCGCCTGCACGAGGCCCGCGTCGCGCGCGAAGTCCTCGTCGCTCATGTCCGGGAGGCGGCGCAAGCTGAATACCACCTCGCATCCGTCACCCTGCGGGACGACTCGCATCGGGTTGTAAATGACCTCGCCCGAAGGCAGCCTCACTTCGTGGTCGAGGACGCCGTACTTGTTGCGCTCCACGAAGGCGAGGCCGACCCGGCCCGACGGGGTGTCCACGAACCATTGTCCGTCGACGTTCTCCACAGAGTTGCCAAGCCCAGAGGCCCAATGCGGAAGATTCGCCGGGTCCGAGGCGTATTCGTACACGTCGGCCGCGCGCCGGTTGATCCACTCGCTGATCTGCTTGGATTCCGAAGGCACGCCCGCCATCATGTCAAAGCCGCATTGCCTGACGTACGGCCGATCTTCACAGCGAAGGAAAGCGCGACCGAACCGTGCGACCGCCATGATCTGCCCTGCCCCAATACACCCGCAAACGGCGAGCGACGGCGGTTCTCAACGAGAGACATGAGACTCGCGAGCCGGCCGAGCAGCAGCCGCTTTTCTTGCTACACCACGATCTTCGGCGGAGGGCGTGGGATTCGAACCCACGTCAGGGTTGCCCTGAAGCGGTTTCAAGACCGAGAACCGGGAGCCGATGACCTCCAGAAACCGAACCCTTGTCGGCGGGGCGCACCGGCGACTCCGACAATGTCGGACCATCAGTATCCCAGCCGCGCCTCACGCCGACATCGCGTACCGGTGTCTCAGAGGGGTGGAGTTGTCGGTCGATGATCGAGTCGACCGAACCGCGCGTTAGCGGTACGTTTCGCTGAACCACACCTCAATGAGGAGGATCGATGTCGCGTCTCGGCCGTACGCTCGCGCTTGCCGTCCTCGCGCTCGGCGCCGTGCCGGCAATCGTCGTCTCAGCGGGAAGCGCCCAGGCCACGGCGCCCGCCGACGTGTTCGTCGCGGATGCCGCAGACAGTCCCGATCCAGTCGCGCTCGGGGCGATCGTCGTCTATTCGGTCGTCGTGGGCAACGCGGGTCCGGGTACGGCCACCTCGGTGGTCCTGACCGTCGAGATGTCCCCGGGGGCGACCTTCCAGCCGTCCGGATCGAGCGGCTCGTGCTCGGCCGAGGCCTCGACGGTGACGTGCTCACTGGGAACAGTGCAGCCCGGCTTCAGGGCGGCCATGATGCTCGCTGTTACGCCGACGACTCTGGAAACCCTGTCCCTCAGCTTCACCGCCTCCGCGGCGGAGTCGGATCGCGACCCGTCCAACAACATCCAAACAGAGAGCACGACCGTGACCGCCGAGGCGGACGTCTCGCTTCAACTGGGTGAGGTCTTCGGCGTGGTGTACGCCGGGCAGCCGTTCTTCCTGTCTGTGCAGACGTCCAACGCGGGCCCCTCGCCCGCGACCGGCGTGACCGCGACCCTCCTGATCCCGGCCGGTCTCGTCGTCGTCTCCGGCGCGTCATGTGTGCCGGACGGCGGCGGCTCGGTCTGCACGCTCGGTCCGACAACCCTGCCGCCCTCGGCGGGAAGCGTCGCTCCGCTGCAGATCGCCGCCGGCGCGGCCGGCGAATACACAATCTCGGGGTCGGTCCTCGCCGACCACCCGGATCCGCTGCCGGCCAACAACGTCGACTCCGTCACGCTCACGGTCACGGCGGCTGCCGACCTCGCGGTGGGCGTGGCCGAGTCCGCGGACCCGAGCGGCCCCGGCAGGCCACTCGTGTACACCGTGACGGTCACCAACCACGGACCGTCGCCCGCGTCGGCCGTGAGCGTCGGCGACGAGTGGTCCGCGGCGTTGTCCGGCGGCGTCGAATTGCTCTCCGTCATCACGTCCCAGGGCGCCTGCACGGTCACAGGATCGAGCCGGTTCGGCTGCGACCTGGGCGCGCTATCCGGTGGCGCCACGGCCACCGTGACGCTGCGACTGCGGCCGCGGAGCGTCGGCACGCTCACGAACCGCGTGGAGGTCACGGGGGGCGAGCACGACCCGGATCCGGCGAACAACGTCGCCAGCGAGTCAACGGTGATCAGATGAGACTGCAAGCGTCGCGGGCCCAGCGACATCCTCAGCTTCCGCGGCGCACGAGGCTCTAATACAGGATTCGGCCGCGGCCTCGATGAATCGGCCGGCGGCGGCGTAGCAGACCGGATCCTCCTCCAGCAGCTGCAGTCCCTTGGCGAATTGCCATTCGGCGGAGATCCGTCCGCCGTACCGGCCGAGCCAGGGCTCCTTCCGCTCGGCCGCCACCTCGTTGATCCGGTCGGCCTGTGGCTGGGCGGCATGGTGCTTCCAGAGCTTGACGTACGCGTGCGGCCGGCCGGCGAACTCCGGCAGGCGGCACAGCGGTATCCCCCCCGGGTTTACCGGCAGTACTGTCGAGGCGGTGAAATCCGTGGCGATGCCGATGACCGAGTCGGGGTCGATGCCGCTGCCCGCCACCGCCGCTGGTATGGCCGTGCGTACCGTGTCGAGGTAGTCCTCCGGGTCCTGCAACGCCCAGTCCGTCGGCAGCGCCGCGCCGGTGGCGGGCAATATGCGGTCGATCACGCCGTGCCGGTACTCGTGGACAGCCGTACCGATCTCGGCGCCGTCGTGAACGCGGACCACCACGGCGCGGGCCGACAACGTGCCGAAGTCGACACCTACAACGTGCGCACGCCTATCTATGTTAGCGTTGCCATATCCGCCCGATCGACTCGCTCTGGTCATGTGCTCAACTCCCGCGCCCAACTGGGGCCTTCATCACGCGACGGTGGTCTTCCTGTCGTCCTTCCGGCTGGAGGCTGGCGTGGTCGCACTCTTGCGCACCACCAGATCCGCCGGGACAGTAATCTTCGGGTCGGACGACGGGACGGTTCCGGCGATCCGGTCCACCAATAGGCTCAGGCAGCGCCGGCCCACCTCGGCGAAGTCCTGCCGGACGGTGGTCAGCGGTGGCGTGAAGTACGCCGCCTCCGGTACGTCATCGAAGCCAATGATGCTGACGTCCTCTGGCACCCGCTGGCCCGCTTCGTGCATGGCCCGCAGCACGCCGAGCGCCATCTGATCGTTGGCGACGAATACGGCGCTCACATCGGGTCGTCGGGCATGGACCTGCCCCGCCTCGTAACCCGACCGGGGACTCCAGTCCCCCGCCAGTGGCTCGGGTACCTCAGCGCCCGCTCCTAGCAGCGTGGCGCGCCAGGCATCCGTCCGCGCCTGGGCCTCCAGCCAATGCGTCGGGCCGACGCAAGGCACCGACATACACGCCCGTCAGGATCAGCAGACCGCCAAGGACCAGGCTGGTGCTGATCGCCTCGTCGTCGAGCCAGGCGGAAAGCAGCAGGGCGACGACCGGCATTAGCACGAACCCGTACGAGGCGCGCGACGCGGTCCAGTATTGGAGGACCACGAGGAAGAGCAGGAACACCAGGACCGATCCGATCACGGCCAAGTAGCCGAGGGCAGCCCACGTCTCCGCACGCTCGGGGAGTCCCCGTGGCTCGCTCCCGAGTGCAGAGGCTCCGAGCAGTACGGCCGCCCCTGCGGTCATGCCAACGGCATTCATGGTCACGGGGTGGACCCGGGGGAATCGGCGGACGAGGACGAGCGCTTGTGCGAAGCACACCGCGCCACCGACCACTGCCAGCAACGACGGCAACGGCACAGCCTCCCGCAATGGGGCGCGAGACATCAACGCGACGCCGGCCAGTGCGTGCACAGCGCCTGCCGCCGCAGCAGGGCGTAGGCGCTCTTGCCGCCACAGCACGGCAAGCAGCAGCGTGGCGAGCGGCACGATCGCAAGCAGAGTCTGACCTGTCACGCCAGCCAAGATCGAAACGTGCGCTCCGGTGCAACAACGCTCGGCAAACGACGGGTAACGACGGTCAACGACGGCCAACCACCACATGGCCCAAAGATCTCCAGAAACGGCGAGTGACCTGCACGAACAGCAGGTCACCGAGGTGGCCAGGGGCGGGATCGAACCGCCGACCTTCCGATTTTCAGTCGGCGCGCGATACGTCGTACGCCGTGCGCGCTCGCGCAGGCAGAGTCCGCCGGCAGAGCGGCCACAACGGCGCCGATCGCGTCAGGCCTCGTTGTCCTCGACGGCCACGCGCACCGCGCCGACACCATCACGGGCCGACACGCTCGCAAACGGCGACAAGCGGCGTGGCATCATCGATCCGATGGCGAATCACGCCGATCTTGTCCAACGAATCGCCGAGCGGGCTTTAGCAGACGGCTTGCACGTGCCGCCGCCGCTCGACGCCACCACGATCCAAACAGCCGAGGCCCAGCTGGGGTTCAATCTTCCACCGCTACTGGCTGCCCTCTACCAGCACGTAGGCAACGGCGGATTCGGACCCGACTACCAGCTTTTCACCCTCGTCGCCGACGACACGACCCAATCCGCGGTGAGCGCCTATCTCACCCGACGAGCCAACGCTACCCAGTGGCACTGGCCCGAAGGAGTTCTGCCCATCCTCCACTGGGGCTGCGCCATGAACGCGTGCGTCGATTGTCGCCACGACGACGCCCAGGTCCTCCTGTACGAGCCAGACGACGGCTGGTTCATAGACTCTCCCAGTCTGGCCACCTGGCTCACCCATCACCTCGATAACACAGGCTGGTGGAACCGAGCTGAGCAAAACGAGATCGACAACATGCCGCGCTGGCCCGAAGCCAGTCTTCGAGCCTGACCGCCGCGCGACTCGGCCGTCGAAGCAGCCGGCAGTCACCACTGCGACCCGAGCCAGCAGCGCTCCCGGCAAATACGCGGCCAGCCGACCCCGACTGCCACGACGGCGCCGAAGTTTCCACAGCTCACGGCCAGTCTGGCGCATCCGGAGAGACCGCCCTCCAGACGCGGGAGGCGGGGTCGTGCGGTGCACGCGACCTTGACCGGGACCCTACGATTGCGCCGTGCCCCGGCTGGAAGACGCTGTCCACGTCTTCTGGGTGCCAAACAGCTACGGCGTCCGAGAGCTCACGCCCAGGTGGTGGGCGAACTCGCGCACGGACATGCGACGCGCGTGACGCAGGACCGGATCTCGACACCGGTCCAGTGCTCCACCCCGGTCATGGCGTGACCGCCGACTCGTCGAAGGCGAGCCCGAGCCACCCGCGGGGAATACCGAAGCCGCCGGCGATCCGAACGAACAGGTCCTACGCCAGCACGCGGCGGCGCCCAGCGACAATCTCCGACACTTCACTTTGGCTCTGACCGGTTCGGGCGGCGATCACGCGTTGCGACACGCCGTGGCGTTGTAACAGGCGGTAGACGCCTGCGATGTCGTGCTCGGCGAGCAAGCGTCTCATGTCGGTCCGTCGCTACACGCTCGGCTCAATGTGATCATGGCGGCGAGACACGCCTATGCCGCTGCCGCCGGGCACGAGCCACCCGGGTGACGAGATCGTTGGCGCAGCCGTGCTTGCGGTGTGGTCGGGTGGCGGGTACACCGCCGATGAAGATGTTCGTTCAACAGTTTCGTTCGATAGGTTGCGCATGGGCCGAGGATGCCTCTCCGTCAAGGCTCGGGGGCCGGTGTTACAGCACCGCCCCGAGCCGCCTAACAGGATGACTGACGCGTTTCGTGGCCGGCCAAGACCGCCGCCCCGCGTTGCCAGGGCATTAGGTCGATCTTCGACGCGAACGAAGGCGGGGCCCGATCGGTACAGCCGCCATGATCGACTGGCCCCCTATGGCCCCCAAATGGTGAGCGACGGCGGGTCTCAGCGAGCCACATTGAGACCCGCGAGCAGGTCGAGCAGCACGCACTTCCGTTGCGACACAACGGGTTTCGGCGGAGGGCGTGGGATTCGAACCCACGTCAGGGTTGCCCCTGAAGCGGTTTTCAAGACCGCCGCCATCGGCCACTAGGCGAGCCCTCCGGATCTGCGGAAACGCCTCGATCATGCCGTCCTAACCTGGCCGGCGTTCCGTGGCTGTCCCGCGGCGGGCGGATTGGTGGCCGAGGCCGCCTCCACGCCCAGCACCAGTGTGCCAGACCGAACGCGGCTGGCGAGTGCGGCCTCGACCCGGTCGTTGGCTCTGTCGCCCTGCAAGGCTGCAGTACGCGCTTTTCTCCAAAATGCGGCATAGTGACTGTCGTGGATCTCGCCGCCGACTCCCGCGGAGCAGCCTGCCGTCATCGGCGGTCCCGCACTGCTCTAAGTGGATCGCAGCAAGCGGACCAGTTCGGGAGGATCGGCACCGATCGAGTCTCCGCCTGTCCACGACGCTGAGGCCTCGCCGCTTCCGGGCCCGACCGTCGTCCGTCGGTGCCTTGCCCGCACGGGGATCGCTGGTCACCAGGTCGATCCGGGGCCCAACCTCTGGTTGGCAAAGACGTAGTTCGCCCTCCGAAGGTCCAGCGCCTCTGACGGCCGCATTCCCGCAAAAGGACACGCAGCCAAAGAAAGCGACGAACCGTCTTCCCGTCCGGCCTTGTTGACCAACAGGCTGGAGGATGGCCCTCACCTGATCCGGATTCCCCCACCACGCGGCGATCAACCGTGGCTGCGACCTCGGCAGCTTCCACTGCACCCGATCAATCGGCCGCGGGGGCCGGGGTACGGCAGCGCGTACGGTCGATCTGTCTCAGTCCGCACATAGGGTCGCACCGCGCGATGGCTCTGCCTTCATCCAGGCCTCAGCCCAAGAGGGACGTTCCTGGGCAAGGCTCGGGGGACCGGAGCCAGGCACGATCAGCGCTCCGGCCTATCGAAGGGCTCGCTCGAATCAGGCCGCGACGGAGGGCTGCGTCCACGCAGAATCGCCACCGCCCGCTTGGACCTCGCCCTCGCCCTGACCCGCGTCGGCAACCTCGACGACGCCACCGGTCAAACCGCGACAGCCCTCGAATCCGGGCGCTCGTCTCGTCGAGCGCGTGAAGGGCAGACGAGATCCTTGCAGTCGTTGCGGCCGCATGCCTGCCCGAGGCGGAGCACTACGTGAGTGCTACCCGAACCAGCTCGACCGTCATCGGTCTTGACCTAACGAGGTTGAGCGCCAGCGCCCGGTGCCATGTGACGCTTGGCGGAACGCCTACCGGCTAGCCTCATCGTCGTGAGTTATGACCTTAAATTTGCGGTCGTGGGGCCTGGACAGACACTCACAGAAGCGATCCATGCGGTGGGCGGAGACATCCAGCAGACCCACGAGCTGACCTGGATGTATGGAGCCGCGTTCTGGCTCGTGCCCGCGAGGTGCTCGGACATCTGGATGAGTTCGCGACGGCGGGCCACCGTGAACTGACCCACGAGCCCGCCGGAATACAGGTGAGCTACTTGGGAGGGGAGGTCGCGATCACCATTCCGTACCATTTCACCGGAGCTGGGGCCGACGCCGTGCTCGCGCTCAGATACCAGGTGGGTTTGCAGATCGAGGAGCGCACCAACTTCACCGGATACGACGACCAGGTCTCGCTCCCGCTGGCTGACGCTGCCTGCGAGATGGACCGAGGCGGGGCCGTGTTCGACCTCGTGGCAGCCCGCTTCGCAGAGGAGTTGCGAACCGGCCACGCATCGTACACAGGCGGCCGCCGACGATCCGTGCCGGACTGATCTGCGTGTCAATGCTTGCGCCGATGCAGGACAACGATGGCCATCGGATCCTTGACACGGAACGGTCGTGCCCAACCCGCGCCAGACGGGCGGGCAACATCGGGACGCCTTAAAGGGGAAACCTTCTTGACTCTTCCGTTGCGTAAGCTGGTTGGCTAGTTGGCATGTACGGGATAGGTACGGTGGCGCGCCTCGCGCAGGTATCGGTGCGCACGTTGCGGCACTACGACGACCTCGGTCTACTTAAGCCAGGTCGCGTCGATCCGCTCACCGGCTATCGGTATTACACGCCCGACCAGGTCCTGCGGCTGCACCGCATCCTCGTCCTGCGCGACCTGGGTGTGCCGTTGTCGGAGGTCGGTCAGCTGATCGATGACGACGTCACGGTGGAACAGCTCCGGGGAATCCTGCGGTTGCGCCAAGCCGAAGCCCGCGTCCGGCTCGCCGCGCAGACCGAACAGCTCACGCGGGTCGAGATCCGGCTTGCGCAACTCGAAGGGGGACCGATGGCAGACTATGAAGTGATCGTTAAACGGCTTGAGCCCATGCGGATCGTCGCGTTGAGCGAGAATCTCGCAGGCGTTGAGGAGATCGGCGAAGCCTGCGCGCGGATGTATCCCTAGCTGCACGCCGCGCTGGCACAGCACCATGTGGGGTTTGACGGGTTGTCCCTCGCCTTGTACGAGGACACGGGTGACGAAGACCGACCCCTTCGGCTCACGACGGCGCTCCGGGTCCCGGGGGGAGTGACCATCGAAGGCGATGGTCTGAGAACGATCGAACTGCCGGCCGTAGAGCGCGCCGCGACGACGGTCGTGCGTGGCGCTCCGGAGCAGTTCGCCGACGCGTTCCGCGCGGTTCACGAGTGGATCGACCAGGCCGGTGAACAGGCAACGTCGTTCGATCGGGAGCTCAACATCGACTGTGACGGCCCCCGCGATACGTGGGTGACCGAGCTCCAGACAATCCTGGCGCCCGACCGCTGTGACACAAGCACCAAGATCAATAAATATTAATCCGGTATGGCCACGTTGGTTGCTTCGACGACCTCACCGCCGCCGACGCCCTGGAACCGTTGGACGCCGCGCCCGGCGTGCGAGAGTCGATGTGCGCACTATCAGCGGGGATAGAGATCCTCTTCTGGCACCGGCGGCGGTAGCGTTTCTTCGCCCTGGCGGCGAGCACGTCGCCGAGCGGAGAACATCGCGCCACGGGCCGGCTCAGCCGGAGCGAAGCTCGCGAACCCGATGTCCTTAGCGACATCGACGTACACGGCCTCCATGCCGCCGCGCATCATGTACGCTTCGTGCCAGAACCCCGTGCCGCCACGGTCGCGCAGAAAGTCACGCCACCATTGCTGGTGCGGAAGGGAACGGGCCCAGCGTTCGAGCGAGTCGAAGTTGCGCCAGTACTGGCGCATTCCAGCGTGCGGCGGAAAGAGCGACCAGAACACATTCTCATGCAGCAGCAGTCCGTCTGGTTTCGCCTCGACAGATTGCGCGATACGAGGCCCGAAACTGAACAACGTGCGCAGGCCCCGCAGACTCTGCACGCGCATGCCTAGGTAGATCACGACAAGGTCGGGGTACGCAGAGAGATCGACAGTCCTGCGCGCGATTCGCGTTGCCACGATCCGAATCTAACGGAGGCTGCAGCACGTGTAAAACTTCATCCGCGACCTTGGCTGCTCCATCGTTAGCCATCGGTAAGATGGTAAGGCAGGTCGATTGGTTCACCGACGCGTCACGACTGATTCTCCCCGCTCTGGCACACTTGATCCATCAACTTCCATGAGATTCTTGGCACAGTCTGCATCGTGCCCAATCCGTGCCAGATGGGGCGGGCAACAGCGGGGAAACACGGTCACCCGTGGCGCAAGCGTTCGCGTTACCGCAGGTAGAAGGCTCGCCAGGTCACACATCAGCGCGAGACCGGCTCTGGCAACGCGGTTGACGCCGGACACCAACGACCTACCTGATCATACGCAGTAGGGCGACGATCTCCTTGGTGAGCTTGCGCTGCAGCTCGACAATATTGGTGTACGAAAGGCAGCGGTGGCCGCGGAGGTCGAACTTCAGTTCGTCGACATCGCGGCAGACGAGGACCGTCGGGATTCCGTTGCCCAAGCGAAGCCGACCTCCAGATAGACGTTGGGGTTCGCGCCCGTGACATCGGCAACGAACAGACGCGCCGCGGAGATTCGCTCGCGCATGTGCGACACGATGTCACCGGTAGACGAGCTCTGGTCCATGCGTTCCACGAGCAGGTTCGCTGCGTGCAGGATCGGCGGGTCCGGCGCGTCGCTCTCAGAACGGGGCGGCTACCGCTTTTCAAGACCGCCTCCATCGGCCACCAGGCGAACCCTCCCGGCCGGACACCACGTCCACCGTCCACCGCCAGCGTGCCAGACTCCCGAATCCCACCGTGGCGGCCCACCCGAGTGGCTGGTTCGCACCCGTACGCCGGTAGCGTTGCCAGCATGGAGCTGGTGCACTCGGGCAAAGTGCGCGACGTCTACGCCGACGGGGACGACCTGGTCCTGGTCGCGTCCGATCGGATCTCCGTCTTCGATGTCGTCCTTCCGACGCCCGTCCCCGACAAGGGGAAGGTGCTCACCGAGCTGTCCCTCTGGTGGTTCGACCGACTCGCCGACATCGTGCCCAACCACATCGTCTCCGCCACAGACGTTCCGTCGGAGTGGACCGGGCGCGCTGTCCGGTGCCGGCGGCTGGACATGGTGAAGGTCGAGTGCGTCGCCAGAGGTTACCTCACTGGTTCCGGCCTCAAGGACTACCAACGTGACCACGCCGTCTGCGGCATCCCGCTCCCGGACGGTCTGGTGGAGGCGAGCCGCCTGCCGACGCCTATCTTCACCCCGACCACGAAGGCGCCGCTGGGCGAGCATGACGCGCCGATGACCTTCTTCCAGGTGGTCGCGCAGGAGGGACGGCGGACCGCCGAGGAGTTACGGCGGATCACGATGGAGGTGTACGCCCGCGGGGCCGAGCTCGCCGCGAAGCGTGGGATCATCATCGCCGATACGAAAGTCGAGATTGGACGGTCACCGGACGGCGCTCTGATCCTCGCCGATGAAGTGCTCACCCCGGATTCGTCCCGGTTCTGGTCCTCGGCGGACTATGCGCCCGGTCGGGTGCAGTACCCGTTCGACAAGCAGATGGTCCGGGACTGGGCAATCTCTACCGGCTGGGACCGGACGTCGCCGGCTCCGGAGATCCCAGCCGACGTCGTCCAGGCGACGCGGGCGCGGTACATCGAGGCGTACGAGCGGATCACCGGCCTGCGTTGGACATAAAGGCACGCGTCGGTGAAACAAGGTGACCCGACTTACACCCACCTACCGCTTCAGGCGGCAAGATGGGTCTGTGTACGCGGTGACGATCGCGCGTCCAGGGGGCGCGGAGGTGCTGACCTGGGGTGAGGTACCCGACCCTTCACCCCGGCCAGGCGAGGTGCTGATAGATGTCGCGGCGAGCGGGGTCAACCGGGCCGACCTCTTGCAACGGGCCGGGTTCTATCCGCCGCCGGCGGGGGCGTCGCCGATTCCAGGCCTTGAATGCTCGGGTGCCGTCGCCGCGCTTGGTCCCGGGGTCACCCAGTGGAGTGTTGGCGACGAGGTGTGCGCGCTGCTATCGGGCGGCGGATACGCACAGCTCGTGGCCGTGCCCGCCGGTCAATGCCTGCCCGTACCGGTCGGGGTGAGCGTCGTCGACGCGGCGGGCCTTCCCGAGGCCGCCTGTACGGTCTGGTCCAATGTCTTCGTCGACGGCCGCCTCGGCCCCTTGGACACGCTGCTGGTGCACGGCGGCGGAAGCGGGGTGGGCACGATGGCGATCCAGCTCGGCGCGGCGCATGGTGCGCGGGTGCTCACGACCGCCCGGCCGAGCAAGCACGCAGTCCTTCGCGAGCTCGGCGCCGACATCACCATCGACTACCTCGACGAAGACTTCGTCGCCGCGGTCGAGACGTCGACGAACGGACACGGAGCGGACGTCATCCTCGACATCATGGGAGCGTCGTACCTCGAGCGTAACGTCGCCGCGCTTGCTACCGGCGGACGGCTGCTCGTCGTCGGTATGCAGGGCGGTCGGGTCGCCGAGCTCGACCTCAGTGCGCTGATGGGTAAGCGGGCGAGCATCAGCTCCACGTCGTTGCGGGCACGCCCGGCCGAGGAGAAGGCGGCCATTGTCGCTGGAGTACGCGAGCACGTTTGGCCTCTCATCGAGGCGGGCAGCGTCCGGCCGGTCATCTACAAGCGCAAGCCCATGCCGGATGTGGCCGCCGCCCATCGGGTGATGGAGACCTCGGACCACGTCGGGAAGATCCTCCTGCTATCGCCGTGAGCGCGGCCGCTGTCCGAGGCGGCGTACCGGGCGGCGCAGCGGGAGCACCGTGCCGGCATACACACGATGTCCTTGGCAGACTGTCCGGGCAAACGCCCCGGCGTCACGGGTTGAGCAGGAAGCTGGGACCAGGCCCGTCGGCCGCGAGGATATCGTCCGGATTGGATATGCGGCATCGCTGCAAGGATAGGCAGCCGCACCCGATGCAGCTGGTCAGCCGGTCGCGCAGGCGCTCCAGAAGTCCGATCTGCTCATTCAGGCGAGCCTGCCAGGCGGCCGAGAGTCGCGTCCAGTCGGCCCTGGTCGGGGTCCGGCCACCCGGCAGGGTGTCCAGCGCCTGAGCGATCTCGTCCAGGGACAGCCCTACCCGTTGGGCGATCCGGATGAAGGCGACGCGGCGCAGCTGAGCCCGGGCATAGCGGCGCTGGTTTCCGCCGCTGCGGGCGGCCTGGATCAATCCACGGGCCTCGTAGAAGCGCAACGCCGACGGTGCGACCCCGCTGCGGGCGGAGAGCTCTCCAATGGTCAGGGTCTCGGCTGTCAAAGCGTGCCCCTTCCATACCGAAAGCGTCAATCGGGCGCCCTTGCTGTCAAGCAGGCCCCGGACTCTTGAGTTCAAGTTAACTTTATGTAGGACGATACACCGCATGAACCTCGACCAGCTGTTGAACCGCATGACGGGGGACGAGAAGCACGAGCCCAGCGCACTGTCCACACTGGATGTACTGTGGGTCCTGTACGACCGTGTTCTGCGGATCACCCCGCAGACCGTCGCCGACGACGACCGCGACCGATTTCTACTCTCCAAGGGACACGGGCCGGCGGCGTTCTACGCCGTCCTGGCGGCGAAGGGGTTCATCCCGGCAGAGTGGCTCGACGACATGGCCACGTGGGACAACCCGCTCGGCCATCACCCGGACCGACTGCGGGTTCCCGGCGTCGAGGTCTCGTCGGGGTCGCTCGGGCATGGCCTGCCGCTCGGCGTCGGCATCGCCCTGGGTTTGCGGGCGCAGGGGCTACTGCGGCCGCGCGTCTACGTACTGGTGGGCGACGCCGAACTCGACGAGGGCTCCAACCACGAGGCGATCGCGTACGCCGGTGCCGTCGGTCTGACCAACCTGACCGCGATTGTCGTGGACAACGACTCCGCCACCCACGGCTGGCCGGGCGGCATCGCGACCAGATTCAGCGTCAACGGCTGGGACGCGTCCGATGTGGACGGACGCGACCACGCCGAGATCGAGAAGGCGCTGCGCACGTACGGCGAGACCCGCCCCAGCGTCGTGGTGGCGTGCACGGAGCGGAGCGAAGGCTGATGCGAAATGCGTTCTACGCCGCGACGGAGGCGCTGCTGGACGAGGACCCGCGCACCGCGCTCGTCGTGGCCGACATCTCGGCCGCTGCCCTGCAACCGGTGATCCGGCGGCACCCCGAGCGCGCGGTCAATGTCGGGATCCGCGAGCAGTTGATGATCAGCGTTGCCGGCGGCCTCGCCCTGACCGGTCTGCGGCCGATAGCGCATTCCTACGCCACGTTCCTGGTGGAACGCGCCTGGGAACAGGTCAAGCTGGACATCAGCCATCAAGGAATCGGGGCTGTCCTGGTCAGTGTCGGTGCGTCGTACGACGCCTCGTCGTCGGGGCGCACCCACCACAGCCCAGGCGACGTCGCGCTCATCGACACCCTCGAGGGGTGGACGGTCCAGGTACCCGGCCACCCGGACGAGGTGGGTCCGATTCTCCGGGCCGCCGTCGGGCACGATGCGCCGGTCTACGTCCGCCTGGCCGAAAACCGCAACGACGATCCACACCCGACGGACGGACGGCTGACCGTACTCCGGCGCGGCACGCAGGCCCTCGTGGTCGCGGTGGGGCCGATGCTGGCGCCCGTACTGGCCGCAACAGCCGGGCTTGACCTGACGATCGCGTACACCAACACACCGCGCCCGTGGGACGCCGCCGCCACCAGGGAACTCGCCTGGGAACTGGCTCCACCGCCGCTCGTCGTACTCGTCGAGCCCTACCTCGCCGGCACATCGGCGCACGTCGTATCGCTCGCGCTCGCAGCGGTTCCGCACCGCCTGTTAAGTCTCGGGGTTGGTCGCCATGACACCCACCGGTACGGGACGATCGCCGACCATCATCGCGCACACGGTCTCGACCCCGCCGGCCTGCGTGCCGCGATCACCGCCGCGGTGCCCAGCTAGGTGTGCGCCTCAACGGCCTGCTAGACGTTGCTGTCCTCCGGCGGGACGACGGCGGGCGCCGGCACCGGCTGGGCGAAGACGAGCGCCGCCAGATCGGTCAGCACCTGTACCCCGCGGCGCAGGGTGTCTCCGCCCGGGTTCTGGTGGTACATGGCCGCCACAACGTACCGTTCGTCCGGCCCGGCGAACCCGACTGTTGCGGTGATCTGGTGGTACTTTCCCGAATCCAGCTCGCGCGACCAACCGTCCTTGACGCCGGGCCGTTCGGCCGAACCCGCGCCCCAGACGCCCCACTGCTGGATCGGCGCCACCGAGCGCATGGCGTTGACTATGTACGTCCGATCGGCCGAACCCAGCCGCTCCAGGATGTAGGTCATCAGCGCGGCCAGGTCCTTCGGAGTGCACTTGACGAAGCCCCATCGACTGGGAAACCCGCTCACGTACGAGGCGGTCGTCATCCCGTATCTGGACCTGAACGTGTTCATCCAGGCCGCCGGGTTGCCCTTGGCGTACCGGTTCCAGAGCGTGTCCGCCGCTTCGTTGTCCGACGAGTGCAGCATTGCTTCGATCTCGCTGTAGGCCGCGGCGTCCAACGTGATCACCCTGTCGCGGGACCGTTCACGCAGTGCCACGGCGAAGGCCAGCTTGGGCGTGGATCCGGCCCAGATCCGGTAGGTCGGCTCGCCGCCCAGCCAGACCGCGCCGGTCAGCCGATCCTTCACCTCGATGCCGACGTGACCGTTGGTGATCTTCTTGATGTACGCGGCAGCCGCGGCGAACCGAGCGTCCTGGACGCAGCCCCACGTGCTACATGTCGCCGACGGGCTCGCCCGGAGCGTAGTGGCGCTCACCGACGGCCCTGGTGTCGCCGCCCCCGCGGGCGCGGAGCCGGACGGACGGAACCAGACGCCGGCCGCGACGACGATCAGCCCAACGACCAGAACCGTCGCCGCTGCGATCAGCGCGTGCCGGTTCCGCATGGATCAGTGCGAGGAACCGGGCTCGACCGGCGCGGGCGGCGTCTCCGGGAGGCGCCGGAACCGCTCCCGCAGGAGAATCCAGATGGCCTCGACCCCGTCCCGCCACGTGATCTTCTTGCCCTCCTCGCGGCTGCGAGCCCGGTACGAGATCGGCACCTCATAGGGCCGCAGTTTGCGTCGCAGCAGCTTGCCGGTGATCTCAGCCTCCATGCCGAAGCCATGTGACCGGACGTTCAGGCTGCGGTACAGCGCGGTCGGCATGAGCTTGAAGCACGTCTCAAGATCTGAGATGTACGAGTTGTAGATCATGTTGGCCGCGGTGGTCACACCCTTGTTGCCCATGACGTACCAGAAGGAGTAGGCGCTGTGGCTGCCGAAGGTACGGCTGCCGTACACGAGTTCGGCTCGGCCGTCCAGCACCGGCTCGAGCAGGCGCGGGATGTCCTGCGGGTCGTACTCGAGATCCGCGTCGAGGATCACAAGGTAGTCGCCGGTGGCCCGGGCCGCCGCGGTCCGGATCGCGGCGCCCTTCCCCTGGTTCCGCTCCTGCACGATGACGTTCAGCCGCGAGTCCGCGAGACCGGCCAGGATATCGGGTGTGCGATCCGTGCTGCCGTCATCGACGACGACCAGCTCGATCTCGCAGGGGTAGGAGACATCAAGCGCCTGCTTGACTGCGGTCGCGATAAGTGTCTGCT
>JBKPDY010000089.1:0-6271 GCA_046728155.1 Actinomycetota bacterium
GCATTGCTACGGAGCAATCAAGATCGAGTTATAGGTCACGATCTCCCGAGGGCAGGACCTTCGACCAATCCGGCGCCAGCCGTATCCGTGCGTGGACGCTGTTATGTTCGGATGGGTAGGTGATACCAAGTCGTCGCCAGAAGTCGACGAACACCCATGGGTCGTCGCGCTCGAACTCATCGTCTGGAAAGGCCTTGCCGGGTTCGTGGCCGTCCAGCAGGAACAGGCCATCGTCGGTGAACGTGAGACTAACCAGGTAGGGCAAGATGTCCGCGACTTGGGTGCGCGTCAGTTCGGCCACGATGGTCGGGTCACCGCGCCACTTGCGAGAAAGCTTAGCCAGCTCGGCTCGGTCCTCGACGAAGTAACCCGGGACCTGTGCGCATCTATCCACGACTCGGCCGTCGTCGACGAGGGCATGGGCCCAGTAGTCACCGTCATAGATGTGCACCGTGCTGGCAAGGGTGCCGAGCGATCGGGAGATGAACTCGGCGGCGGGCAGATCGAAGAAGAAGCTCGGCCACAACGCGACGGTCCAACCGTTGGTCGCCGCGTAAATCAGGACCTCGTTGCGACCCTGGTCGTCGGCGTCCGCTTGGTCGACCTCGACTCTCTGTGCCGGCAATCCGTGTAGATCGAAGAAGCCTTCGACGGCCGTTAGAACCTGACCCGCCTGCTCAGTTTGGAACGCCGATACGGCTAGGAATAGGCCCATGGGATGGCACCGTACGCGCTGGGCCCGGCACAGTGGTGCTCCCCGCTCGCTGTTGGCAGGGCGCGGCGTGGGGATGATCTGGTTTGAGGTGGTGAGGTCGGCCCACGCCGCTCGGTGGTGGCTCAGTTCGGTGAGGGTCAAAGGTGCGGACCGCTGAGGTGCTCCGGGGGGCCCCGTCCTGAGGCGATCCAACTCGTCGGCCACCGCCCCGGCACCGCATGCGCGGCAGAAGCAGGCTCCCCTCTGTGTCAAGAGGCCGGCGAGGAATGGTGTTCTGGGGCGCTGTGTGCTGTCGTTGCAGTCGGGGCTCCGCCCCGAACCCCGGCCTTCCCTCGGAGATGGGCATCGGGGGTCCTCCTCGGTCGGGCACCGAAGGCATACGACGAACCTCGTCCGGTGGCAAGGGACAAGCCTCGCTGCGCTCGGTCGCCGACGCGACCCCTTGCCACCGGACGAGAACCGACGTCTGGTCGCAGACTGCCTGACCGAGGAGATCCCTCATCTCCCTGGGCAAGCTCAGCATCCACACCGGGGTGATCATTAGTTGGTGCGGCAACGGTGGGCGGTCGTGTTCTAGGGCTGGCGGTTTGCGGGTCCGGGCTGTGACTGATCCGAAGTGCCGGCCGTCGGGATTGGGCCGGCCGCGCTGGATTGCAGAGTCGCTCCCGTGTGTCCTCCCGGGCCCGTCCGGGCGGCCTTGGCATCGTTGACCATGCGTTTGTAGACGAGGTCGGACAGGCGTCGTTTGAGGGCGCGCATGGCTTCCATGGGGGTCTTGCCCGCGGCGAGTTTGCGGCGGTAGTAGGCGCGGCCGTCGGTGTCGTGGCGGAGTTGGACGACGGCCATGATGTGCAGGACCCGGTTGATGCGCCGGTTCCCGGCCCGGGAGAGGCGGTGGCGGCGTTGGTCGCCGGAGGACGCCTCGATGGGGGCGGTGCCGTTCCAGGACGCGAAGTGGCCGGGGGTGGCGAAGCGGGCGACGTCACCGATGTCGCTGATCAGGCGGGCGGCGCCGGAGGGACCGATCCCGTTGAGTCGTTGGAGTCTGCTGCCGGTGGCGTCAACGAGTTCGGTCAGTTGCACGTTGGCGGCCTTGATCTTCTTGTCGATCACGACGAGTTCGGTGATGAGCTCGGATGCGAGCTGCCGACGGGTGCGTCCGACGATGTCGCGTGGCCGGACGGTGGTGAGCAGTGCCCGCGCCTGTGGTGCGGACAGGAACACCTTCGCCCCGCCCGGTACCAGCTCGAGCGGCAGCTTGTGGATACGGCTGATGGTCTCGGTACGTGCCCGGCCGAGTCCGTCGCGACGATCCACCAGCAGCCGCAGCGCGACTGTCGTGTCGTCGGTGGTGACAGGGCGCAGCCCGGAGGTGCGCAGGCCCACCACGGCTACGCTGTGGGCGTCGACCGGGTCGGTCTTGCGGCCCTGGCCGGTGGCGAACACCCGCACCCGAGCGGACAGCTTCGCCGGCACATCCACGACGGTCTCGCCGTCGGCGACCAAGCGTTGGGCGATGTGCCGTCCGATGCCGTTGCAGCCCTCCACCGCCCAGAGCCGATCCGGGTAACGGCGGCCGACGGCGAGCATCGTCCGGTAGCCGTCGCGGTCGGTTCCGAACCGACCCTGCGCGAGGACCTTCTCGCTGTGGTCGATGATCTCAATGGTGGCCGACCGCTTGTGCGGATCCATGCCGACGATGACGCGTCCCATGCTGAACTCCCTCGCTCGTACCACTGTGGACATGGCGAGGAGGGCAACGCTACTTCGAGCGGGGCATACCCGTCTTGAGCCTCTCCGCGCCGCGGTGGCCGGCGGGCGCACGCCAAATGAGAGTCACACCAACCCGCTGTGGACAGCCGAAATGAGAGCGACCCACCGACCACCTCGACCTAGCCTGGCCCGGCTGCGGTCGTAGATCCAGTTAACAAGTAGCCGAGATGAGCGCGACGCGCTCGTGCCGACCGACTGCCCTCATCACTTCGCGGGAAATCGCGTCAACGGCTGGTGCTGGCATGATGTCCAGTCGACGGCTCGACTAGGAAGGCTGTGATGGGCGACTGGTTCGAGATCATTGCCGATATCGAGGCAACGGCCGAGAAGGCCGACCGCCTGGCGGCCGAGGTGATGGCCTGGCTGGTTGAGCGAAACATCGTCGTGGCCGAGCCGACCGACTGTGTCCTGGCCGGTGACGGGTATGCCCCTGGGCGGAACTATGCGGCCGCGGTCATCCAGCCGGACCCGCACCTGTACGACCTGAGAACGAACGGCCTTAGCGTGATCACCGGGCGTACGGTGTTCTATTCGATGGGCGTCGAGCAGGTCGTCTGTCCGTACTGTGGGGCTCGGGTCGTAGACCGCCGTGACGAAGATTCCTGGCACCGGTTTGCTGAGAGTATCGATGCCTGGTATTCGGGCGAGAGTGGTGTTCGCGTCTGCGAGCACTGCGCGCGGTCGATGGGCTTGAACGAGTGGCATTGGAGCCCGCCATGGGGTTTCGGCTATCTGGGATTCCAGTTCTGGAACTGGCCCCCGCTCGCCTCGGGGTTCGTCGCGGAGGTGTCTAGCCGTCTAGGGCACCGGACGGTTGCACCGTGTGGAAAGCTCTGACAAGGTCCTCCCGTCTTCGAGATCACTCTCTGCGGTCCATGCGCCGCACTAACATGCCGCGAGTCGCGCGTCTGAAGCGATCATGCAAGGCGTCGCCTGATGCCACGACATCACGCATCATCCGGACTCGGGCACCAGATGCCAAGATCGTGTTTAGCCCCGGGACATGCTTGAAAGTTCTGTCCCAGGACATGGGTTACAGATGATCTAGGCGTGGCGACTTGATCGGGATCAAGACGGCCTCTGCCTAATGGCCCCCGGGCGCAACCGCGAGGGGCTCGTCAATCCTTGCCCCAGGCCGGACTTGTGCAATCGTGTCAAGGTGTCGGAAGGCTCAATACAGGCGAATGACGCCACCCATGTCGCGATCGTGACCGGTGCGAACCATGGGATTGGAGCCGCAACGGCGTTGGCCCTGGCCGGCGCCGGATGTGCCGTGCTGTGCGCCTACTGGCGGGTCGAGGATCCACTTGACGCCGCAGTCCCCGACGCGTACCGCCACCACCGGGCGGCTGACGCAGGACACGTCGAGTCTGCGATCCGTGCCGCCGGCGGCCGAGCCGTAGCCGCCGAAGCGGATCTTCGCGATTCCGCCACGCCGGCGCGCCTGTTCGACACCGCGGAGACGCACCTCGGGCCTGTCGATGTCCTGATCAATAACGCCACGGGATGGGTTCAGGACTCCTTCACCCCTACTTCAAAGGACCGACACGGCCGCAGACTCCAGCCGGTCAGCGCCGCTACCTACTCGGCGCAATTTGGGGTCGACGCCATGGCCCCGGCCCTGCTCATCGCTGAGTTCGCCCGCCGGCATGTTCTGCGCGGATCCCAGTGGGGTCGCATCATCGGACTGACCTCCGGCGGCGATCTCGGC
Source organism: Actinomycetota bacterium (assembly GCA_046728155.1). Lineage (GTDB taxonomy): Bacteria > Actinomycetota > Actinomycetes > Mycobacteriales > Micromonosporaceae > CAWDLX01. The sequence continues at coordinate 4,200 of JBKPDY010000089.1, forward strand.
TTCCCCGAGGAGGTCTCCTACGGCGCGGCGAAGGCGGCACAAACCAACTACACGATGTCCGCAGCGTTCGAGCTCGCCCACCTCGGCATCACGGCGAACATGGTGCACCCGCCCGTGACCGACACCGGCTGGGTCACCGACTCCGTGCGGGAAGCCGTTGCCGCCAGCGGAACGCTGATCCACGTCGCCACGCCGGCCGAGGTTGCCGAGGTCATCGCCTTCCTCGCCTCGGACGCCGCTGCGCTCATCACCGGCAACGTGATCACACTGCGCTAGCCCCACCAAAGTCGGCTGCCCGACCATCAGCGCCAGCGGCGCAGCTCCACAACAGACAAACTCGACCGGGTCTACATCTGCGGTCGTCGCTAGAGCGCACTGCGCAGCGGAACGATCTTCAGGTTGGCTTCGGTGTATCTGCGTGGCTCCGTCATGACAAGAGACAACCTCACATGCCGGAGACCCAGCATCCACACTCTGCCGCTGAGCGGTCCAGACGACCGGACCTGCTTGAGACGAGCGCGTCTATACCGGTCCGGTCAAGTCGCTCGTCGGGGTCGGTACGCGCCAGGATCTCCGCGGCGATCTGGTTCGCGGGCTGGCCGCAGCTAGCTCGGTAAGTCCGATACAGCGAGCAGGTGCGCGAGCCCCCGGACCGCCACGTCGCTTAGCCCGGCCGCGGCGCGGTTGCCCGCCTGCCGGCGAGGACGAAACACTCGATGTACGCGGCCGAGCCGAGGTACGAATAGGAACAGGAAGATCACTGTGCCAAAAGCCAGCATCCCTAAACCCGCGAGCCGGGTTACAGCGGCCCGCTGATCTCACAGAACCGCCTCAGCCAGCCCACTCTTCTGCCGCTGATCGTTTGCCTGGATGTGCGCGCTCATGCCGATGTGCGGATATTCTGCGGCCGGCGGGACGTCGGCGGCCATTGGCGTCGAGGCTCAAGCCGCCGCACGAGCCCCGCGCACGGAGAGCTCGGCGTAAGCCCGGCGGCGGTTTGAGGCGAGCATGAGTTCCGCCGAGTAGACGGCCACAGCATCTATGCCGGGCTTCACGGGGGTCGGCAGCGGGTATCAAACGGATCATTACGAGGGCGGCGCAAGGAGGATCGTCATGGCGGGCACCCGACAGATCCTGTTCATCCAACTAGGGCGCGCATTGCTCGACCGGCTGTATCGCTGCGAGGCCGACGATGAGGTGATGCAGCCCTAGGGCATCGGCGGGCCGTTCGGCTCTGCCGTCTGCGCGCGGCTGCGGCTAGCGTCCTGTCCGTGACCGCAGCGAGCTAGGTGTTTGGGAGGTCGCCATGTCGGTCGAGCACGGGGCGAAAGTACCGCGGGTTCCGCCGCGGTGGTTCATTCGTCTGGCCTGGTCGGTCCACCGGGGCGTGTACCGAGTCTTCGGCGGCCGGGTCGGACTGTGGCGACCACGCGCCCACGGCTGGGGCACGTTGCGGCTGACCACCACCGGGCGCCGCACCGGTCGGCAGCGCAGCGTCATCATCGGGTACTTCGATGACGGTCCGAACCTGATCTCGCTGGCGATGAACGGGTGGGGTGAGGGTGAGCCCGCCTGGTGGCTCAACCTGCAGACGCATCCGGACGCGACCGTCGATCTGGTCGACGGGCGGCGGCTGGTGCGTGGTCACGCCGCAACAGGCGGCGAGCGATTGCGGCTGTGGGCCCGCTGGCGCGAGATCGACCCGAAGCTGGACGGCTATGCGGCGCGGCGTTCGTCCGAGACCGCGGTGGTGGTGTTGGAGCCCAGACCGGGCGCGTCAGACACGTTTCGGAGTAGCTCATCAGCCGACGACACACGCAAGTGATGACGGGAACCGGATCCGATCACGGCCGCCGCCGGTCGTGTGCTCGGCGGCACCACCGACGGGCGGTACCGAGCGTTGCTGCAGATGGCCCGCCCAGGACCTACGCCTGAGCACGATCAGCGGCATATGTGCGCACTCGACCGCCAATAGCTCTACTCCTCGGACGCGTCCTCAGACCGCTCGAACTTCGGCGAGCCGCTTGACTGCGTACTCGTCGTCCCAGCAGACGGCGGCTTCCCACGCGGCC